>NZ_JBEXGM010000057.1:0-26586 GCF_040607335.1 Streptomyces sp. NPDC005303 | reverse complement strand
CCCTTCGGTCTTGCGTTTCCGACTCTATCAGACCGTTTCCGGTTCCGATTTCCTCGGTGCTTTCCAGGTTCCCGCTCTCGCGTTTCCCTTTCCGGTGCTCCCAACATTATCAGAACTTTCGGACCGGATTGACCGGCCATCTGTTTCCGATTCATCGGGAAGGGGCTTCTTCGAAATCGAGATTTCCAGAAGCAGACAGACACTCACTGCTACCGAGCGGGATGTACCCAGCTCCAGGCAACTGTTCGAATCTACCTCCCCACACGGTCCGTGTCAACGGCTCCTGCGGGGCGAAGGAGACAATAGCAGTTCAGCGCGGTCCCGTGCACATCAGGCGGCGGTCGGCACCGTAGCGCTGCGTTCGGCCGCCTCGACGTCGCCCGTGTCGCCCGCACGGGCCGCTCGTCCGCCCAGGACAAAGACGTAGGCGAGGAAGGTCAGTTCTGCGACGATCCCGATGGTTATGCGGGCCCAGGTGGGCAGCCCCGAGGGCGTCACGAAACCTTCTATGGCTCCGGAGACGAACAGGACCAGGGCGAGGCCTATGGCCATGCCGACGGCGGCTCGACCTTCCTCTGCCAGTGCGGTGCGGCGGGAACGGGGGCCCGGATCGATCAAGGTCCAGCCGAGGCGCAGGCCCGTGCCGGCGGCGACGAAGACGGCCGTGAGTTCAAGGAGGCCGTGCGGGAGTACGAGGCCGAGGAAGGTGTCCAGGCGTCCGGCCGAGGACATCAGGCCGACGCCGACACCGAGGTTGAGCATGTTCTGGAACAGGATCCAGAGGACCGGCAGGCCCAGAAAGATTCCCAGGACCAGGCAGGTGGCAGCGGCCTGTGCGTTGTTCGTCCAGACCTGGGCGGCGAAGGATGCCGCGGGATGGCTTGAGTAGTACGTCTCGTACTGGCCGCCGGGGCGGGTGAGCTCGCGCAGTTCGCTGGGGGCCGCGATGGAGGACTGCACCTCGGGATGGGTGCCGATCCACCAGCCCAGGAGGGCCGCGACGACGGTGGACAGCAGCGCGGTGGGCACCCACCAGTGGCGCGATCGGTAGACGGCGGCGGGGAAGCCGAATGCGAGGAAGCGTGTGACATCGCGCCAAGAAGCGCGGCGGGTTCCTGTGACGGCACTACGCGCGCGTGCCACGAGTTGGCTGAGCCTACCGGTGAGCTGTGGGTCAGGGGCGCTGGACTGGATCAGGGAGAGATGAGTGGCCGTGCGCTGATAGAGGGCGACAAGTTCGTCCGTCTCGGCGCCGTTGAGGCGGCGCTGGCGCCGGAGCAGGGCGTCGAGGCGGTCCCACTCGCCTCGGTGGGCGGTGACGAAGACGTCGAGGTCCATCGGTTTGCCTGCTCCTCGGCTGATCGTCGGCTGTCCGTCGGATGTCAGCTTGTCTTACTGCGGCGCGATGCGCCCTCAGCTTGGCAGACTGGCTGTTCACGAGGCAGGGCAGGGGAAGGGCGGCGGACGTGAGTGAGCTGGTGACGGGCGAGGCGGTGGCGCTTGAGTTGCGTCCCGCGAGGCTGCCCAGCAGGGGGTTGGCCGTGCTGATCGACCTGATCGTGGCCGTCGTCGTGTACATCGCCGTGACCGTCGCGGTGGTGGCCGCTTCCGCTTCTCTGGACGACGCGGCCGAGATGGCGCTGTCGATCGCCACGTTCCTGCTCGTCCTGGTGGGCGGACCGATCGCGGTGGAGACGCTCAGCCACGGGCGGTCGCTGGGCAAGCTCGCCGTGGGGCTTCGCGTGGTGCGGGACGACGGCGGGCCCATCCGGTTCCGGCATGCGCTGGTACGGGGTGCGATCGGTGTGGTCGAAATCCTGATGACGTTCGGGGTCGTGGCCTGTATCGCCTCGCTTGTCTCGGCGCGTGGCCGTCGGCTCGGTGACGTGTTCGCCGGGACGCTGGTCGTGCGGGAGCGGATCCCCGTGGCGCCCAGCGGCTTCGTGCCGCCGCCTCCGCCCTGGCTGGCCGGCCGTTTCTCCCAACTTGACCTGTCGGCGGTTCCCGACGGTCTGTGGCTTGCCGTACGTCAGTACCTGACGCGGATGCATCAACTCGATCCGCAGGTCGGCTGGGCAATGGCGGAGCGGCTGGCGTCCGATCTCGCGGCGCGTACGGGGGCGCCGGCACCGAAGGATGTGCCGCCGGGCGCGTACCTGGCGGCGGTGGTGCAGGAGCGGCAGGCCCGCGAGTCCCGGCGGGCTTTCGGCAGCGTTGCGGCCGGCGCCGGGGCGTCTCCTGCGGTGGTGACCGGTCCTGCGTTCGGGGTGCAGGGTGGCCACCCGTATCCGGGGGTGCGGCCCGCCGGTCCGTCCTCTCCTCAGGCGCCTGTCTCGTACGGCGTCGAGGCGGCTCGCGGTGTAGAACGCCCTGACGTGCCGGTCGAAAGGTTCTCCGCCGGGCCACCGCCCGTCGTGCCGCCGGAGGACAGGCCCGCATCCGGGTTCGTTCCGCCGGTGTGATCCGGCGGGTGGTCGCGGCCCCGCCTGTCGGGTGCCTGAGCGAGCAGCCGCCGAAGTCGGTTCAGTCGAGCGGTGTTTCAGGGAATCTCGACGGCGGCGATTCGAGGTCCTCCAGCTCGATGCCGGGGGCTGCGAGGACCACGTCCCCGGCGATGTGCACCGTGTGCTGCTCGCCCGTGTCCAGGGCTGTGACCTGGTATTCCTCCACGGTCAGGGGGCCGTTGTCAGTGGCGTGTGCTTCTCTTTTCAGCAAGGTCCAGGACTGGTCCACGGTGCGCGGGGCGAGGACGGGGTCCGTGAAGGCCACGAGGCGTACGCGAGTTGCTGATGAGGAGGGGGTGAGGCGCAGGAGACGGGTGGTGGCGATGAGGAACGCCGGGGATGTGCCGGTGAAGGCGTGGGCGGGGACATTGCCTTCCGTGGCGTGGGTCCCGGTGGGGTCCGTGCGGACCCAGGTGACGCCGTCGAGTGCTGCACCGCGCACCTGCCAGCTGCCGGCGTGCAGTTCTAGACGGATGGGGCGGCCGAGTTCGTCGAGGGTGAGGTCGACCGAGCCGCTGTGATCGCCCGCGGGGGCGGTCAGCTGAGAGACGTAGCGCCAGCCGGACGGGCCGGGGGCGCACTGGAAGTGTTCTTCCGCGAGGGGGGTGTGATCGTGCGGATCGTGGAGCGAATAACGGCCGCGGGGCATGGGTGTCCTGGGTTCTGACGGGCTGTCCGGCCTGACGGTCACAGGGGCGAGGGAGCAGAGCCGAAGAAGGGTCACAAGGCCAAAGGGGCAGGCCCCCGACACGGGGGTGCGGGGGCCTGCCTCGGAGGACTGCTGCTGTGCCGGACGGCTCAGTAGCGGTAGTGGTCCGACTTGTACGGGCCGCCGACCTCGACGCCGATGTACGACGCCTGCTCCGGGCGCAGCTCGGTGAGCTTCACACCCAGCGCGTCCAGGTGGAGGCGGGCGACCTTCTCGTCGAGGTGCTTGGGCAGCACGTAGACGTCGGTCGGGTACTCGTCGGGCTTGGTGAACAGCTCGATCTGGGCCAGCGTCTGGTCCGCGAACGAGTTGGACATCACGAACGACGGGTGGCCGGTGGCGTTGCCCAGGTTCAGCAGGCGGCCCTCGGACAGCACGATGAGGACCTTCCCGTCCGGGAACGTCCAGGTGTGGACCTGCGGCTTGACCTCGTCCTTGACGATGCCGGGGATCTGCGCGAGGCCGGCCATGTCGATCTCGTTGTCGAAGTGACCGATGTTGCCGACGATCGCCTGGTGCTTCATCTTGGCCATGTCCGAGGCCATGATGATGTCCTTGTTGCCGGTCGTGGTGACGAAGATGTCGGCCTTGTCGACGACCTCGTCCAGCGTCGTGACCTGGTAGCCGTCCATCGCGGCCTGCAGGGCGCAGATCGGGTCGATCTCGGTGACGATGACGCGGGCGCCCTGGCCGCGCAGGGACTCCGCGCAGCCCTTGCCGACATCGCCGTAGCCGCAGACGACCGCGGTCTTGCCGCCGATGAGGACGTCGGTGGCGCGGTTGATGCCGTCGATCAGGGAGTGGCGGCAGCCGTACTTGTTGTCGAACTTCGACTTGGTGACGGCGTCGTTCACGTTGATCGCCGGGAACAGGAGGGTGCCGTCACGGTGCATCTCGTACAGACGGTGGACGCCGGTCGTGGTCTCCTCGGTCACGCCGCGGATCTCCGAGGCGAGCTGGGTCCACTTCTGGGAGCCGTCGGTGATGGTGCGGTTCAGGAGTTCCAGGATGACCCGGTGCTCCTCGTTCTCGGCGGTGTCGACCGAGGGAACCTTGCCGGCCTTCTCGTACTCGACGCCCTTGTGGACGAGGAGGGTGGCGTCGCCGCCGTCGTCCAGGATCATGTTCGGGCCGCCGGTGGGGGTGTTCGGCCAGGTCAGCGCCTGCTCCGTGCACCACCAGTACTCCTCCAGCGTCTCGCCCTTCCAGGCGAAGACCGGGACGCCCTGAGGGTTGTCCACGGTGCCGTTCGGGCCGACGGCGATGGCGGCGGCCGCGTGGTCCTGGGTGGAGAAGATGTTGCAGGACGCCCAGCGGACCTCGGCGCCCAGGGCGACGAGGGTCTCGATGAGGACGGCCGTCTGCACGGTCATGTGCAGGGAGCCGGTGACGCGGGCGCCGGCGAGCGGCTGCGTCTCGGCGTACTCCTTGCGGATCGCCATCAGGCCGGGCATCTCGTGCTCGGCGAGAGTGATCTCCTTGCGGCCGAAGGCGGCCAGGGAGAGGTCGGCGACCTTGAAGTCCTGTCGGTTTTCGACAGTCGTCATTCGAGCTGCTCCTCGGGGTTGGGGCGAGGTGGGTACGGCTGGTCTGCGCGGCGGCGGACACAGGGGTGCCCGAAGAGGACACAGGCATGCCCGGTGCGCGCAGCGCAGTCCGTCGGAGGCCCTCTCTCCCTCGGTCGGTCCGCGGTGGGACCGCCCGACCGCCATCAGCAGCGACGTCTGGCTCCGTCCCAAGCTACACCGGTCGGACGGGGCTCCCCAGTCCGCCTTCGAATACATCAGGCCGATCAGGGGTGGCCGACCGGGATACCGGAGGGGTGCCGCCAGTTGTCCTGCGAGGGTGCCCGGGTGGCGGTGCCGACATGCCTACGAACCAGGACCAGGCGGCAACAGACCAGGTCATCAGCGGACTTTTGCTTCTTGGGCGGCCTGGGCAGGTGAGGGAGGATGCGAAGCGATCGGAACCTCTGATCGATCTTGCGGGGCGTCCGGGACGGCGTTTCCGCGTGACAAAGGCGTTAGGAGATCGACGTGACCAGTCCGGCCGGACCTCCCCCCACGGGCGGCGGCAGCGAGCAGCAGCGGGTGAGGCTGCTGGCGGTGACCGCGTGCCCCACCGGCATCGCGCACACATACATGGCCGCGGAGAAGCTCGCGCAGGCCGCCGCGAGCCGCGGCATCGACATGAAGGTGGAGACACAGGGATCGATCGGGGCTGAAAACGTCCTGGATGACAACGATGTCAGCACCGCGGACGGCATCATCGTCGCCGCGGACAAGGACGTGGATCTGAGCCGTTTCGTGGGCAAGCGGGTCCTGACCGTGGGGGTGGCGGAGGGGATTCGCCACCCTGAGCGGTTGATCGAGCGGGTGCGGTCGGCACCGGTGCACACCGAGGGTGCCACCGCGGTCGCATCCGCGTCGGGCGGCGGCAAGGAGCGGAGCGTCGGTTACAAGGCGCTGATGAACGGTGTCAGTTACATGATCCCGTTCGTGGTGGTCGGCGGTCTGCTGATCGCGATCTCCCTCTCACTCGGCGGGCACACCGACCCGTCGGGCGGTCTGGTCATCCCGAAGGACTCCTTCTGGATGGACATCAACAACATCGGCGTCATCGGCTTCACCCTGATGGTGCCGATCCTGTCCGGCTACATCGCCTACGCAATCGGAGACCGCCCCGCCCTCGTGCCCGGCATGATCGGTGGCTGGATCGCGAACACGGGTTCGCTGTACGACTCGAAGGCGGGCGCCGGGTTCATCGGGGCGATCGTGACCGGGTTCCTCGCCGGGTATCTGGTGCTGTGGATCAAGAAGGTCAAGGTCCCGAAGTTCGTGCAGCCGATCATGCCGATCATCGTGATCCCGATCGTGGCGACCACGGCGCTCGGGCTGTTCTTCATCTACGTCATCGGGAAGCCGATCTCCTGGGTGTTCGAGCACCTCACCGACTGGCTCAGCGGGATGACCGGTACCAGCGCGATCCTGCTGGGCGCGATCCTGGGACTCATGATCGCGTTCGACATGGGCGGGCCGGTCAACAAGACGGCGTTCCTGTTCGGCGCCGGGCTCATCGCGACCGGCAACCAGACGGTCATGGGCATGTGCGCGGCCGCGATCCCGGTCATGCCGCTGGGGCAGGGTCTCGCCACGCTGATACGGAAGCGGCTCTACACCGAGCAGGAGCGGGAGACCGGACTGGCCGCGCTGTTCATGGGCTGCTTCGGCATCTCCGAGGGCGCGATCCCGTTCGCGGCGGCGCGGCCCGCGCAGGTCATTCCGGCCAACATGCTCGGCGGGGCGGTGGCCGGTGCGTTCGCCGGTGTCGCCGGGGTCGAGGACGCGGTGCCGCACGGTGGACCGATCGTGGCGGTCCTGGGTGCCGTGAGCGGGGTACCGATGTTCTTCCTGGCCGTGCTGATCGGCACGGCGGTCACCGCGCTGACGACGGTCACGCTCGTCGACATCAGTGAGCGCGGGCGCAAGGGTGCGGCGGCGGTGGCCGGGCCGGGCGTCGCCGGGCCAGGTACGGCCGACCCGCTCGAGCCCGCACTCATCGGGGTGGGAGCCGGTGCGGCGGCAGGCGGGGCCGTCGGTGCCGTGGTGGCGCAGCGGGTCGTTGCCTCGTCGAGTGCGACGCCCGCCACGGAGGCAGCATCGACTGGGACGCGGAAAGCCGCGGGTCCCGACGCCGGTGCTGGTTCCGGTACCGACGCCAATGTGACCGGCAGGACCGGCGCAGGGGCCCGGCCCGGTGCCGGTGCTGGTTCCGGTGCCAGCGTTAGCGCTGGCACCGGCACTGGCGCGGATGCTGAAGCCGACACCGAAGCCCATGTGACCGCCAGGACCGACACCCGGACCAGGACTCGCACCGAGGCCGAATCCCACAGCGCCCCCGCGGCCGAAGCCGGCGTCGACCTCACGGCCGAACCCGACCGCGAAGTGCTCTCCGGCTATCTCACCGAGCAGACCGTGAAGGTCTCCCTCGATGCCCGGGACAAGGAGGCAGCCATCCGGGAGCTGGCGCAGCTGCTCGCCCGGACCGGGAAGGTGGCGGACGTGGACGAGCTGGTCGCCACCGCCCTGCGGCGGGAGGAGCAGGGGACCACCGGGCTCGGGGAGGAGATCGCGATCCCGCACGCCAAGACGGATGCGGTGACCGCGCCTGTCGTCGGGTTCGCACGGTCGGCCGAGGGCGTCGAGTGGGGCTCGCTGGACGGTACGAAGGCCAGGCTGGTCTTCATGATCTCCGTGCCGGAGGCGGCCGCCGGCGACGAACACCTGCGCATCCTGGCGCTGTTGTCGCGGAGGCTGGTGGACCCCGGGTTCCGGGAGCGGCTCATCGCGGCGCCGGACGAGCGGGCCGTGCTGGACGTGCTGAGCGAGATCAGGTGAGTGAAGGGCCCGCGCCCCCGAGCGGGGACGCGGGCCCGTGGAGCCGCTGTGGGGCGGTGATCAGTGCTCGGCGGGGTGCGGTGCCGGTCCTCCGGGGGTCGCCTCGCGGTCGGGGCCCTTGAGGGCCTCGGCCTCGCTGTAGATGTCCGGTTCGAGGTAGATGACGCGGGCGATGGGGACGGCCTCGCGGATGCGGGACTCAGCGGCATTGATCGCGGAGGCGACCTCGCCCGCCGTGTCGTCGTGCTGGACGGCGATCTTGGCGGCGACGAGCAGTTCCTCGGGGCCGAGGTGGAGCGTGCGCATGTGGATGATGCCGGTGACGGTGTCGCCGTCGACGATCGCGGCCTCGATCTTCTGGACGGCCTCGATGCCGGCCGCCTCGCCGAGCAGCAGGGACTTGGTCTCCACCGCCAGGACGAGGGCGATCAGGATGAGCAGAATGCCGATGCAGAGCGTGCCGATGCCGTCCCAGACGCCGTCGCCGGTGAGCAGGGCCAGGCCGACGCCGCCGAGGGCGAGGACCAGGCCGACGAGTGCGCCGAAGTCCTCCAGGAGGACGACCGGGAGCTCGGGTGCCTTGGCGCGGCGGATGAACTCCTTCCAGGAGAGGTTTCCGCGCAGCGGGTTGGACTCCTTGATGGCCGTCCGGAAGGAGAAGCCCTCGGCGATGATCGCGAAGGCGAGGACGCCCACCGGCCAGTACCAGTGCTCGATCTCGTGCGGGTGCTTGATCTTCTCGTAGCCCTCGTAGACGGCGAACATGCCGCCGACCGAGAAGAGCACGATGGAGACCAGGAAGGCGTAGATGTAGCGCTCGCGGCCGTAGCCGAAGGGGTGTTGCGGGGTGGCCTCGCGCTGGGACTTCTTGCCGCCGAGCAGCAGCAGGAACTGGTTTCCGGAGTCGGCGAGCGAGTGCACGCCTTCGGCGAGCATCGAGGACGAGCCGCTGAATGCGAACGCCACGAACTTCGATGCCGCGATCGCGAGGTTGGCGCCGAGTGCCGCCACGATCGCCCTGGTTCCGCCTGACGCGCTCATCTGGTCGCGTTGTCCCTTCGCCTCAAGTGCCTCTACGCCGTCCAGGCCTTTGCCCGTCCTTTGCCGGAGGGCCATTCTTGCAGCCTCCCCCGGCCCGGACGTCTCAGCCGTCCACAAGGCCGGTCATACGATCACATGCCCCGGTCGCATGGTCCGGTCACACGAGCACGGTCGCCCGGAAGACCGTGCCCCTGCCGGACACCTCGGCCTTCTCTCCCGCCGGCGCGAACACCGACTGGCCGGGGCTCAGATCGTGTTCCCCCACTCGCACGGAACCTGCCGTGCAGAGCAGGATCTGCGGAGTCGGGCGGGTCAGGTCATGGGTGGCGGCACCCTCAGGGAGGACATACCGGGACAAACGGAACTCGTCGATGGGAGTCTCGTAGACCTCCTCGCCGTCGGGGGACGCCTCGGGGCGGAGCACGCCGGGGTCGGCGGCCTCGAAGCGGACGATGCGCAGGAGTTCGGGGACGTCGACGTGCTTGGGGGTCAGTCCGCAGCGCAGGACGTTGTCCGAGTTGGCCATGATCTCGACGCCGAGGCCGCTCAGGTAGGCGTGCGGGATGCCGGCGCCGAGGAACAGGGCCTCACCGGGCTGGAGTCGGACGTGGTTGAGGAGCATCGCGGCGATGACGCCCGGGTCGCCCGGGTAGTGGTGGGCGATGTCGGCGTACGGGGCGTGCTCGCCGCCCAGGCGGGCGCAGGCGGCCGCGGCCTCGGTGACGGTGTGCGCCATCTCCGCGCGGTCGGCGGTCAGGACGGCCGTCAGGACCTCGCGCAGCGCCGCCTCCTCGGGGCGGGCGTGCAGGAGGTCGACGTACGGCTTGAGGGAGTCGACGCCGAGCGCGTCGAGCAGCTCGGCCGCGCGCGTGGGCTCACGGAAGCCGCACAGGCCGTCGAACTCGGTGAGCGCGCAGATCAGTTCGGGCTTGTGGTTGGCGTCCTTGTAGTTGCGGTGGCCCGCGTCCACGGGGATGCCGCGGCGCTCCTCGTCGTCGTAGCCCTCCTTCGCCTGGGCGAGGTCGGGGTGCACCTGGAGGGAGAGGGGGGCGCCCGCGGCGAGGATCTTGAGCAGGAAGGGCAGGCGGGGGCCGAACTTGGCGACCGCCTCGGCGCCGAGCTCCTTCGCCGGGTCCGCGTCGATGACCTCGACGAGCGTGCCCCGGTCGGTGCGTGAGGGGGCTCCCGGGTGGGCGCCCATCCACATCTCCGCCTGCGGTTCACCGGTCGGCCGGACGCCGAGGAGTTCGGGGATGGCGGTGGTGGAACCCCAGGCGTAGGGGCGGATGGTGTTGTCGAGGCGGTCCATCAGGCTCTTTCTGTCCGTACAGCTTTCAGGGCGTCCTGGGCAACGTCAGGCCCCCGAGGCGAGCGCCAGGTAAACGGCGGCGAAATCCGTGACGGCGATCAGTTCCGCGAGGGTCTCGATCTCGCCCCCCGACTCCGGTTCCAGCTCGCTGATCGGCGTGTCGTGGCTCAGGGCCAGCTCGCGGGCGGACGGGGCGGCGCTGAGACCGCCGATCGGACGGTCGCGAAGGAGCACCACGCGTGCGTGCAGCGCGGGAGGTTCCTCGACGCGGTCGCGGAAGAAGTCGTCGGGGTCGGCGCTGGCGGCCAGCGGTCCGGCGAGCAGGGTGCTGTGCGCGGCGAGGGCCTCGGGCAGTTCGGAGACCACGGACGGGCGGCCGGAGAGCTCGGCGAGGGCCGCGGCGAAGCGCCGGCCCGCGGGGCCCGCGGAGGTGCCCTCGGTCCAGATCACCGGGAGCGCGTCGGCGAGTTCGGCGGCGAGGGTCTTGGCCGGGTTGCTGTAGGTCGCGATGGCGGGGCCGCAGCGCTCGGCGATGTGGTCGAGGCGGCCGGCGATCTTCTCGAGGGTCTCGGGCGGGGCGGTGAGCAGGCCGGTGCGGTCGAGGATCGCGAGGAGCGGGGTGAGCAGGGCCCACAGGACGCCGGGGGCGGATGCGGTGAGGGGTGTGTCCTGTTCGTACGGGGCGGTCGCCATGGGCACGAACAGACCGTGGGCGCCCTCGACCGCCTCGGAGAGCGGGGTGTGGCCGGGGGCCACGGCGACGACCGTGCAGCCGCGGCGGTAGGCCTGGTCGGCGAGCAGGGACAGGCCCGGCTCGGTGCCGTCGGGGGTAGCGATCAGGAGCAGGTCGACCGAGCCGGCCCAGCCGGGGAGTTCCCAGCGCAGGGCGCCGGCTGCGGGGGCGACGCCGGTGGGGGCGAGGCGGGTGACGGGGCTTCCGGCGCCGGCGAGCGTGCCGAGGAGGTCGGCGACGTGGGTGGCGGCGGCGCCGGGACCCGCGATGAGTACCGCGCGTGGGCGGCCGTCGGGCTTGAGGTCGTTCACCCCGGCCTCGGCGGCGTGCCGGGCTGCTGTGCGGACCCGGGCGCCGGCCTCCGCGGCACCGCGGAGCAGGCCTCGGCGGTCGGCCTGCGAGAGGGCCTGGGGGGTGTCTAGCAGCGATTCGTCGAGCATGGGGCGGCAGCCTCCGATCGCCGGGTCCCCGGGGCGCCGGATGCTTCGGCGGATCTCCGGGACGCCGGATTGTCGCTTCGCCGGGTCGTCGGTCGCGCGGGCCCGGACTCCGGTGGTCGCTGTGGGTCGCTGTGTCGTTGTCGCTCACGGCGGCCGGGGCGTTGCCCCGCCCAGGGCGGCGGGGCGTTTACGCGGGGCGGCGGGCCTCGTCGACGAGGAGGACGGGGATGCCGTCGCGGACGGGGTACGCCAGACCGCAGTCCTGACCTGTGCAGATCAGCTCGGCGTCCTGCTCCTTGAGAGGGGCGTGGCAGGCCGGGCAGGCGAGGATCTCCAGGAGGCCGGCTTCGAGCGGCATGGGGGTTCCCTTCGGGGCGGTACGGCTGCTTGTACGGATGTGCCTGGTCAGGGTACCGCCGGGGAGAGTTGGGCGCGGGGGTTGGGGCGAGGTGGGGGTGGGGGGCTGTCGGGGTTGCACCGGCCGGCCCTCCATCCGGGCCCCCTCCGCGCGTGGCGCCCCCGCCGCCCCTACCGACCCCTCCCCAGGGGCTACCCCTTCGACCCCGCCCCAGGGAGCTCCGCCCCCTGGACCCCCGCTCCTCGAACGCCGGAGGGGCTGATTTCACCTCCGGAAGCGCTGAATCGTGCCGTGTAGCCGGATCAGGCCCTGATGATCGCCAATATCTCGTCCCGCACCTTCGCCATCGTCGCCTCGTCCCTCGCCTCCGCGTTCAGGCGCAGCAGGGGCTCGGTGTTGGAGGGGCGGACGTTGAACCACCAGTCGGGAGCCGTGATCGTGAGGCCGTCGAGTTCGTCGAGCCGTACGCCCTCCCGGCCTTCGTAGACCGCCCTGACGGCCGCCAGGCGGTCTGCCTGGTCGGCGACCGTGGAGTTGATCTCGCCCGAGCCGGCGTAACGGTCGTACTGGGCGACCAGGGACGACAGCGGGCCGTCCTGGCCGCCCAACGCGGCCAGGACGTGCAGGGCCGCCAGCATGCCCGTGTCGGCGTTCCAGAAGTCCTTGAAGTAGTAGTGCGCGGAGTGCTCGCCGCCGAAGATCGCGCCCGTCCTCGCCATCTCGGCCTTGATGAAGGAGTGGCCCACGCGTGTGCGTACCGGTGTGCCGCCGTTCTCCTCGACGACCTCCGGGACTGACCAGGAGGTGATCAGGTTGTGGATGACCGTGCCCTTGCCGCCGTGCCGGGCGAGTTCACGGGAGGCCACGAGGGCGGTGACGGCGGACGGGGAGACCGGGTCGCCCTGCTCGTCGACGACGAAGCAGCGGTCGGCGTCGCCGTCGAAGGCGATGCCGAGGTCGGCCCCCTCCTCACGGACGCGCTTCTGGAGGTCGACGATGTTGGCCGGGTCGAGGGGGTTGGCCTCGTGGTTCGGGAAGGTGCCGTCCAGCTCGAAGTACATCGGGACGGTGTCCAGGGGCAGTCCCGAGAAGACGGTCGGGACGGTGTGGCCGCCCATGCCGTTGCCCGCGTCGACCACGACCTTCAGGGGGCGGATGGAGGTCAGATCGACGAGGGAGATCAGGTGGGCCGCGTAGTCCTGCAGGGTGTCCCGCTGAGTGATCGCTCCCGTCGAGGCCGCCGGCTGCGGGCCGCCCGTCTCGCTCCACCGCTCGACCAGTTCGCGGATCTCGGCGAGGCCGGTGTCCTGACCGACCGGTGCCGCGCCCGCGCGGCACATCTTGATGCCGTTGTACTGGGCGGGGTTGTGGGAGGCCGTGAACATCGCGCCCGGCAGGTTCAGCGCGCCGGAGGCGTAGTACAGCTGGTCGGTCGAGCACAGGCCGATCTCGGTGACGTCCACGCCGAGGGCGGCAGCTCCGCGCGCGAAGGCCCGCGACAGGCCCGGGGACGTGGGCCGCATGTCGTGACCCGTCACGATGGCGCTCGCCCCCGTCACCTGGACGAAGGCGGCACCGAAGAGCTCGGCCAGCGTCTCGTCCCACTGGTCGGGAACGACTCCGCGCACGTCGTACGCCTTCACGAGCTGTGACAGATCAGCCACGGCCAACCCTTCTGAAAGTCCTGTCGGTCACCACAAACTACCCGTAGGGACTGACAGCGCGTAGTGCGGGAGCGGAGTGGACGCCCAGCCGTCATCTGAGGTCAGAGGGCATCGAGGGGGTCAGGGCAGCATCCCGTCCAGCACCGGCGAGCTCTGCCCGACCACGATCAGGCACATCACCAGCAGCAGTCCGAGGCTCCAGGGCAGCACCTTGCGCAGCAGGTCGCCCTCGCGGCCGGTGAGCCCGACGGCCGCGCAGGCGATGGTGAGGTTCTGCGGCGAGATCATCTTGCCGAGCACCCCGCCCGAGCTGTTGGCGGCGGCCAGGAGCTCCGGCGACAACCCGGACTCGCGTGCCGCGGTCACCTGCAACGCCCCGAACAGCGCGTTGGCCGAGGTGTCCGAGCCGGTGACCGCCACCCCGAACCAGCCCAGGACCGGCGACAGGAAGGCCAGTCCGGCGCCCGCGGCCGCGACGAAGTGACCGATGGTGGCGGCCTGTCCGGAGAGGTTCATGACGTACGCGAGCGCCAGCACGGAGGTCACGGTCAGGATCGCGAACCTCAGCTCATGGACGGTCGCCGCCCATTCGCGGACCGCCACGCGCGCGTGCACGCCGAGCACAAGGGCGGTGAGGATCCCGGCGAGCAGGACGAGGGTGCCGCCGGTGGAGACCACCGGCCAGGTGAAGACGTTGCCGCCGACCGGGTCCCCGTCGGGGTTCACGACGTCGAGGAAGGGCCAGTCAAATGTCTGGGTCGCCTTCGCCGGCCAGTCCTTGACGGCCGGGATCTGCGCGACCGAGAAGATCACGACGATCAGCGCGTAAGGCGCGTAGGCGCGCAGGACTTCACCGCGCGGGTCGGCCTCGTCGAGGTCCTCGCTGCGCGCGCCGGTCAGCACGGACGCGCGTACGGACTCGTCGGCCGGTACACGTGCGCGTGGTACGGCAGCCAGGGCTCCCGCGCCGGCCAAGGCGGCTCCGATGTCGGCCAGTTGGGCGGAGAGGTAGTTGGAGGCCGCGAACTGGGCTACGGCGAAGGCGGCTCCGCAGACCAGCGCCGGTACCCAGGTCTCGCGCAGGCCCCTTCTGCCGTCGACCAGGAAGACCAGCACCAAGGGCACCACGAGGGCCAGCAAAGGCGTCTGACGGCCCACCACGGACGCCACGTCGTCCAACGGCAGCCCGGTCACCTGAGCGAGTGTCACGACGGGTGTGCCCATGGCGCCGAAGGCGACCGGCGCGGTGTTGGCGACCAGCGCGACGACCGCCGCGCGCACCGGGTCGAAGCCGAGGGCGACGAGCATGACCGAGCAGATCGCGACCGGGGCACCGAACCCGGCGAGTGCCTCCAGGAGTGCGCCGAAGCAGAAGGCGACGACGAGGGCCTGGATGCGGGGGTCGTCGGAGAGCCGGCCGAAGGAGCGGCGCAGGATGTCGAAGTGCCGGGTGCGGACGGTCATCCGGTATACCCACAGGGCGTTGACGACGATCCACAGGGAAGAGGCCGAAGACGGCTCCCTGGGCGGCGCTGGAGAGGGTCTGGCCGAGCGGCATGCCGTAGGCGAGCCAGGCGACCAGAGCGGCCGCCAGGAGGCCGGTGAGGCCCGCCAGGTGGGCCTTCATGCGGACGCCGCCGAGCAGGACGAGGACGATCACCAGGGGCAGGGCCGCGACGAGGGCGGACAGCCCGAGCGAGTCGGCGACGGGTTCGAGTTCCTGGACGTACACGGGCGCCCCCGGTTCCGTCAGGCGGAAAGCGATGTCTCACTTCGACGTACGGAATGGTCATGCCCACGCCAAGGACCCGTCAATGGGCGTGCGTCAGACAGCGAAACGCGCACAAAGGAAGGGTCAGTTGTCGGGAGAGCGCAGTACCCGGAGGTGGCCTCGGCGCGCGACCTCCATCGGGTCGGCCCGCCGGGCCCCGCCGGCCTCGGCGGCGCGCTCCTGCGGACGGGCCGCCTCGCGCACGGCGTTGGCAAGCGCTTCCAGATCGTCCCCGCTGGGCCGCGCCGGAGCCGAGGCGTCGAGGAGCCGGACGACCTCCCAGCCGCGCGGGGCGGTGAGGCGCTCGGAGTGCTCGGCGCACAGGTCGTAGCAGTGGGGTTCGGCGTAGGTGGCGAGCGGGCCGAGGACCGCGGTCGAGTCGGCGTAGACGTACGTCAGCGTCGCGACGGCGGGACGGCCGCAAGCGGTGCGCGAACAGCGACGTACAGGGCTCACGATGTTGGACGGTACCGCACTCTTGAGCGGGCCGCGACGACTCTGCCCCAGGTCACCCCACCGTGTCGTGCTGTGAAACGCCCCACACACCACTCCGGTCACACCGCCATGACCTGCACGGACACCCGTTTTCGAGGGGCCGAACAGAGCTGAACCCGGTCATCACTCGGTACAAACCAGGGCAGTTGTCTCGATATCGCCGGTCTCGGAGAGATACGGAATCGAGCCCGAGCTTGGCTGGAATGGTCAACTGCCGACATGCCGTACGAGGCGGCCGTACGTGGTTTCGGACCGCGTCCGGTGTACCGCGTGGGGGTCGGGCGCGCGAGTGCGGCGAGGATTACCCTTCACCAGTGATGGACAACCCCGTACCGCCCCGCGCCACCGGCCCCGGGCCCCGCCGCCGTGATCGCCACGGACGAGGCATGCGCGGCCCGATCGCCCCGCCGCAGGTGCCGCTCGCCGCGAGCCGGGCCGAGGCGTTCGCGGACCTGGTGCAGGACTCCGTGGAGCGCCTGGAGCGGCGCTGGCCGCAGCTCGCCGACATCGATTTCCTGGTCCTGGAGGTGCCCCGGCTGGACGGACAGTCCTGGAACGACGAGGCGGTGCCGCTCGGCGGGACGATTCCCGCGCGTGAGGGACGCCCCGCGCGCGTGGTCGTCTACCGGCGTCCGGTGGAGATCCGCACCAAGGGACGCGACGAGCGGGCGGCACTGGTGCACGAGGTCGTCGTGGAGCAGGTGGCCGAGTTGCTGGGGCTCACTCCCGAGACCGTCGACCCGCGGTACGGCGAGGACTGAGCCGCCCGCGGATCGTCCCGGGCTACTTCTGGAGCACCGACAGGTCCTGGTCCGCCTCCGGCACGGCCACCATGCCCCGGTCGTACGGGAGGGTCTGGACGGTGAAGCCGGGGACGCCGTCCTCCGTCGCCGCCAGGGTGCGGGCGCCGTAGACGGGGCCTCCTGAGACGTGCTCCACCGTGAGGGCGTACGTGCCCTTGAGGCCGGTCGGGGTCGGGGCCTCCACGTTCTGCGTGGTACCCGCCTTGAGGGTGAACGTCTTCGAGGCGGGCTCGCCGCCCTCGCTGCCCGCCGAGGCGGTGACCTTGACGGTGGCCCCGCGCGTGGGGGCGGTCAGGGAGAGCGTGGTGCCCTTGGCGCTGTTGTCGGCGACCGTCGCGCGCGTGCCGAGCGGGCGCGTGGCCGGGATGAAGGCCGTCTCCTGGTCGTCGCCCTTGCCGCGGACGACCCGCAGCGCGGCAACCACCGGCACGGAGGTGCCGGTGGGGGTCAGGACCAGCGAACCGGCCTCCCCGCGCGTGACGTCACCGAGGTCGGCGGAGGCCGTCATGCCCGCCTTCACGTGCAGCGTCTCGTTCCCGGCGGGGGTGATCAGGCCGGACGGGGACGCGAGCTGCACCTTCAGGTCGGCGTCGGAGTCACCGGGCGAGAAGGCGACCAGGCGCACGGCGGTGGCGTCCTTCGGGATGCCGGGCAGCACCAGGCTGCCGGACGGGTCCGTGGACGCCGCAAGCCAGTCGCCGCCGAGCTTGTCGTCCAGCGCCTGCACGGCCGCGCCCACGCGCCCGCTGCGGACGTTCACATGGACGGTGAGGTTCTCCTGCTTCTCCTCGGTGAGCGTGGACAGCAGGATCGGGTCGCTGGAGTGCGGCGCGACGGTGATGCCCTCCCCCAGCGTGGAGTCCAGGGCGCCGTCCTTGCCGTAGAGCTCGATGTCGACGACGGCGGCGGAGTCGTCGGGGTTGGTCAGGTGGACGTAGTCGGTGCGGTCGGCGGCCGTGCTCGCGCCCGGGAACCAGAACTCGGTGTCCGGGGCGGAGCAGTTGACGCCCTGCAGCCCGCGTCCGGAGCCCGCGGCGACCTGCGTGGTCTCCTGCACGGTCCAGCCGGGCGCGAACTTCCCCTCGGCGGTGCCGACGAGAGCCGGTGCGTCGCCGCCGGAGGTGTCACCGGTGGCGGGCTTGCCGGGCTCCCCGGGTTCCAGGACCGGCTTGCCGGCCTTCTTGCCCTTGCCCTTGCCCGTGCTCTTGCTCTTGCTCTTGCTCTTGCCGTCCGACTCCTCGCCGGCCGCCTGGAGTTCGGCCTTGCCGCCGCTGCCCGCGTCCTTGGTGACGGGCGTGAAGGACGTGTACGACGTCTCCGCTATGTCGGAGGTGCTCGGCGAGGGGCACAGCAGGCTGGTGCGCTCCACGGGCAACTCGGCGGCCGTCCCGGCGGTTCCTGCGGCCTGCGGTGAGCTGAGCGTGGCGAACCCGGTGACGGCGGCGAGCGCGGCGGTGCCGGCGATGAGGGACACGGTGGTGCGGTTCACTGCTGACTCCCGTCGGGGCGCTCACTGCCGGTGGCGCCCGGGTGCTGCTGCGCCGGGTCGTACCCGGGGTCGTAGCCCTGGTCGTACTGCTGCTCGTACTGGCCGCCGTACGTCTGGTCGTACGAGGTCTGCTGGTTCTGGCCGCCGTAGGCGTACGGGTCGTACTGGCCGCCCTGGTAGGGATCCGCCTGATACGGCTGCTGGTCGTAGCCGCCCGCCTGGTACTGCTCGGCGGTGCCCTGGTACTGGTCGCCGGCGTAGGTGCCGTACTCCGCGTTCGGGTGGCTCGGGGCGTCCCAGTCGCCGTAGGGCTGCTGCTGCGGGACCGCGACCGGGGCCTCCTGCGGAGGAGCGGGGAACTCCACGGGCACGGCGGTCTCCTCGGCCTCGGCCTGGGCGCGCAGTCGGCGCGCGCGGCGGCCCTCGCCCGCAACGGGCTGGGCGGGCACGGCCGGCTCCTCGGGGAGGTCGTCGTCGACGTCACGGCGGCGGCCGGGCAGGGCCATCACCACGAGGACGACGGCGAGGGAGCCCTGGATCCACAGCCAGAGGGTGTGGGTGAAGGGGTCGTCGAAGGTGACGTCCAGTGTGCCGCCGGAGGCGGGGAGTTCGAAGCCCTGGGCCCAGCCGTCGACGGTGGTGGGGGTGAGCGGCCTGCCGTCCAGGGTGGCGGTCCAGCCCTCGTCGGCGCTGTCGGCGAGGCGCAGGATCCGGCCGTCGGCGCCGGACGGGATCGTGGTGTGAAGGTCGACGGGACCCGCGGCCACCGGCTGCGCGGGGCCCGCACCGGACTTGGCGACGATCGTCGCGCGCGCGACCTCCTGGTCGACCCGCCACAGTCCGCTGCCGTCCTGCTGGCTGAGCCGGGTCAGTCCGGGGGTGGCGTCCAGCACGCGCGTGACCTCGCGTGGCGCGCCCTTGTGGACGAGGACGTAGCGCACGGCGAAGCCGCCGAGCTGGTTCGCCTGGTCGGCGCCGGAGCCGGCGACGAGGTTGGCGACGACCTTGTCCAGCTTGTCGTTCTCACCGTCGGCGGCGGCGAGTTCGGCGTCGCCGAGGCGGGCGCCGGAGCCGCGTACCAGCATGTAGCCGACGTGGGCGGAGGAGTCGCTGTCGAGGACGAGGGTGCGGGCCTGGTCGCGGGTGCCGCTCTCCTCGGCGACGAACGCGGGCACCTGTACGGGATCGCGGCGCTCCAGCGGTCCGTCGGCGCCGCCGATCATCCAGCCGGCGGCGACGAGCAGCGGGCCCGCGGCGGAGGCGAAGGCGATCAGTGCGGCGACCGGCTGGCGCCAGCCGAAGCTCTGCTCGGCCACGCGTGCGCGTGCCCCGTCGGCGCCGAGCACGGCGGCGGCGAGCAGGGCGAGGCCGTAGACGAGGGTGGCGGGGCCCGCCCAGGTCGATTCGTTGGAAAGGACCGCGAAGACGAGGCCGACCAGGGCCACCGCCCAGGCCGTCCAGACGCCGAAGTGCCGCTCGGTGCGCAGCAGGGCGGCCAGCGCGGCCAGCACCACCCCGATGAGCATCAGCCCGTCGACGGTGCCGGGTCCGCCGGGGCTCGCGCCGAGCAGGTCGAGGGCGGAGGCGCTCGAGGAGCCGTACTCCAGGCCCGCCTGCTCGAAGAAGCCGAACGGGAGCAGCGTCAGCGACCAGGGCGCGAGGACCAGCAGGGGGGTGCCGAACTGGGCCAGGAAGCGCAGGCCGTAGGCGGTGATGTCGGTGCGGCGCACCGCCAGCAGGCCGATGCCGAGGATCAGTGTGATCGGCCAGATGATCGGCGTGAACGCGGTGGTGATCGTGAGCAGAAGGGCGAACGCCCAGGTGGCGCGCCAACTGCCACGCGCACCCGTGCTGTTCGTCAGCCCGCCGGCGGCGACGCCCGCGCGCGCGAGGAGGGGCAGCAGTACGGCGAGGACGGCGGTGCCGACGCGGCCTCCGGCGAGGGCGCCGGTGGCGGCGGGCAGGAAGGCGTAGACGACGGCCGCCCACGCGCGCAGGAGGCGGGACTCGACGAGCGGGCGGGAGGCGAAGTAGGCCGTGAAGCCGGCCAGCGGCACCGAGCAGACCAGCAGGACCGTCAGGGTGAGACCGGTCGAGCCGAACAGCACGGAGGACAGCGCGGCGATGATCGCGAGGTAGGGCGGCGCGGACGGGGTGCCGCCCGCGCCCACCGCGTGCCAGGCGTCCGCGTAGCGCGACCACAGCTCGCTCGCGTCGGCCGGGGCGGGCAACAGGGCGCCGCCCGCCAGCGCGCCGCCGCCCAGGAGGTCGCGGCAGGCGACCAGGGCGACCAGCAGCAGCGCCAGGAAGAGCACCGGACCCGGCTTGCGGGCGATGCGCTTGAGGCGGGCGAACTGCTCGATCTCCAGGAACTCCGCGTCGTCGCCGCCGGGCCCGGACTCGATGCCGCCGCCATGGCGTCCCGCTGTGGAGGCCTCTGCGTCGGAGCTGCCGAAGAGGTTGCCCGCGACCTGTTCCACGGTGGCCCGCACGGTCGCGCCGGGCGGCGGGAACAGCTGTCTGAGCTCGGCCTTGTCGATGACGGGCGTGCCGCGCCTGCTCCGCCCGGCGATGATCCGCTCGGGCCGCAGCAGGGTGCCGAGGAGACCGCGGATCTCGTCGAGGGCCTGTCCGGGGACCTTGCCGACGAGGTAGGCGACGGTCCGCAGCAGGGTGCCGAGGACCAGGCGCACGAGTACCCAGGGCAGCGCGGCCGTACGGGCGTTGACGAGCAGGGTGTAGGCGGCGCCGGCCTTGTCGACCTTGTGGGGGGAGGCGGTGGTGCGGCCCGCGCAGTCGACGGTGCGGCGCTCGCGGGAGGCCGCCTCGGCATGGCGTACGACGGCTTCGGGGGCGATGAGGACGCGGTGGCCGGCGGCCTGGGCGCGCCAGCACAGGTCGACGTCGTCGCGCATGAGGGGCAGGCGCCGGTCGAAGCCGCCGAGCTGCTCGAAGAGGTCGCGGCGGATCAGCATGCCGGCGGTGGACACCGACAGCACGGACCGGACGTGGTCGTGCTGGCCCTGGTCCTGTTCGCGGCGGTCGAGGCCCGTCCAGCGACGGCCGGAGTTGGCGATGGAGACGCCGACCTCCAGGAGCTGCCGCTTGTCGTACCAGCCCAGGAGCTTGGGGCCCACGACGGCTACGTCGTCGCGGCCCAGCTCCAGTTCGTTCTCCACGACGCGCAGCAGCTGGGCCAGGGCGTCGGGTTCGGGGGCGCAGTCGTCGTGCAGCAGCCACAGCCACTGGACCGGCTCGCCGTGCGGCAGCTCCGGCAGGTCGTAGGCGTCGTCGCGCCATGTGCGCGTGACCGGGTCCCAGCCGCTGGGCCGCTTCAGGTACGGCAGCTCGTCCGGGGTCAGGACGGGGGCGGTGCGGGCGGCCTCCTCGACGGCCTGGCCGAAGCCGGTGCGTCGGGCGAGGTGCAGCACGCGGTCGGCGCCGAGTGCGTCGGTGACCAGCTGGGCGGAGTCGTCCGCGCTGCCGGTGTCGGCGCCCATGGCGAACTGCACGGGGCGCTCCTGGCCGAGCAGCCCGGCGAGCGCGTCGGGCAGCCAGCGGGCGCCGTCGTGGGAGACGAGCACCGCGGTCACCACATGACGCGGGAACTCAGGAGTGGCAGCGTGGTCTTGCGCTGCCGTGTGGCTGTGCACGGACATCGAGGTACGGGCCCCGGTTCGGTGGACTGCGGTGGACGCCTGTGCCCTCAAGGGGACGGTGAGGCGTCTCGGACGAGCGCCCACACTATCGGCTGGGCAGCACGGCGGCCCGCCGCCTGTGGATAACCCAGGTGCGACGGGCCGTTCGGTTGCGTACGAAAAGTGCCGTGAGGCGCGCCTCGGGTCAGACGGCGGCCTTCTTCAGCCTGCGGCGTTCGCGTTCGGACAGGCCGCCCCAGATACCGAAGCGCTCGTCGTTGGCGAGGGCGTATTCGAGGCACTCGGAGCGGACCTCGCAGGAGAGGCAGACCTTCTTGGCCTCGCGGGTGGAGCCACCCTTCTCGGGAAAGAAGGACTCGGGGTCGGTCTGGGCGCACAGCGCGCGCTCCTGCCAGCCGAGTTCCTCGTCCGCGTCGTCGACCAGCAGTTGCTGCACCAGCTCGGTCATGTGCGCCCCTCGTCTGTCTTCGCGTCCCCGTGTGACGGCCGTTACCGATTTCGGCTGAACGACACGAGTGAAATTACAAGTGTGCTGCTCCGGGCGAGTCAAGCCGAGATCTGCTATTGGGCCCCTTATTCACTCTGCGGAACCAAGGCCTTGCTGAAAGTGTTCAAATCGGCATAAACCTTGACAAGCAGACGAGACCCGAGAGGGCTGCCGAGCCGCGCCAGTCCTTTCGGCCTGTACGAGGAAGGACGCCCATCCGTTCGAACTCGTTCCGTACGAGCGCGTGAAGTCGCGGTGAAACTCACGGCCCGTGCGCCCGGTTGTGCGCCATGTGTCCCGGTCGACGCCTGCACAAACCTTTCACCATGCAGATGGACCGGATGAGGTGAAACATGTCCCACTTCCAGGGTGCCGAGTTGACAGTGAGGGTGTGAGCCGCTGTCCTTGTGGGCATGCTCGCGAACTTGGCACTCACCTCGACCCGCACGGCCGGGTCCCACGGTGCTGCCCGCGCTCGCTGTAGCTGTTGTTGCTGTTCCAGCTGTTGAGCCCAACGCGCTCCGGCTGCTCCTGAGTCCACCGTGACTCGGCTGCCAGTGCCCCGCCCGCACCCGGGTATTCCTGTCTTCCCGTGATCCGGGCGGACGGTACGCGACACCCAGCCAGCCCCCACACTTCGCCGAGGACCCCGCGCCCCATGAACAGCGACAACGACCTCCAGATCGCCGGCGACCTCCTCGAGGTCCCGCACCTCCTCCAGGCCCCCCGCGAGCACCCGGCCACCGTCGCCGACTTCGTCGGACTGGCCCGCTCCATCGCCGCCGACCGCTCGCAGTGGGCGGACCTCGTCCAGTACGACGCGACGAGCCGCTGGTACCACCGGCTGCGCACCGGACCGGGCTACGAGGTGTGGCTGCTGTCCTGGGTCCCCGGCCAGGGAAGCGGACTGCACGACCACGGCCGCTCCTCCGGAATCCTCACCGTCCTGGAGGGCGTGCTGACCGAGCGCACCGAGCGGGGGACGCGCGCGCTGGGAGCGGGGTCGCAGCGGGTGTTCGCGCCGGGGTACGTGCACGAGGTCGTCAACGACGCTCTGGAACCGGCGGTGAGCCTGCACGTGTACTACCCGGGTCTGACCGAGATGCCCATGTACACCGCCTGCACCGCTCCCGAGTCCTACGGCGAGGTGGACGTCGTGACCGCGTGACGCGATGTCGTACCCGCCTGCAAGACTGGCTCCCATGCGAATCGTGGTTCTGGCAGGCGGCATCGGCGGTGCCCGTTTTCTGCGTGGTCTGAAGCAGGCCGCGCCGGACGCGGACGTCACGGTCATCGGCAACACCGGGGACGACATCCATCTCTTCGGGCTGAAGGTCTGCCCGGACCTCGACACGGTGATGTACACGCTCGGCGGCGGCATCAACGAGGAACAGGGCTGGGGGCGGGCCGACGAGACCTTCCACCTCAAGGAGGAACTCGCGGCGTACGGCGTCGGCCCCGAGTGGTTCGGGCTCGGGGACCGGGACTTCGCCACGCACATCGTGCGGACGCAGATGATCGGTGCCGGGTATCCGCTGAGCGCGGTGACCGAGGCGCTGTGCGACCGGTGGAAGCCGGGGGTGCGGCTGATCCCGATGACGGACGACCGGGTCGAGACGCATGTCGCCGTCGAGATCGACGGTGAGCGCAAGGCCGTGCACTTCCAGGAGTACTGGGTGCGGCTGCGGGCCTCCGTGCCGGCCCACGCGGTCGTGCCGGTGGGCGCGGAGCAGGCCAAGCCGGCGCCGGGGGTCCTGGAGGCGATCGCGGAGGCGGACGTCGTGCTGTTCCCGCCGTCCAACCCCGTCGTGTCCGTCGGCACCATCCTCGCCGTGCCCGGGATCCGCGAGGCGATCGCCGAGGCCGGCGTGCCGGTGGTGGGTCTGTCCCCCATCGTCGGGGACGCGCCCGTGCGCGGCATGGCGGACAAGGTCCTCGCGGCGGTCGGCGTGGAGTCCACGGCCGCGGCGGTCGCCGAGCACTACGGCTCGGGCCTGCTGGACGGCTGGCTCGTCGACACCGTCGACGCGGGCGCGGTCGACCGGATCGAGTCGGCCGGCATCCGCTGCCGGGCCGTACCGCTGATGATGACCGACCTCGACGCGACCGCGCGGATGGCCCGTCAGGCGCTGGAGCTGGCGGAGGAGGTGCGCGGAGCTTGAGCGAGACAGCTGCCGACGGCTACCGGGTCTGGGCCGTCCCCGGTCTTCCCGAGGTGCAGCGAGGGGACGACCTGGCCAAGATGATCGCCGCCGCCGAGCCCGGCCTGGCCGACGGGGACGTCCTGCTCGTCACCTCGAAGATCGTGTCCAAGGCGGAGGGGCGGGTCGTGGAGGCGGGTGACCGGGAGGCCGCGATCGACGCCGAGACCGTACGGGTCGTGGCGCGGCGCGGGCCGCTCAGGATCGTGGAGAACCGGCAGGGGCTCGTGATGGCCGCCGCCGGGGTCGACGCGTCCAACACCCCTTCCGGGACCGTGCTGTTGCTGCCCGAGGACCCGGACGCGTCCGCGCGCGCGATCCGGGACGGACTGCGGGGCGCCCTCGGGGTCGACGTCGGGGTCCTCGTCACCGACACCTTCGGGCGGCCCTGGCGCGCCGGGCTCACCGATGTCGCGATCGGCGCCGCCGGCGTGCGGGTGCTGGACGATCTGCGGGGCGGGACGGACGCGTACGGCAATCCGCTGAGCGCGACCGTGGTGGCGACGGCCGACGAGCTGGCCGCCGCCGGTGATCTCGTCAAGGGCAAGGCCGCCGGGCTGCCCGTCGCCGTCGTGCGCGGGCTGGCGCATGTCGTGGCCGGGGAGTCGGGCGAGGGCGCGCGGGCCATGGTGCGTGACGCGCGTGACGACATGTTCCGGCTGGGGACCTCGGAGGCGGTCCGGGAGGCGGTCACCCAGCGGCGTACCGTGCGGGCCTTCACGGACGAGCCCGTCGACCCCGGAGCCGTACGACGGGCCGTCGCCGCGGCGGTCACCGCACCGGCGCCGCACCACACCACGCCGTGGCGGTTCGTGCTGCTGGAGTCCGAGAGCGCCCGGACCGGCCTCCTGGACGCCATGCGGGACGCCTGGATCGCCGACCTGCGGCGGGACGGAAAGTCCGAGGAGTCCATAGCCAAGCGCGTGCGGCGGGGCGATGTCCTGCGCAAGGCGCCGTATCTCGTCGTGCCCTGTCTGGTGATGGACGGCTCGCACACCTACGGCGATCTGCGTCGGGACGCGGCCGAGCGGGAGATGTTCGTCGTCGCCACGGGGGCCGGGGTGCAGAACTTCCTCGTCGCGCTGGCCGGGGAGCGGCTGGGGTCGGCGTGGGTGTCGTCCACCATGTTCTGCCGCGAGGTGGTGCGGGAGGTGCTGGGGCTGCCGGAGGACTGGGATCCGATGGGGGCCGTGGCGGTGGGACATCCGGCGGAGGAGCCCCGGCCCCGGCCGGAGCGGGACGCGGGGAGCTTCATCGAGGTGCGGTGATCGGCGCCTCATGTGTCGAGGTGCGGTGGTGTGCCTCGGCTTGCGCCTAGTCTCGTAGGGCTTCTTCCCCTTCCTCTCGTAGCTCAGGACTTCATTCGTGGCAGGACGTTTCACTCCGCGCCCCACGCGTACGACCGTGCGCGGCGGGGAAGTCGTGGTCCCCGCCGCGCGGCGGCCGACGGGGCGGGTGGAGGCCTCGCTGGTGCGGAAGTGGACGCCGGGGTGGCCCGTCGATCTCGGGCTGGTGCTCGGCGCGCTGCGGCGGGGCCCCGCGGATCCCACCTTCCGGGCGCTTCCGGACGGGTCCGTGTGGCGGGCCACTCTCACGCCGGTCGGGCCCGGGACCCTGCGGGTGTGCGTGTACGGCGGTGAGGTGCGCGGTGAGGCGTGGGGGCCGGGGGGCGAGTGGCTGCTCTCGCGGTTGCCGGAGCTGCTCGGCGCCGCGGACGACCCTTCCGCCTTTGTGCCCCGGCACCGGGTCGTGGCGCATTCCTGGCATCGGCGGCCGGGGCTGCGGCTGACGCGGACCGGGCTGGTGCTGGAGTCGTTGATTCCTTCCGTGCTGGAGCAGAAGGTCACGACCGACGAGGCGTACCGGGCGTGGCGGTTGCTGGTGCGCAAGTTCGGGGAGCCGGCGCCGGGGCCCGCGGCGGGTGGGCGGCTGTGGGTGATGCCGGCGCCGCGGACGTGGGCGTTGATCCCGTCGTGGGAGTGGCACCGGGCCGGGGTGGACAACAAGCGGGCCTCGACGATTCTGCGCTGTGTGCGGGTGGCCGCGCGGTTGGAGGAGGCGGTGGGGATGTCTCCTTCCGCCGCGCAGGCGCGGTTGGAGGTGGTGCCGGGGGTGGGGCCCTGGACCTCCGCGGAGGTGGTGCAGCGCAGTCATGGGGCGGCGGATGCGGTGACCGTGGGGGATCTGCATCTGCCGGGGATCGTGGGGTTCGCGCTCGCGGGGGATCGGGACGCGGATGACGCGGCGATGTTGTCGCTGCTGGAGCCGTATGCGGGGCAGCGGCATCGGGCGGCTCGGTTGATCCTGCTGAGTCGGCGTACGCCTCCCCGGCGGGCGCCGAAGATGACCCGGGGGGACATCGGGCGATTGTGACGGGTAGGGGTGCCGGGGGATTTTTTTCGCCCCCGCCGCCCCTACCCGTCCCATCCCCAGGGGCTGCCGCCCCTTCGGCCCCGCTCCCGGGGGCTCCGCCCCCCGCCCCAAACAGGACCCCCCCCACCCAGCAACGACCCGAAATGAACCACG
>NZ_JBEXGM010000056.1:0-27426 GCF_040607335.1 Streptomyces sp. NPDC005303 | reverse complement strand
CGCCCGGGCGCCGACCGTGGCGGCCAGCCCCCAGCCGAGCATCAGAACTCGGCCCACCGGGATGCCCGACAGCCGGGCGGAGGCCGGCCCGTCCGGGGTACCGCGTCGGGGCTACTGCGAGGTGAGGACGTATCTCTGATTGGTGGAACCAGAGCAGGTCCACTGCTGGAGGCGGGCGCCGTCAGCAGTGGAAGTGCCGGTGACGTCCAGGCACTCGTCGGTGCTGTTGCGGGGGTTGATGGTGTAGGTGCCGTCGGTGTTCTGGACGGGCTTCCATTGCTCGTTGGTGCCGCCGCCGTAGGACCACAACTGGATCTTGGCGCCGTCGCCGGTGGCGGTCGGTCCGCCGGTGACGTTCCAGGCGGCGGTGGTGGCGTTGCGGCTGACGACCTTGTAGTAGCCGCCGTCGGTGGCCTGGAACTGCCACTGCTGGTTGGTGTTGCCGGCCGCGCAGGTCCACTGCTGGACCGCGGTGCCGTTGCCGGTGGCGCCGTCGGCGGCGTCGACGCACTTGCCGCTGTGGGCGTTCTTGACCGTGTACCACTTGGTGGTGTCGATCGGTCCGCCGCCGGTGCCGGAGGCACTGGTGGTGACCGTCAGTGGGGTCGAGGCGCCTGAGACGTTCCCGGCGGCGTCGTACGCCTTGACGGTGTAGGAGTACCTCGTCGAGGGGCTCAGGCCGGTGTCGGTGTAGGAGGTTTCGGTGGTGGTGGCGATCTGCGCGCCGTTGCGCAGTATCTGGTAGCCCGAGACGCCCACGTTGTCCGTCGAGGTTGCCCAGTTCAGCGTCGTCGAGGAGGACATCGTCCCGCTCGCAGTCAGTCCGGAGGGAACCGACGGGGCAGTGGTGTCGCCGCCGGAGGTCGATCCCGGGGTCCAGGTGAAGGTGGCGACGGCCTTGGCGGGGAGGGTGTAGGTGAAGGACTGCCCGTTCTCGGTGACGTTGAAGGTGCGGGAGTTGCCGGTGTCGGCGTTGAGCACGATCAGGGCGTGTGAGCCGTCGGGGTTCTGGAAGGCGACGTCCTGGATGTTGCCGGAGCCGAAGGTGTTGGAGTCGATGCGGACCGCGCCGGGCTTGACGAACTTGCTGGCCTGGCCGAGGACGTAGTACTCGGCGTTGTACTTGGCCGTGCCGGCGGAGTTGTCGACGGTGACCGCGGCGGTGCAGGTGGTGCAGTTCATCGAGGGACCGCCGCTGGGGTTCAGGGCGGCGTTCCAGGTGACGACGGACTTGGCCCAGTTGCGTGTGGCCCCGATGATCAGGTTCTCCGTCTGCCAGTTCAGGGTGTCGGAGAAGGTGTTGGCCGGGTTGGAGGACTGGGTGCCGGAGCACTCGGTGAAGTAGGTGTCGGTGCTGGGGCGGGCGTTGTGGACGGTGGTCTGGGCGCCGGGGCTGCCGGCGTAGCAGTGCCAGGCGACGCCGCTGACGTACGGCGCGGCGGTGGAGTCGCTCAGGATGGCCTGGGGGTAGCCGGCGTCGTCCCAGTTGTGGTCGTAGGCGACGATCTCGGTGGACAGGCCGGCGGCCTTGATGGCGGGGCCGAGGTAGCTGCCGATCAGGGTGGCTTGCTGACCGGCCGTCAGGGTCGAGCCGGGGTAGTTGCCTGGGGAGTACTCCGGCTCGTTCTGCGGCGTGAGCAGCGAGACCGGTACGCCGGCCGCCTCGTACGCCTGGAGGAACTTGACGAGATAGTTCGCGAAGTAGGAGTAGCTCGCGGCGTTGAGGCTGCCGCCGACCATCGACCCGGAGCTCTTCATCCAGCCCGGCGGACTCCAGGGGCTCGCCATCACGGTGGTGGCGGGGTTCAGGGCCAGGGCCTGCCGGAGGACGGGCAGGATGTAGTTGTTGTCGTGGGCGATGGAGAAGTTCGCCAGCGTGGGATCGGCCTGCCCGGAGGGCATGTCGTCGTAGCTGTAGGTGGACAGTGAGAAGTCCGAGGCGCCGATCGGCTGCCGCAGGAAGCTCAGGCCGATGCCGGCGCTGGGGTCGAACAGCTTGCGCATGATGCTCTCGCGCTGCGGGGAGTTCGCGATCAGGTCGGCCGACGAGTCGGTCAGGGAAACCCCGAACCCGCTCATCGTCTGATACGTCGTGTCGGGATGGATGGTGATGGTCTGGCTGCCGCTTCCCGCCCCCGAGGTGAACGTCGCCGACGTCTGGGCCGCGAGAAGTGTGCTCTGGTCAGCGGTGGTCTCCCACACCGAGACGGTCGGGCCGGCAGCGGCTTGCGCCGGGCTGTCGACCAGGCCGATCAGGGACCCGGCGGCCAGCGCCGCAGCCAAGGCCGGCACTGCGGGGGTGCGTCTCATGCGTAACAACGGTGTTCCCTCCTGTCACAACCGATGCGCCCGTCCCTGCGGGGCGATGCCGGTGCTCTGAACGGGCTTCCATTGCTCGTTGGTGCTGCCACTGTGGGGCGCGGCCGGTTAGGCGCTCTCGGTGACTCCGAACGGTCCTGCTGGTTGGTGCTGCCGGTCGCGGAGGCTGCCTGCAGGATGGGGTGCCGTTGCCCATAGCGCCGTCGGCGGCGTCGATGCACAGGCCGCCGGCGTGGGTTCTCGGCCGCGTTCCACTTGATGACACCGATCGATCCCCGCTGGTGCCGGAGGCGTTGGTGATGACAGGAGACCCAGGCCGCGGATGCGGCCACGGAGCTCGGTGCCGTCAGGAAGGGCAGGCGGCTCATGCTCGCCCTTCCGCGCCGCGGCACTGCGCGAAGCGAGCGGATCGAGAGCAGGAAAGCACACTTACTGAGTGCTTAGTAAGTGATAGTCCAGGAATGCTTTCCTTTTCTCCGGCCCGTGATCGCTGACTGAGAGCCACGGCGCTCTGCTGACTTCGGCTGGTTACTGTCGATATGTCGACCAGTATTGGGGGCTCGTTTGTCGTGCTGTCGCCAGTGAAGGCCGGCTGAGACAAGGACGGGCGGGCCACGGGCCAGTTTGAGTGTCAAGGCAACACCAACTCGCGTGGCCTTGTTCGCATCTCCGACTGCTGGAACCGGCATTGCCGGTGCTTGTCAGCCTTTCTGCCGCCGCAGAACTCCGACGGTGCCGCTGAGGGCCACAAACAGAGAGCCGCCCACTACCCAAGGCAGGTTAGAGGTGGCAGATGCCGCGGGGTGGTGCTCGAAGACCAGCAGCGACATCGCTTCCCCGAGGAGCCCGCCGGTCAGCGTGGCTCCCCAGAAGATCAGAAGGATCGTCCAACCGTTCCGAGCACGCATCCAGTCATTCACGCGGTCATCTTGCGCCCAGCATCTCATCGGTTGGAGGAGTTCGGGTTCGTCGTTGGCGACGCGTTGTTACGGCGGCCGCCGGCCGCTGCCGTCGATCACCTCGTCGTGGGCTCAGGTGACAGCCACACACGGCATCCCTGGGGCGGATGAACCATACGCAGGGCTCGGATGCCGTTGGGGAAGGTGTCGGACGTCTCAACCCATAGGCACAGGAACCGTGTTGGCTCGCACTCGGCCGTACTCGACCTGCTGCACGTGCTGGTCGAGAGGCTTGATGTGGCGGTGGACGGTAGCAGGAGGCAGCGGAACGCAGGGCCCGCTCCAGTTGAGTGCTGCGGGCGTCATCCCCGCAATCGTGTCTCCCCGGTTGAGTGCTCCGATGCTGACTTTTGCTGACTTTGTTGGACTCACATGCCTCTGACCTGCGGAAATGTCGGCCGATGCAATGGTTCTGGAACTGGATCGGGCGGTCCCAGGAGGAGATCGAGAAGCCGCGGGGGAGGGTGCGCCCACGGCCTCCACCGGTGCTTCACCGTCAGGGGGCAGCGCAGACGCCGGCTCCGACGACTCCGGATGAATATCGGTCAACACGTCCCACGCCTGGAACGCCGCCGACGGCGACTACGGCTCCAAGGGGCGCGAGTGCGGCGCATGGGCGGACGCCGGGGTCGGCCAGCAATCGGATTGCCCTTTCCGTTTTGCTTGGTACAGTGGCGACGGCTATCTGGAGCGCCCTATCCGAATCGTTTCGGTGGGCTCGCGGCGGCGCTCGGCGCCGACGTGTCGGCAAGGCCGCTGATGCTGTCGCCGCACTCCGTTGCCTGTGAGGCTGTTGTGAAAGGATCATCGTGCCCACTGTCACCATCGTTGGAGCTGGACCCCGGCTGGGCCTGGCCATCGCTCGCACCTTCGGCTCACGCGGCTTCGATGTCGCTCTGATCGCCCGTGATCGGGAGAGGCTCGAGCGTCTCGTCGGCACGCTCGCCGCAGACGGCGTCAACGCCGCCGCGTTTCCCGCAGACGTGCTCGAACGTGATGCCCTCGTCCAGGCGCTGAAGGGGGCTGCCGACGAGTTCGGCGGGATCGACGTCCTGGAGTACTCCCCGGCTTCGGCGAACGGCGGCGGCACGTTGACGAGTCCGAGCGAGACGGACCCGTCCCACGTTCAGCGCGAGATGGAGTTCCAGTTCTACGGGGCGATCGCCGCCACGAATGCGGTGCTGCCCGCCATGCGGGAGTCCGGAGCGGGCACCCTGCTCTACACCACCGGCGCGGGCTCGGTCGTCCACGTCCCGAAGGCGGCCAATGTCAGCACCGCTTCGGCGGCCCTGCGTAATTGGGCGATCAATCTGCGCAAGGAGCTGGCCGGCACCGGCATACAGGCGGCCCATGTCGCCCTCGACGTGACGATCGCCGCCCCCACCTTCTACGGGCAGCCGAAGGCCACGGCTGATCAGATCTCCCCTGTCTACTGGGACCTGCACGCCACTGACCGTGACAAGGCCGAGTTCATATTCAGGCGCTGACCTCGAACCGGATGACCGGGGGAGTGGTGCCGCGCAGCCCTCTGCGGTCCGGACGCTGCCGATACCCGCCCGCCCGTGCTCTGCATGATCGGTACGGTGGTACCGGGACGACCAGAGGGGGGCGCGGACGTGGGTGAGGAAGCGGAGATCAGGACGGCGAAGGAAGCCGCCGACCACAAGCTCATTGTGGCGTTCGGGCGGCTGCAGGGGGCGGCCAACCGGCTGGAGTACATCCTCGGCCGGGCGCTCGAGGCGGAGTGCGGTATCAGTCACCTCGTCTTCGAGGTGCTGCTGATCCTCGGGCGCGCGGGTGAGCCGGGGCTGTCGATGAGAGCCATTGCCCAGGAACAGGTGCTGACCACGGGGGGCGCCACCCGGCTGGTGGACCGGATGGAGGCGGCGGGGCTGGTCGAGCGGGCGGAGGATCCCGACGACCGGCGCGGGCGTCTGGTGCGCCTGACCCCGCTGGGCGAGGAGACGGCCGTACGGGCGTCCCGCGTCCATCTGGAGAACATCGAGCGGTACTTCGTGACACCACTGCCGGCAGCGGACCGGGAGCGGTTCGCGGAAAATCTCCGGATCCTCAGTCACACGGCCAGGGACGTTCTGCCCCGGCTGCCCTGATCTGGCCATGTCGCAAGGGTCGAGAAATATCGACGCTGCGCGAGGTCGTCTCCCGCCACCCCGAACTGCCGGTCGAGGTCGTCTCCGGCGGCCTGTTCACCGGCGGCCGCCGGGTCCCGATCCGTGAGTTCGGCTACGTCCAGGGCGCCAACGCCCAGATCGCGGAGCTGACCGGCGCCGACTTCGGCGAGGGCTACGAGCGGCTGATCGCCGACGGCTCGTTCGTGATGGACTCCGAGGCCGCCGCCCGTGCGCCCGTCGACGTAGAAGGCCGTCTGGAGGTCGATGGCCAGCTCCACCGCACGTTCGGGAGCGGACCCGCGCAGCGCGGCCAGGCCCCCTGCTCGCCATCGACGGCGAACGGGTCGTCCCGCTGGCCCGCGGTCACGCCACCGCCGATGAGATCGACCACCGGCTCGCGAGCCTGTCCTGAGTTCCGCCTCCGCATGCGTGCCGGGGCGGGTCGGCGTCACGATCCGTGTGACCCGCCGCAGGCCGCTGCGCCACCCTGCCGCGTGTCGCGGCACATGCCATGGCGCGCGGCTTTCACGCCCGCTCCCGCAGGCCTTCCGCTCTATCGGGGTGTCCGCCGGAGAGCCCCGGCGCTGCCGTCGGCCGTCCGGGGGAGCGCGTGCTGGGCATTGGTGACAGCGGTGAGCGGCTCTCGGGACGATCCGCCACGCCACGGCATGAACCCGGCAGGCGTCGTGTGACGGTTCCTCTCAGCCAGGTGACGGCAGCGCGAGAGCCGCCCGCCTACGCGGAGCCCGGGCCGGTCCGGGCGAGGCGGATCATGGCGCGGAACAGGGCGGTGGGTGCCGGGGCTTCGGGCACCGCGGGGATCGGTGCGCCGGGGGCGGCGTAGGAGCGGAGCATGTGGCCGACGAGACGGCGCCAGGTGTCGGGTGCGTCGTCGCCGGCGGCGGCGATGACGCCGGCGTTGGCCATCTGCAGGATGACGAGGTCCTCGGGGACGAAGTCGTTGCGGAGGTGGCCGCTGTTCCGGGCGCGGGCGATGAGTTCGAGGAACGCGTTGTACGACTCGGTGCGCCGGGCCTCCAGCGCCTTGGCGGCCGGGAAGGACATGGTCAGGACGTCGGCGAAGCCGCGGTCGGCGGCCTGCATGGCGCAGACGGCGTGGATGTAGCCGGTGAAGCCCTGCCAGGGGTCGGGGTCGTCGAGCGCCTTGGCGACGGCGCCGGCGTAGGCATCCATGCGGTCGGCGAAGACGGCGTTGATGAGTTCGTCCCGGGTGGCGAAGCGTCGGCTGAGCGTGGCTTTGCCGACGCCTGCTTCGCGGGCGACGGAGGCCATGGAGACGCCGAGCCCTTCGGTGGCGAAGAGGCGTCGGGCGGCGACCAGGATGAGATCGCGGTTGCGCTCGGCGTCGGCGCGCAGTCTGGCTTCGGGCTGCCGGTCCTGAGTGTGGTCGGAAGGTGCGGAGGTCATGCACCCACTCTAACCAAGTGGAACGGCCGGGCCACTTCTGTTGTACGCTCGGCACGGATGGAACCGGGAAGGCCGGTCCACTTATACAGAGGTGATGTCATGCGTGCTGTCGCTTTGGACTCGGTTCCGGCGAACCCGGCTGTGGGTGAGGTGGACACTCCCCGCCCCGAAGCCGGAGAACTGCTGGTGAAGGTGGCCGCCTCCTCGGTGAACGGCTTCGACGTGGCCGTCGCCGCGGGCTACCTGCAGGGAATGATGGAGCACCGCTTCCCGCTGGTGCTCGGAGGGGACTTCGCGGGCACCGTCGAGGCGCTCGGCGCGGGCGTGGAGGGCTTCGCGGTCGGTGACGCGGTCTTCGGCGTCGTGACGAAGCCATTCCTGGGCGCCGGGTCGCTCGCCGAGTACGTCACCGTGTCCGCCGGATACCGAGTCGTCCCGATCCCCGAGGGCCTGGCCGTGGCGGACGCGGGCGCGCTGGGCGTGGCGGGGGCGACCGCGGTGGACAGCCTGAACGCCGTGGCCCTGACCGAGGGCCAGACGGTGCTGATCTCGGGTGCCGGCGGCGGCGTGGGGTCGCTGGCCGTGCAACTCGCCGCGGCCCGCGGCGCGAAGGTGATCGCCACCGCTCGCCCCGGCGCCCAGACCGACTTCGTCACCGGCCTGACCGGCACCGACGCCGAGGTCCACGTGGTCGACTTCACCGGCGATCTGCAGGCCCAGGTCCGGGCGATCGCCCCGGACGGCGTTGACGCGGTGCTGCACCTGGCGGGTGACGGCGCCGAGCTCGCCGGTCTGCTGCGACCGGGCGGTGGGATCGCCTCACCCCTCGGCCTGACCCAGGACGCCGTGAAGGGCCTGGACGTCACCGTCCACACGATCATGGCCGACCCGAACCCGGCGACTCTGACCGCCCTGGCCGAGCAGGTCACCTCAGGCTCCTTGCGGGTGCCGGTCACCGCGACCTACCCGCTGGAGCGGGCCGCGGAGGCGTTCACCGCCTTCACCTCCGGCACCCCCGGCAAGATCGCCGTCACCCGCTCCTGAAGCGCCCATCCGTCCCGGAAGAGAGTCCCGCATGCCCACGATCGCCATCATCGGCGCCGGCCCCGGCATGGGCCTGGCCATCGCCCGCAGCTTCGGCAGCCGCGGCTTCGACGTCGCCCTGATCGCCCGCACCAAGGAGAAGCTCCAGACGCTGGTCGACCAGCTCGGCCAGGAGGGCATCACCGCCGAGGCGTTCCCCGCCGACGTCCTCGACCGGCCCTCCCTGACCGCAGCCCTGGACGCCGTGAAGGCCCGCTTCGGCGCCATCGACGTACTGGAGTACTCACCGGCTCCGCACTCCCCGGTGCCCGGTCACTCCCTGGCCGCACCTTCCGAGGCCACGGTGGACAATCTGCAGCCGCAGCTCGAGTACAACCTCTACGGCGCCATCACGGCCGCTAAGGCAGTCCTGCCCGCGATGCGGGAGGCCGGTGCCGGAACACTGCTGTTCACCACCGGTGGCGGTTCCGTGGACCCATTGCCGATGCTCGGCAATGTCAACGCGGCCCAGGCGGCGCTGCGCAACTGGGTGATCAACCTGAACAAGGAACTGGCCGGCAGCGGCGTGCACGCCGCGCACGTGGCGATCGGCGTCTGGATCGGCGAGGGTGGCCCGGAGGGCTTCCCGACGGCCACGTCCGACGAGATCGCACCCCTGTACTGGGACCTGTACGAAAAGCGCGACCGCGCCGAGGCCGTCTTCAGCGCCTGACCGGCCCGCCCACCCCGCTCCCGGGAGCAGTCCACCGCCTCCCTCCCCTCCCGTCCCCCTGACAAGGAAATCCGTACGTGAACGTCTTCTTGTGGATAGTGGCGGCCGTCCTGGCCGCCATGTTCGCCATGGCCGGTGTCATGAAGTCCACCCAGCCCAAGGAGAAACTGGTCGGCCAGCTGCCCTGGACGGCCGACTTCTCCCAGGGAACCGTCCGTTTCATCGGCATCCTGGAGTTCGTGGCCGCGCTCGGCCTGATCCTGCCCGCGGCCACCGACATCGCCCCCGTGCTGACTCCCCTGGCCGCGACCGGCCTTGCCGTGGTGATGGTGCTGGCCGCGAACACCCACGCCCGCCGTAAGGAACCCGGTGCCATCGCCTTCAACGCCGTCCTGCTGATTCTGGCCGTCCTGGTGGCCTGGGGCCGCTTCGGCCCCTACAGCTTCTGACCCCACCGCGAGGAACCAACTCCTGATGCGTGTCAGCGTCTTCGGCGCGACCGGCGCCATCGGCCGCCTCGTCGTCCAGCGGCTCCTGGATGACGACCACGAGGTCACCGCCCTGCCGATGAAGCGGGTGATCTGCCGCGCCTCCATGATCTGCACGACGGAACGCGTTCCGTCGGTCACCTGGACCGTTTCAGGGACGGGCCGAGCGCGCTGATCACCGCGTCGGCACCCCAGCGAGGGCGTGGCCAGGGCACAAGGTTCTGCCCGTCATGGCCGGTCTGATGTTCCCCAACGCGCTGGCCGAGATGAAGGGCATGACCGAGGCCGTCACCGGTTCGGCACTTGACTACACCACCGCCCGCATCACCAACCCCACGGACAAGCTCGCCACCGGCCGTATCCGTTCCGGCTTTCTCGGTGCCAGTTACGGCGGCCGCCGACCGCATGTTCAAAGGGGCCGCGGCCAGACTTGAATCCACCCTCGCGGCAGACGTGCCGCACGACGTGAAGGAGTACCCGGCCGGCGCGCACTCCTTCCTCAACGACGCCGACAACGCCCCCCGCCTGTTGCGCCCCCTCATCCGTGTCGCCGGCATCGGACCCGAGCCCGAATCCGCCGCCGACGCCTGGCACCGGATCGAGGCGTTCTTCGGCGAGCAATTTGCGGACTCGTGACGACCGGCACGCACCATCCGCCCGGAAGCCCTCGGCGGCAACCGCCCCACACCGCGGTGTCGACCCCCACCGGCGCTCACACCCTCGGCGGCCGATGCCTGACCTCACTCTCCCCGCCTTGAAGGAGAAGACGCGATGACCCACGACCACAGATCCGTCCTACGTCGGCGGTACGCCAGGTCGAGGCGTTCAGGGACGCCCTGGCCCGTCTGCGTGACGAGGAGGGACTCACATTCGACGACCTCAACGCTGTCACCGATGTGCTGCAGCAGATCCAGACGGCCACCGGTGCCCCCCCCTGGCGCTGGTCGCCATGCTGCTGTGCAGCGAGATCTTCCAGGGCGGCCAGGACGGCTACACGCCCTCCGAGGACGTCAACAGCCCCACCTGCCTTCCCGGCTCCCAGCGCATCGACAACCCCGGCACCCTGCCGATGCGCCCCGACGAGCCCGGCACCCCGCTCGTCGTCTCCGGTCGCGTCCTGGACGGCAACGGCAAGCCGAACGCGACGGGGCTCAGAACAGCAGTACGGGACGCCCCCGTACGCCGCCGGCCTCCAGGAGCCGCTGCGCCTCTCCCGCCTGTTCGATCGGAAACGTCACCGCGACGCGCAGGGTGAGGATCCCCCACTCGGCCTGGTCGCCCAGTTCCGCCAGGGCTTCGGTGTCCCGGAGCCGGTCGTACACGAACACGGGGCACCAGCGCACAGCGCGGTCCGTGCTGCCGGTGAACCCCTGAACCGTCGCGATGCGTCCGCCGTCACGTACTGCTGCGGCGACCGCTTCGTTCATCACCGCGCTGTCGACGACCCCGTCCGTGCCGCCGGGACGCAGCTCCCGGACCCGTTCGGCGAGTCCGTCCCCGCGCGGGAGTACGTGGTCGGCGCCCAAGCGGGTGACGAGATCCCGGTCCTTCTCCGCCGCGTCGGCGATCACCGTCAGCTCCAGGGCCTCCAGCGCCATCCGCGCGGTCAGCCCGTTCATCAGCAGAGTCGATGCCGCCGCCGGATCGGTGCCCGTCGGTGCGCGCACCACCGACTCCGCGGATGCCACTACGTACTCCGCCTGCGCGCCGAGCGCCAGTTTCGGCTCCAGCAGGGCGACCACTTCGGCGCCCACCGCCAGCTCCCTGGGCACTCCGTCGCCGACCTCATCGATGACCCCGGCCGCGTCCCACCCCACCACGTACGCCTCGGCGAGCGGGAACAGGTCGGGGCTGTACTTGGCTATGATCCCGAGCCGCGCGTTCGCATCGGACGGGTGCACAGCGGCGGCGGCCACCTTGATCCGCACCTGCCCCGGTCCTGCGTGCGGCTTCGGAAGTTCCAGTACCCGCATGACCTCCGGGCCGCCGAACTCGGTGAAACCCACGGCTTTCACAACGCCACCTCACATCCAGGTTCGAGAACTCCAGAACCCGACACACATGGGTTCCGCTCTAGTTGGCAAGGCCCCCGAGGTGATCCTCGGTGAGGCCCCGTGCGACGGCGAGGGGGACCCCGCCGAAGCCGCGAGCTACCGTCCGCGCCGCATCTCCTGATCGGTTGGCCCTCGGGCCGACTGGGGAACCAAGGCGTCGGCTCAGCCGACGGGCTGGCCGACGGCCTTGGGGGAGGGGCCGTACTCGTTGGCGGCCGGGACGCTGTCCACCGTCATGCCCACGAGGTAGAGGATCGGCCCGGCCACGGGAATCAGGGCGATGAGCATCCTCCAGCCCGACCTGCCGGTGTCGTGCAGTCGGCGCACGGAGACGCTGAGCATGGGCACGATGAACAGCAGGAGGAGGATGCCGGGCAGCACGCTGTCGGCCGCGAGGCAGATCGCGGCGATCACGACGGCGGCGATCATGTACACCACTGAGAACCACCAGTACTCCGCGCGCCGGGCGCGACCGGAGAACGTGGCGTACTTGGCGGTGAGGCAGATGCGTGCCGCGTCGGCGAACGACATGCTGGTCATGGGGGTCCTTTCGCACAGGCGTGGAGGGGGCGCTCGGGGAAGATGCACGCCCGGAAATAACCGGAACCACCTATCCATTTCTTGATCCGGATAGGGTGTTCCGATTTACCGTTACGCTACCACCAAAAAACGGAAAGGGCGATCCGGTGAGCGTCCCGTCGGCCGCACACCGGTTCGCCCCGGCGCGTTCAGCCCGCGGTGATCCGGGAGTTGACCCGCCGCATCCAGTCCCGATCGGTGTGCCACATGGGGTGGTGCGGGGCCGCGTTGGAGGTCAGGACGGTGCCGTGGAAACCCGCGGCGAGGCAGCGGTCGACGACGAACTCCGCGATGTCCTTGCCGACGGCGTCCTCCTCGAAGCGTGTCAGCAGCGGCGTGTAGCCCACGACGCCTTCACCGAGGACGGCCGGGACGCCCCGGCGGCGGGCGAACTCGGCGGCGGAGTCGACCCACTGGGCCAGCGTGTCCCGCATGCTCTGCCGGTGCGCCGCGTAGTTCTCGTAGAGCCACAGGTCCCAGCGGTCCGGGTCGACCCAGTCGTGCGCGTAGAACAGTTCGCGCGGAATCCCCGTGGCCGCCAGCCGCCAGGGCTCGTCCGGCTGGTAGTCGGCGAAGGCGGGCGCGTCGGGGCGCAGCATGGCGGCCAGTTCGGCGGTGGGCCAGGTGGCCGTGTCGGGGGCCGCCTCGGTGCCGTGGCCGAGGCCCACCGCCTCGTACAGCGCGCCGAGCACGCCGTAGACGTAGAAGTGGAAGTGCGCGAGCTGCGCCTGCTCGGGCAGGTCGTCGAGTTCGTCGGGCCAGGGCTCGCCCAGCGAGTAGGTCACGTGGACGGCGGGGTGGCGTGCCTGGAGCAGCTTCACCGCGCGTTCGAGGGGGCCGCGCAGCCGGGCGTAGTGGCCAGGCGTGCCGTCGGCCGGTACCAGGTCGCAGTTGTCGACCTCGTTGTGGACCTCGACGTAGGCGACGGGACCGTCCAGACCGCGCTCGGTGAGGAAGTCCAGCAGGTCGGCGAGTGCTGCGGCCACCGCTTCGGCGCGGTCCGGGCCGGGCACCTCCGCCAGGGCGCGGTGCCAGGAGTCCGTGTCGGCGAAGCTCGGGGACTGCTGGTACTCCCAGGAGGACACGATCACCTTGCAGTCGTGGCGGGCCGCCGCCTCGAACAGCTCGACGAGGCGCCGGTGGCCGTCCAGCGGATAGCCGCCGCGCACGTCGTACCAGCGGGTGCGCTGTCCGAAGTCCCCGCCCAGGCCGCGGACCTGGATGGACTCGGGATCCTGGACGCGTCCGGAGAACAGCAGGAAGGGCATGGCGCAGATCCGCACGGTGTTGAAGCCCCGGTCCACCGTCTCGGCGAAGGCGCGGTCGATATCGGCGAAGGGCTCGCCCGGTCCTGCCTGCGTGTACCAGCTGAAGTCCCACAGGGTGATGGCCAGTCGGTCCGTGGTCGCGCTTGTCGTCGCGAGGTGCGATGTGGTCATGGGGTCACGCTAGCTCAATTCATTATTTATGAATAATCCTTGACAGGGGTGGCGGGGCTGCCCAGGCTCATGTGCCATGACCGAAACCACCCACCCCACCCGGCGCACCGTCGTCACGGCCCTGGGCGCTGCCGCCGTCGTCGCCCTACCGGCCTGGCCCGAGACAGCGCAAGCGGCGGACCGTGCGGCCGTCGCCGCGAGCGGCCCGGTGCTCGACCCCCATCCGGCCACCGAGCCCTCCGGCACTCATGTGCGCGAAGTCGGCGGTACCAACGTCGTCTTCCAGTACGGCACCGTGCTTCCCGCCTTCGACGGCTGGCGCACCCAGGAGCCCACCCGCGACTACCTGTCCCTGGACAAGCGGTGGCGCTTCCGCTTCGACCCCGCCGACCAGGGACTCGACGAGGGCTGGCAGTCCCCCCACCACGACGACCGGGCATGGGACCACATCGACGTCCCGGCGGCCTGGGATCTGCTGAACACCCCTGGTTTCGGCTCGGAGAGCGCCGAGTTCGGCACGGGAACGGCGTTCGCCGACGGGTACGCCTGGTACCGCACCACCGTCGACGTACCCGCCTCCTGGCGTGCCCGGCATGTGCGCATCGCCTTCCTCGCCGCCGGGTACAGCGCCGAGGTCTGGGTCGACGGCACCCACCTCGGCAAGCACGAGGGCGCCAACTCGCCCTTCGCGCTCCCCGTGGCAGGGGCGCTGCGGCCGGGAAGACGGCAGACGATCGCCGTGCGGGTCTTCCGGCGGGCGAGCTACACCGACTACACGGCCCCGACCGCGCAGCCGGTCACCGACGACCACGAACTGCCGTACAAGCCCGTCGACTACTGGCCCTACGCGGGACTGACCCGCTCCGCCTGGATCGAGGCGGTCCCGCGGACCACCGTCACCAAACTGCTCGTGACCGCCACGGGCGGACGGCTGGAGGCGTGTGCGGTCGTCGAGAACCACGGGGACACCGACTTCGACGGCCGGCTCACCCTGGACCCCGGCCGGGGGAGCGGCGGTCGTCCCACCGTGGTCGCGGCCAGGATCGCCGCCCGATCGGCGGCCGTCGTACGGGTCGCGATCGGCATACCCGGTGCCCCGCGCTGGAGCCCCGCCTCGCCGCGCACGCTCACCGCCCGCGCCTCTCTGAGCGCTGGCAGGTCCGCCGGCCCGCGGGTGGACACCCTGTCCACCGTGTACGGCGTGCGTGAACTGACCATTGCCGACGCGCAGTTGCGGCTGAACGGCAAGCCGCTCTTCCTCAAGGGCCTCAACTGGCACGAGGAGACGGCCGCGCACGGCAGGGCGATGACGCCGGCCGAGTACGACCGGGAACTGGGCCACATCACGGCAGTGGGCGCCAACTTCATCCGCAACTGCGTCTACAACCGCCACCCCTACGTCTACGACTGGGCCGACGCGCACGGCGTTCTGGTGATGGACGACATCGACACGATGTGGCTCAACACCGCCCAGGAGAAACTCCAGACCGAGCGCTACGGCCTCGCCCGCGCCCTGGCCCTGACCATGGCGTGGAACCAGCACAACCACCCCTCGGTCATCCTCTGGGGCCTGCAGAACGAGTCGGAGATCGACGCCGACGGCGCCCCGGTCTACCGGGCCTGGCTCGCCGACCTCAAGGCGGCCGTGAAGGCCGTCGACCTCACCGCCCGCCCGGTGACCTGGGCCTCCAACACCAGCAACGACCCCGCCTTCGACCTCGCCGACGTGATCGGGTTCAACGAGTACTTCGGCTACTTCTACGGCAAGGACGCCGACCTCGGCCCCACGCTGGACGCCGTGCACGCGAAGTACCCCGACAAGCCGATCCTGATCACCGAGAACGGCACCTGGTCGATCGCCGGCACCCACGGGCCCGCCACCACGCAGGGCACGGAGGAGTGGCAGGCGGCGAGCTTCACCGCGCACTGGGCACAGGTGAGCGCGCGCAGCGAGTTCGTCGCCGGGTTCACCTACTGGGTCCTCAAGGACTACAAGGAGCGGGCCGGATACAACCAGGCCTACAACGGCATCTCCGTGATGGGCCTGCTCACCTTCGCCGAGGAACGCCCCAAGCTCGTTTATGACGCGTTCCGTGAGGCGAACCCCAGGGGCAGGTGACCTGACGCGGTACGGCAGGAGGGGGAGGGCGATCCGTCCCTCCCTCTTCTGCTCGCGGGCGCTCAGTGCAGACCGTTCATTTTCTGCGGTGATCGTTCGGTCGTCTGCGGGGCCGGTGTTCGCCGTACGGCAGACGTCGTCGGTCAGTGCGCGCATGGCCTCCGGCGCGAGACGCGTTGCGAGGTACCACGCGTGTCCCTCGCCGAAGGAGTGCCGGGTGACGGCCGGCTGCCGGGCCAGCGGTCCGGAGCCGAACTCGGCCACCGCCTGGGCGCCTTCGGGAGGGGCAGTAGTGCTGGCGTCCGCCGGGCCACAGGTAGCGGCCGTCGGCGGTCTCGGGAAGGATCTCCGGGTGCAGCCGGGACAACCACGGTGGCGGGGAGTGCCCGAGCGAGGTCCATGACCTTGTCGAACCGGCCGAAGTCGGCGTGTTGGTGTTGAGCCACATCGACAAGGTCCAGACCGAGTGCTACGGGACCGGCGCGGCGCACGGGTGTGCGCCGCACCGGCATCGTCAACCGAACTGAGTACCTCGCAGTGACGTACCGGGCCACACGGTCGGGGTGGTGTCCACCGGCGAGGTACTCACTGGCCGGGGAGTTGTGCGGCGACAACCGGTACGACGACACGGCGCTTCTCCGGGCTGCAACCGGGTCACCCCTTTACGCTGCCCTCCGTCAGACCGCTGCGCCAGAAGCGCTGCAGGGCCACCATGGCGATCATCAGGGGGACGACGGAGACGAAGGCGCCTCCCACGGTCAGCTGATAGAGCTGCGGTTGGCGGTCGGCGAAGGACTGCCACGACGTCAGACCGAGGGTGATGGGGTACAGCTTGGAGTCGGACAGCATGACCAGCGGCAGGAAGTAGTTGTTCCAGATGCCGACGAACTGGAAGAGGAAGATCGTCACCAGGGCGGGGGTCATGATGCGCAGGGCAACGACCCTGAAGATGCGGAATTCTCCCGCGCCGTCGATGCGGGCCGCCTCCAACAGTTCGTCCGGTATGGACGCCGCGGCGTAGATCCGGCACAGGTACACGCCGAAGGGGCTGACGAAGCTCGGCAGCAGAACGGCCCAGTACGTGTTGGCCAGGCCCGCCTTGCTGAACAGCAGGTACATGGGCAGCGCCAGTGCCGTGGCGGGGATCAGGACGCCACCCAGCACGATGTTGAAGATCGTGTCACGGCCGGTGAAGGAGAACTTGGCCAGCGCGTAGCCGGACATCGCGGCCAGCAGCGTCGCCACGGCCGCGCCGACGCCCGCGTACAGCAGGCTGTTGGCGGCCCAGCGCAGGTAGATCGCATCGTCGTAGGTGACCACCTGGTGCAGGTTGCTCAGGAACCGGGGATGGGAGAACCACAACCCGAAGCTGCCGAACAGGTCGCCGGTGGACTTGGTGGACGCCACGACCAGCCAGTAGACCGGGAGCAGGAAATACCCGGCGGCTGCCACGAGCAGGCCGGTGACCAGGATGCGGCTGCGCGTGGTGACCCCGGTGACGCCGCCGCGCGGCGGCGTGCCGTCGTCGGAGGCCGGCGTCTCGTCCCCTGGCGGGACTGTGCGGGCCGGTGTCTGGAGACTCACGCGTCCCCACCTCTCTTGTTGATCAGCCGCAGAAAACCGAAGGAGAGCACGAACGCGGCGAGGGCGAGCAGCACCGCCTCGGCGGCGGCGAGGTGGTAGTTGTTGTTGGTGAACGCCTCGTTGTAGGCGCTCAGGTTGGGGGTGTAGGCGCTGTCGATGCTCGATGAGACGGGCTTGAGCACCAGCGGTTCCGCGAACAGTTGCAGCGTGCCGATGATGGTGAAGACCGTGGTGAGGATCAGCGCCGGGCGCAGCAGCGGCAGCTTGACGTGCCGGACCGTCATCCACGCGCTGGCGCCGTCGATGCGGGCGGCCTCGTACAGCTCCGCGGGGATGGTCCGCAACTGGGCGACGAGAACGAGCACGTTGTAGCCGGCGAACTCCCACGTGACGATGTTCGCGATGGACCACAGGACCGTGTGTCCGCCCAGCAGGTCGACCGACACCCCCAGGTGGCGCATGCCGTCCACGAGGGGGCTGACGCCCGGAACGTACAAGAAGCCCCACAGGATGGACGCGATGACCCCCGGGACGCCGTAGGGCAGGAAGAAGGCGGCGCGGAAGAACCGCACGCCTCTGGCCGAGGCGGTGTCCAGCAGCAGCGCGAGCCCGGCGGCCAACGTGACCATGACCGGCACCTGGACGGCCGCGAACAGCAGTACGCGACCGATGCTCTGCAGGAAGGCGTGGTCGGACAACGCGTCGGAGTAGTTGCGCAGCGCCACGAAGACGGTGCGGGTGCCGCCGAGCCCGAGGGCTCCGGTGTGCTCGTCGTCCATGACGCTCTGGTAGACGGCGTAGCCGATGGGGACGGCGAAGGTCAGGAGGAACAGCAGGAGGAACGGCGCGACGAAGGCGACGGGAGCCAGATTTCTGCGGCGGCGGGGCGCTCGGGTGCGGGTGAGCATCGGGGTACTTTCTGGAGTCCGGAGGGGAGAACGGCGGCGGCCGTGTCGCGCCCTCCGGAGGCGGTCACTGGCCGGTGGAAACCTTCAGACCCTTCCTCTTCAGGTCCTCGACGGTCTGCTTCTGTGCCTGCTGGACCGCGGAGACGAACGTGCCCTTGCCCGCTACAGCGGCCTGGAAGCCGTCGTTGAGGTGCTGGTAGGTGGCGTCGATCGTCGGTATCCACTTCCACGAGTTGTCGATGCTCTTGTCCGCCTCCGCGAAGACCTCGTTGTACTTCTGGCCTCCGAAGAACGTCGACGGCTTGTCCAGCGAGGAGCCCTTGTACGCGTCGGCCGCCGCGGGCCAGCCGTATCCGCCCTGCAGCAGCAGGTCGACGCTCGCGGGGTCGGTGTTGAGCCATTCGGCGAACTTCAGGGCCTCGGGGATGTGCTTGGCGCCCTTGAGGACGGCCGTGGAGGAACCACCCCAGTTCGCGGACGCGTTCGCGCCCTTCGTCCACTGCGGCATGGGCGCCACGGCCCACTTGCCTGCGGTCTGAGGAGCGTTTCCGCTGATGATGGCGTCGCCCCACTGGGCACTGACCCACGAGGTGATGGCACCGGTCTGCAGGTCCTTGTACCAGCCGTTGGCGAAGTCGGGCTCGGTCTTGATCAGTTTCTTGGTGCGCATCTCGTCCCAGAAGGCGGCGACCTTGAGGGTCTGCGGAGAGTTGATGTTCACCGACCAGGTGTCTCCGTCGACGCCGAACCACTTGGCGCCCGCCTGCCATGCGAGTGCGGTGAACCAGGCCGAGTTGCCGGGAGGGAAGGTGCTGATGTAGGCCTTCGGGTCGGCGTCGCGGACCTTCTGTGCGGCCTGGGCGAACTCGTCCCAGGTGGCGGGCGGTGCGATGCCCCACTTCTTGAACAGGTCGGCGCGGTAGAACAGGCCCATCGGGCCGGACGCCTGGGGGATCGCGTAGACCTTCGAGTCGAAGACTCCCTGCTGCCACTGCCAGTCCACGAACTTCGACCGGTCCTTGTCCACGCCGTACGGGGACAGGTTCACCAGGCCGTTCTCCAGCAGGAACGAGGGGACCTCCTGGTACTCCACCTGTGCCAGGTCGGGAGCGTTCCCGCTCTTGAGCGCGGCGCGCATCTTCGCGTAGCCGCCGCTGCTGCCCGCCGGGATCTTCTCCAGCTTCACGTGGATGTCCGGGTGGGTGGCGTTCCACTTGTCGACAGCCTTGTCGACACCGGGAACCCATGACCAGAAGCGCAGGTCGACCTTCTGGCCGGGCTTGGCGGGTGCCTGGACCGCGGGGTCCTTCGAACCGGTCGAACCCCCGCAGGCGGAGACGGCCAGGGAGACGGTGGCAAGGGCCACTGCGAGGGCGCCCCGGCTTCTGCGGCGGGGTGTGGTGCGGCTCATGGGAGGAGGGTCCTTCCTAGTTTCGTACTGAAGGTGCCTGCTGCATGCCGGTCAGTTTCGGAGCGGCATCGCCACCCCGTCAAGATATATTCATAATTAATTGAAAGAGCTATGGTGGGTGTCGTCAGCAGGCATCGGACGGGAGACGCACACGATGACGGAGTGCCGCAGGATGGCGGGACGCGTGGCGGTGATCACTGGCGCGGCGCACGGGATAGGCGCGGCCACGGCGCGAAGGCTCGCCGACGAGGGCGCGACCGTCGTGGTCACGGACGTGGACGACACGGCGGGCAAGACGCTCGTCGCGGGCATCGAGGACACCGGCGGACGCGCGGAGTACGTGCGCTGCGACGTGACCTCGGCCGCCGACTGGGAGAACCTGGCCCGGCACGTCGAGGAACACCACGGCCGGCTGGACGTGCTGCACAGCAACGCCTTCGCCCAGCTGAACAAGGCGGCCCACGAACTGAGCGAGGCCGAATGGGACGGTCAGATGGCCGTCCTGCTCAAGCCGGCCTGGCGCGGGATGAAGACCTTCGCGGCGATGCTGCGCGAGGTGTCCGGCTCCGTCGTCCTCACCTCCTCGGTGCACGCGGTCATCGGACTGCCGGGCCACGCCGCCTACGCCGCCGCGAAGGGCGCACTGTGCTCGCTGGGACGCCAGCTGGCCGTCGAATACGGCCCCGACATCCGAGTCAACACCGTGCTGCCCGGCCCCATCCTCACCGCCGCCTGGGAGGGGATCCCGGACTCCGAGCGGGAGCGCAGCGTGGCGGCCACGGCGGCCAAGCGGTTCGGGCAGCCGGAAGAGGTCGCCGCGGCCGTCGCCTTTCTGGCCTCGCCGGACGCCTCCTACGTGACCGGTGCGAGTCTGGTGGTCGACGGAGGATGGAGCGTCATGAAGGAATCCTCGTGAGCGGCGACCACCGTGCGGTGGACCAGGCGCACCATCCGCGATCAGGACCGATACGGAAACGGAGAACGTGGTGACCCATCCCGGCAGGGGGCTGCACGGCCAGGCGGTGGAGGAACTCGGCCGACGCATCATCCGCGGCGACTACCCCCCGGGCTCCGTCGTGGACCCGGTCAAGTTCGAGGCCGAACTCGGCGTCAGCAAGACCGTCGTCCGCGAGGCACTGCGCGTCCTCGCGGCCAAGGGCCTCCTGGAGTCCAAGCAGAAACGCGGGACGACCATCCGGCCCCGCGCCGACTGGAACCTGCTCGACAGCGACCTGCTGCGCTGGCAGGGCAGCAGCGCCCCCACCGACGGCTTCCTGGACGACCTCGCCGAGGTCCGCGCGATCGTCGAGCCCGCCGGCGCCCGGCTCGCCGCGGCCCGCCGTACCCCCGCCGACCTGGACGCGTTGCGCCGGGCCCTGGACGCCATGGCGGCGGCCGGGACGGACGCGGAGGCGATGGTCGAGGCCGACCTGGCCTTCCACCGCGCCCTGCTGGACTCCGCGCACAACGAACTGCTCAGCCGCATGGAGGTCGTCATCGAGGCCGGCCTGCGCGTGCGCGACCGGATCGTGCACGGGGCCCGGCACTTCTCCGACTCCATCCCCGTGCACCAGGACCTGCTGGAGGCGGTCGAGGCCGGTGATCCAGACGCGGCGGTGGCCGCCGTCGAGTCACTGCTCGCGCAGGCGTCCCACGACCTGGCCGCGGTCCAGGCCCAGGACGAGCCCGACGAACTCGCGACCCACTCGCTCCCCGAGGAAGCACCTTGAAAATAACCGGACTTGAGACCTTCCTGGTCGCCCCGCGCTGGCTGTTCCTGCGCGTGGCCACCGACGAGGGCATCACCGGCTGGGGCGAGCCCGTGATCGAGGGCCGCGCGGACACCGTGCGTGCCGCCGTCCACGAACTGGCCGACCACCTCGTCGGCCAGGACCCGCTGCGCATCGAGGACCGCTGGCAGGTGCTCACCAAGGGCGGCTTCTACCGGGGCGGCCCCATCCTCTCCAGCGCCGTCGCCGGCATCGACCAGGCCCTGTGGGACATCGCGGGCAAGACCTACGGCGTCCCCGTCCACCGCCTCCTCGGCGGCCCCGTGCGCGACCGCGTCCGCATGTACGCCTGGATCGGCGGTGACCGCCCCGGCGATGTGGCCGAACTCGCCGAGGAGCAGATGAAGGCGGGCTTCACCGCCGTCAAGATGAACGCCTCCGCCGAACTCGCCCCGATCGACACCCCGGCCCGCACCTCCGAGGTCGTCGAACGCGTCGCGGCCGTCCGCGAGGTGCTGGGCGACGAGCGGGACATCGCCGTCGACTTCCACGGCCGGGCCTCCACCGCCATGTCCCGTCGGCTGCTGCCCCAACTGGAGCCGCTGCACCCGCTGTTCGTCGAGGAACCCGTCCGGCCGGAGTACTCCAGCCACCTGCGCAGCCTGGTGGAGTCCACGAGCATCCCGCTCGCCACCGGCGAACGCCTGTACTCCCGCTGGGACTTCCGCGAAGTCATGGCCAGCGGCATCGCCGTCGCCCAGCCTGACCTCTCGCACGCCGGCGGCATCTCCGAGGTCCGCCGCATCGCCGCCATGGCCGAGACGTACGACGTCGCCCTGGCCCCGCACTGCCCCCTCGGCCCGATCGCCCTGGCGGCGAGTCTCCAGATCGCCTTCTCCGTGCCGAACTTCCTCATTCAGGAACAGAGCATGGGCATCCACTACAACCAGCAGTGCGACCTGCTGGAGTACGTGATGGACCCCGAACCCTTCCGGTTCCAGGATGGACACGCCGTCGCGAGCCCCCGGCCCGGACTCGGCGTCGACATCGACGAGAAGGCCGTTCGCCGGGCCGCAGAGACCGGGCACCGCTGGCGCAACCCCGTCTGGCGCGGCTCCGACGGCGCGTTCACCGAATGGTGAGGGCCGCGCAGCCGCCGATGGTGAGGGCCGCGCAGCCGCCGCCGATTGTGAGGGCCGCGCAGCCACCGCCCCTGAACCGAACCCGCAAGGAGAGCCCGCTTTCATGAACCTGGTGGAAACCCTCAGACACCACCGCCTGCTGGCGATCGTCCGGGGCAAGGACCCCGTCGCCGCCCTGCGCACCGTGCGCACCCTCGTGGACGTGGGCATCGCCGCCGTCGAGATATCGCTGACCACCGCCGACGCCCTGACCGTGATCGGGCAGGCCCGCGCCGCGCTCGGCCGCGACGCCCTCCTCGGCGCCGGTACGGTGCGCTCTGCGGCGGACGCGGCCCGCGCGGTCGAGGCCGGGGCGTCGTACCTCGTCACCCCGGCACTGGTCGACGATCTGGCCCAGTACGGAGTGCCCGTGCTGATGGGCGCCCTGACACCCAGCGAGATCGAAGCCGCCCTCGCACGCGGCGCCGACGCGGTCAAACTCTTCCCAGGCTCCCTCGGCGGCCCCGGCTATCTGCGGGCCCTGCGCGACCCGTTCCCCGAGGTGCCCTTCGTGCCCGTCGGGGGAGTGGACGCACAGGCTGCCCGCGACTATCTGGACCGGGGAGCCCTTGCCGTGGGCGTCGGCTCACCCCTCGTCGGGGACGCGGCCGACGGCGGAGACCTCGGTCAACTCCGGGTCCGTGCGGCCGAGTTCTGCAAGGTGGCCGCTGGGGAGACGCCGTGACCATGCTCGCGCCTCCCGAGGTGGTGACCTTCGGCGAGACCATGGCGGCGCTGCGTGCCCGCGGTGCCCTGCGGATGGGCGGCAGCCTCGGCCTCTCCGTGGCGGGAGCCGAGTCCAACGTCGCCATCGGCCTTGCCCGGCTCGGGCATCGGGTGAGCTGGGCCGGGAGGGTCGGCGCGGACGAACTCGGTGCCCTGGTCCTGCGCACCCTGCGCGCCGAGGGCGTCGACCTCGACCACGCGGTCACCGACGACAGCGGCCGGCCCACGGGACTCCTGCTGACCGAACCCCGCCTGGGCACGCTGACCCGCGTCAGCTACTACCGCGCGGGTTCGGCGGGTTCGGCCGTCACACCGGCCGACGTACTGCCCGCACTGGCCGCCGGATCCCGCGTCCTGCACCTGACCGGCATCACCCCGGCGCTCGGTCCGTCGGCCGCCGAGACCGTCCTGGCCGCCGCCACGGCCGCCCACGACGCCGGCATCACCGTATGCCTCGACGTCAACTACCGCTCCAGACTGTGGACAGCCGATCACGCCCGCGCCGCCCTCAGGCCGCTGCTCGCCCACACCGACCTGCTCGTCGCCTCCGAGGACGAGTTGCCGCTGGTGCTGCAACAGCCCGAGGCAGGTGAATCGGAGGCCGTGAAGAGCCTGTTGGACGCGGGCATCCAAGAGGTGATCGTCAAACGCGGCGCACACGGCGCGACGGCCGTCACCGCCGACGGAACAACCGACCGCGCCGCGCAGCGGGTCGACGCCGTCGACCTGGTCGGCGCGGGCGATGCCTTCGTGGCCGGATACCTGTCCGGACTCCTCGACGGCGCGGACGTCCCGGCCCGTCTGGACCGGGCCGTCACCACCGCGGCCTTCGCGGTCGCCACCCGGGGCGACTGGGAAGGGCTCCCCACGCGCGACGAACTCGGACTGTTCGACGAACCCGACGGCACGACCGTCCGCTGACCGAAGAGAGGCGACTCATGACTTTCACGGCAGCGACCGTCACGGTCGTTGTGGGCGGCTGGTACGAACTCGCCGAGGGCGGCCGCTGGGTCGACGGCCGGTATGTGTACGTCGACATCCTCGCCGGCCGGCTTTACGAACTGCGCGACGGCACCGGCGCCTCGGACCCACGCCAACTCGCCCAGATCGATGTCCCGTTGGGCGCCGTCGCCCCGGTGAGCGGCGAGCCGGACGTGTGGATCGCCGCCGCGGGCACCGGCGTCGCGTTGCTCACCGCCGACGGCGCCCTGGAGTGGCTGGACCGCCCCGAGGACCGCACCCCGGTCCGCAGCCGGATGAACGACGGCGTCGCCGACCCGGCCGGCCGTTTCTGGGCGGGCAGCATGGCCTACGACGGCACCCCGGGCGCGGGCTCGCTCTACCGAACCGACCCCGACGGCACGGTCGTACGCGTCCTCGACGGGCTGACCATCGCCAACGGGCCCGCCTTCAGCGCCGACGGCACGACCATGTACCTCGCCGACTCGGCCGCCGGCACCATCCTCCGCTGCCGTGTCGATCCCGTCTCCGGCGACCTGTCCGGCGGCCCGGAGAGCTTCGTCCGCCTCGGCGACGGTGAAGGAAGCCCCGACGGGATGACCGTCGACGAGGAGGGCTGCCTGTGGGTCGCGATATGGGGTGCCGGCGAGGTCCGCCGCTACCACCCCGACGGCCACCTGCTGCACACCCTGGGCGTCCCCGCCCCGCACCCCACGTCGGTGTGCCTCCACCCCACCGACCACCGCCTCTACGTCACCACGGCCCGCCCCGGCGTGCCCGACCCGATCACGGCCTCCGGCGCCGTGCTCACCGTCCCCGTACCGGTGAGGGGAACGGCCGCCTGCTCCTGGCGGAGCCGGTCCTGACGCGACCCCCGACGCCGTGCCGTGACGGCGTCGGGGGCGGGAGTGGGGCCCGTTGTTCTAAAGGCAGAAGACGAGTTCGGCCTGGTCGCGCTTGGTCGTGTGGAGGTCCCAGTAGACGGGGGAGATCTCCTCGGGCTGGGCGGTCGGGAAGCCGGGGACGGCCGGGGTGCCGATCGAGACGTCGATGCCGATGTGGGCGGACTGGATGCCGGTGCCGTCCAGTTCCTTGTGGAGGTTGATCGCCCAGTTGCGCAGTGCCGCGGCGGCGGCGTTGATGTTGCCGACCTGGGGCACGGGGTCGATGGAGCCGGCGCCGGTGGTGTAGAGGAGGGTGCCCGAGCCGGCCTCCCGCATCGCCGGGAGTACGGCCTTGGTGGCGGTGATGGCGCCGTAGAGCTGGAACTCGATCTCGTGCTGTACGTTGGCCGGTTCGGTCTCGGAGGGGCTGACCATCGTGGTGGTGAGGCCCGCGACGGGGGAGTACTCCAGGACGTCGATGCCGCCGAACTGGGTGGCGGCGTCCTTGAGGGCCTGGGTGAGGGCGTCGCGGTCAAGGACGTCCGCCGGGAAGGCGGCGGCGGTGATGCCCTCGGCGGTGAGGGTGTTGACGAGGCCGTCGAGATTCTCGCGGTTGCGGGAGATCAGGGCGACGTCGAGGCCCTGGGAGCCGAAGGTGCGGGCGATGGCCAGGCCGAGCTTGGGGCCGGCCCCGATGATGGCGATGCTGGTCACAACGATCCCTTTCTTATGGCGGATTAAGCGACTGGCGGACTAGGAGCACAGATATCCGGAAAGGCCTATCCGATTCAAGATCCGGATATGGCATTCCGTTTCGCTGCCCCCACCGTACCACTCAAACTGGATAGGGCAATCCGATTGCTAGACTGGCCGGTATGACTCCTGGCGACCAGCATCCCGACCCTGCCGTCCAACCCCTGCGCAGCGACGCCGAGCGCAACCGGGAACGGATCATCGCTGCCGCGCGCACCGTTTTCGCGCGGGACGGCCTCAACGCCTCCATGGCGTCCGTGGCCCGCGAGGCAGGCGTGGGGATCGCCACCATGTTCCGGCGCTTCCCCACGAAGGAGGAACTGGTCGACGCCGTCTTCATCGACCGCATGACCGCCTACGCCGACGCGGTCACCGCCGCCCTCGACGACCCCGACCCCTGGCAGGGCTTCGTCGGCTACGTCGAGACCGCCTGCGCGATGCAGGCTGCCGACTACGGCTTCGCCGACGTGCTGACGACGACGTTCCCCTCCGCCAAGGCCCTGGAACGCCGTCGCAACGAAGCGTACGAGGGCATGGTCGAGCTCATCGGCCGCGCCAAGGCGACCGGCCGTCTGCGGGAGGACTTCGACCCTTCGGACCTGGTGCTGGTGCACATGGCCAACGCCGGAGTCGTCAACGCCACCGGCACCGCCGCGCCCGACGCCTGGCGACGCGTCGTGGCCCTGCTGATCCAGTCCTTCGAGGGCCCGGCCCGCGGCCCGCTGCCCGCCTCACCCGACCATGAAGCCCTCTACCAGGCCATGCTCCGACCCGGCTCGGCTGGCACTGCGCCGTCCGAGTCGGATGGCTGACCGGAGGGGAGGGCTCGTAGGCGAGACGGTGCGACATGTGCGCCGCAGGTGCCTGCGAGGCTGCCGCGTCCAACTGGCACATTAAGTCGGCCACCGTCGCTGCCCCGTGACACGCGCCGTAGAGGCCGGCGGCGAAAAGGTACGGATGGCCGAGGTGCCCGGGTACCTGAACGACACGTCCCTGCCCTGCGCCGGTACCGATAGGTCCAGCAATGACGCAAACCCCGGCCGACGGACGAGCCGAACAGGCCGCGCGTATCGGCGAAACCGTGGCACCGGCGGTGCAGGTGCAGGTGCAGGTGGCGATCAATATCTTCCGCCTCGGTGACGGCGTCCATGCCGACCCGGCGACCCTCAAGTCGTCCGGCGACGCGAGCCAGTACGTTTCCCAGGGAGAAGCCCAGCACTGGTGTGCCGCGCTGATGCTGGAGCACTTCGGCCTGCCGGAGCAGGCGGCCCGCCTGAACAAGGCGATCGAGGTCACCACCGCGGCGGGCATTCTCACTCGCGACGTCGGCGGCACGTCCACGACGGAGGACGTGACCAAGGCCCTGATCGACGCGCTCGACGCCTGAGGGTCCGAAGGCTGGTGCAGAACCACGTGGTGAGGAGACTGCTGGGAGCGGTGCGGGAGCAGCCGACCCACCGCACGAGGGCGCTCCCCGGTGCGAAATACTGTCCCGATGAGTTCACGCACTTCCCGGATCAGCCTGCCGATCACCATACGGAGGGCCGTCGCGGGAGACGCCAAGCGGCTCACGCGGCTCGTGCGTGGCTCCAGCGCTTACGAGGGGAAGTACGCAGCCGCAGTTGCGGGCTACCGGGTCGGTGCTGATTACATCGAGGCCCACTGCGCCTATGTGGCCGTCGGCGCCGACGAGTACGGCGGCCGGGTCCTCGGGTTCTACTCGCTCGTCCTTGCGCCCCCGGAGCTCGACCTGCTGTTCGTCGCCGACGACGTGCAGGGACGGGGTGCGGACGGATGCTCGTCGCGCACATGCTGGCCGAGGCCCGCGCCGCCGGGATCGACCGTCTCAGGGTCGTGTCGCATGTTCCCGCGGAGGACTTTTACCACCGCGTCGGTGCGGTACGGACCGGGACCGTGCTCGCGAATCCGCCCGCCGTGCCGTGGGACCGTCCCCTGTTCGAGTTCCGCATTCCTTCGGGATGACCTGCTGACGCAGGAACGGCCGGGCCCGCCGAC
>NZ_JBEXGM010000055.1:0-29961 GCF_040607335.1 Streptomyces sp. NPDC005303 | reverse complement strand
GCAGGAGCGGGCGGCTCCTCCACCTCGGGCTCCTCCTCCAGGGCGGGCGGTTCCTTCGCGGAGGCGCGGGTGTCTCCGTCCATCTCACCCAATGGATCCCGTCATCGGCAAGGCCTCCGTGGACTCCACGTGCTCGCGCAGCCACTGCTCGGTGTTGTTGACATGCACCAAAGCCGCGGCATGACTCAGAAGGGTGTCACGCGCGGCCAGCGCAGCGTAGATCGCCTCGTGCTCCGCGAGGGTTCGGGCCGCCGCACGGGTGTCCACCAGACCGCGCCAGATCCGGACGCGCAGGGTGCGGCCCGAGATGCCCTCGAGCAGCGCGATCAGCGTTTCGTTGCCCGTGACGTCGACGATGGCCCGGTGGAACGCCACATCGTGCGCGTTGAGCCGCTCGACGTCGTCGCGCGCCTCACGCATGGCGTCCAGATGCCGCTTCACCTCCGCCAGTCCGTCGTCCGACAGCCGGGCGACGGCGAGGGCGGTGGCGGCGGGCTCGAGCAGTCGGCGCACCTCCATGAGGTCGAGTACGGCGGTGGGGTCGCCCTGGAGCAGTTCCACCGCACCGCCGAGGCCTTCGAGGAGCAGGCTCGGCTGCAGGCTGGTGACATACGTGCCGTCGCCGCGTCTGATCTCCAGAACGCGCGCCACGGACAGTGCCTTCACCGCCTCGCGCGCGAGGTTGCGGGAGAGCCCGAGCTGGGCGGCCAGCTCCGGCTCGGGGGGCAGTTTCGCCCCCGGAGGCAGGGCCCCGGAGGCGATGAGTTCGCGGATCTGTGTGATCGCCTTGTCGGTCAGGGACACCCTGGGCTCCTCTCACCCGGTGCGGAGACGCCGGTGCCGTCGGCGAAGGGGGTGTCGGGTCGGATAAGTCCCTGGGAGCGCAGATCGTGCCAGAGGTCCTGGGGCGGGTGCTGCCGGTGCAGTAGCACGTTGCGCCGGACCTGCGCGGGGTCGCGCATGCCGAGGGTGACGTTGATGACGCCGGGGTGGGTGAGGGGGAAGGCGATGGCGGCGGCGGGCAGGGTGGTGCCGTGGGCCTCGCAGACGTCGGCGATGGCACGCGCACGGTCGACGAGCTCGGGCGGCGCGGCCCGGTAGTCGTACTTCATGCCTTCGGCGGGCCGGTCGCGCGAGAGCAGGCCGGAGTTGAAGACGCCGACGGCGACGACGCTCTTGCCGAGTTCCTGAGCGGCGGGCAGGACGTCGTCCAGGCCCGACTGGTCGAGGAGGGTGTAGCGGCCGGCCAGCATCACCACGTCGGCGGCGGTCTCGCGCAGGAAGCGGGTGAGCATGGCGGACTGGTTCATGCCGGCGCCGATCGCACCGATGACGCCTTGGTCGCGCAGTGCGGCGAGGGCGGGCATGGCTTCGTCGGCGGCCTGCCGCCAGTGGTCGTCGGGGTCGTGGAGGTAGACGATGTCGAGGCGGTCCAGCCCGGTGCGGCCGAGGGTGTCGTCGATCGAGCGCAGGACGCCGTCACGGCTGAAGTCCCATTGCCGCCGCAGTTCGTCACGGACGACGAAACCCTCGGTGTCGACGCCTTGCGGGTGTTCGTTGGGGACGAGGAGGCGGCCGACCTTGGAGGAGATGACGTACTGGTCGCGGGGGCGGTTGCGCAAGGCGGCGCCCAGTCGGCGTTCGGACAGGCCCAGGCCGTAGTGGGGGGCGGTGTCGTAATAGCGGATGCCCGCGTCCCAGGCGGTGTCGAGGGCTGCGGCGGCGTCCTCGGCGGTGGTGGTGCGGTAGAGGTTGCCGATGACGGAGGCGCCGAAGCCGAGCTCGGTGAGCTCGACGGCGGTGTCAGGGATCTTTCGGCGGTGCAAGGGGTGCTCCTGAAAGGGTCGTTCAGCGTCGGACGTGTGCCGTGGCGCCCGCGAGGAGCGCTTCGACCTCGCCCAGGGTTGCCATGGAGACGTCACCGGGCGTGGTCATGGTGAGGGCGCCGTGGGCGGTGCCGTAGGCGAGCGCGCGCTCCAGTCCGGCACCGGTGAGCAGCCCGTAGATGAGGCCCGCGGCGAAGCCGTCACCGGAGCCGATGCGGTCCAAAACATGCAGACCGGGCATGCGGGGGCCGCTCACCAGGCCGGTCTCGGATGACCAGGCGAGCGAGGACCAGTCGTTGACCCCGGCCGAGGGCACCTCGCGCAGGGTCGTCGCCAACACTCTCGCCTGCGGCAGCTGGGAGGCGACCGAGGCGAGCGCGTGGGGTACCTCGTCGTCGGTCAACCGCACGGCACCCGGCTGCGGTCCCGCGAGGCCCAGCGCTCCCACGACGACGTCGGCGTGCCGGGCCAGGCGCAGGTCGATCTCGCGGGCACGGTCGGCGCCGCCCCGGCCGTCCCAGAGGCTGGGCCGGTAGTTGGGGTCGTAGGAGACGGTGACGCCGTGGCGGCGGGCGGCCGCCATGGCCTCGTCGGCGACGTCGACGGTGGTGTCGGACAGGCCGGCGAAGATGCCGCCCGTGTGGAACCAGCGCACCCCGGCCGAGAACACCGCGTCCCAGTCGACGTCCCCCTTGCCCAGCTGGGATACGGCCGTGTTCCCGCGGTCGCTGACGCCCAGCGCGCCGCGGATGCCGAAGCCGCGCTCGACGAAGTTCAGGCCGTTGCGCGCCGTGCGCCCCATGCCGTCCGCCGCGACCCAGCGAATGTGCGAGGTGTCGACGCCGCCCTGGAGGATCAGGTCCTCCACGAGCCGGCCGACCGCGTTGTCCGCCAGGGCGGTGACCACGGCGGTGCGCAGACCGAAGCAGCGGCGCAGACCGCGTACGACGTTGTACTCGCCGCCGCCCTCCCAGACCTGGAAGGTACGGGCGGTGCGGATCCGGCCCTCGCCGGGGTCGAAGCGCAGCATCACCTCGCCCAGGGCGATCACGTCGGTCACGGTGCCGTCCTCTCCACTGCCTCGGCGGTCAACCGGCGGATCTCGTCGTACGCGCCGCGTTCGAGGTGGCCGGGGGTGGCGATCCAGCTGCCGCCCACGGCGAGGACCGAGGGGTGGCCGAGGTAGGCGGGCAGCTGGTCGGGGCCGATGCCGCCGGTCGGTATGAAGCGCGCCCGCGGGAAAGGAGCGGCGAGCGCGCGGAGCATGGCGGTGCCGCCGAGCGGTTCGGCGGGGAACAGCTTGACCGTGTCGACGCCCGCCTTCAACGCGCGCATCAGCTCGGTCGCCGTCGCCACGCCCGGCGCGACCGGTACCCCCAACTCACTTGCCGCGTCGATCACTTCGTCGTCGAAGCCGGGCGAGACGAGGAAGCGGGCCCCGGCCGCCACGGCCCGTTCCGCCTGCTCCGCGGTGAGCACGGTCCCGGCGCCGACAGTCAGAACGCCGTGCGCCGCCATCGCCTTCACTACCCGTTCGGCGTCCGGCGTGCGGAAGGTGACCTCCGCACAGCGGGCGCCGCCCGCCGCGAGCGCGTCGGCCAGAGGGCCGGCACTCGCGACGGACGGCACGGTGAGCACGGGCAGGAGACGCGACCCCGCCAGTACGGCGGCCAGGTCGGTGGTGGTCATCGTCCGAGCCATCCGCCGTCGACGGGCAGGGTGGTGCCGTGGATGTAGTCGGAGGCGGAGGAGGCGAGGAAGACGGTGGCGCCGGCGAGGTCGTCGGCGGTGCCCCAGCGTCCGGCGGGGATGCGTTCCAGGATGGCCTTGCTGCGGACGGGGTCGTCCTGGAGGGCCTGGGTGTTGTCGGTGGCGATGTAGCCGGGGGCGAGGGCGTTGACGTTCACGCCGTGCGGTGCCCATTCGTTGGCCAGGGCCTTGGTCAGTCCGGCGATGCCGTGCTTGGCGGCGGTGTAGCCGGGGACGTTGATGCCGCCCTGGAAACTGAGCAGCGACGCCGTGAAGATGACCTTGCCGTGTCCGCGGTCCACCATGGTGGCGCCCACGGCCCGGGTGAGTGCGAACTGCGCGCTGAGGTTGACCTGGAGGACCAGCTCCCAGTCCGTGTCGCTGTGCTGGGCGGCCGGGGTGCGGCGGATGGTGCCGGCGTTGTTGACGAGGATGTCCACCGGGCGTTCACGCGTGGCGAGGTCCTGGCCGAGGGCCTGGACGGCGGCCGGGTCGGCGAAGTCGGTGCGGATCGCCTCGAAGGTGCCTCCGGCGGCGGTGACGTCCTTCTCCACCTGGCTGCCGGACTCCTCCAGGGTGGCGCTCACCCCGATCACGTCCGCGCCGGCCTCGGCGAGCGCGCGGGCCATCGCCCGGCCGATCCCGCGCCGGGCGCCGGTGACGACGGCGAGCTTTCCGGTGAGGTCGAAGGCGCTCATTCGGTCGCTCCCTGGGTGTCGTCGGTGCAGTCCACGAGGATCTTCATCACGTCTGCGCCGCTCTCCAGCGCCTCGAACGCGGCCGACGCCTCGGCAAGCGGTACGACCTTGCTGATCAGCCGGTCGGCGGGGATGGTGCCGTCGGCGACCAGGGTCACGGCCCGCTCGAAGTCGGAGCGGTCGTACAACCGGGCGCCCACCAGGGTCAGTTCACGCCAGAAGAAACGGTGCAGGTTCACCTCCCGGGGCCGGGGGTGAATCGCCACCAGGCACAACCGGCCCCGCACCCCAAGGACATCGACCGCCGTCTCCACACCTGCCGCCGCCCCCGAGACCTCGAAAGCGACATCCGCGCCGGCCTCGCCCGTCCACTGCTGGACGATTTCGGTGATGTCATCGGCGGCCGGGTCCCACGTGCTCAGGCCCAACTCCTCGGCCAGCAGGCGGCGGTGGGCGTTGAGTTCCACCACCCGCACCTCGGCGCCGGCCGCTTGGGCGACCAGGGCGATGAGGATGCCGACCGGGCCGCCGCCGACCACGACGACCTTCTCGCCGTCCTTGACCGCCGCCCGGCCCACATCGTGCACCGCGACCGCGGTCGGCTCGACGAGCGCGGCCCGGTCCAGGGGCAGGGATTCGGGCAGCCGTATGAGGGTGGAGGCGGGCACGGTCCAGCGCTGCTGCATCGCGCCGGGGGAGTCGATGCCGATGAAGTCCAGGTGCTGGCAGATGTGTTGGTGACCGGCGCGGCAGGCGGGGCAGGTGTCGTCCCAGCGCAGCGGCATGACGGTGACCGCGTCCCCGGGCTGCCAGCCCTCGACGCCGGGTCCGACGCGCACGATCCGGCCCGCCATCTCATGTCCCAGTACGGCGGGCGTGGCGACCCGGGCATCCATGTCCCCATGGAAGATGTGCAGGTCGGTGCCACAGATACCGACATAGGCAGGGGCCAATTCCACCTCCCCCGGCCCGGGTTCGGAGGAGGCGGCGGGTGCGGTGTCCAGGGTGCGGGCCGAGGTGTAGTGAACAGCGAGAGTCATCGTGGGGTCAGGGTCCCTTCCGCGCGGACGCCGATCGTCAGCAGCAGGTTGGCGTAGGTACGGGTGTCGCCGGTGACGACGGCGAGGGCCAGGTCGGGGGAGCGGGCGGCGTCGTAGAACGCGAAGCGGCCGAGGGTGTCGACGGGCACCGGCGCCAGTCTGGAGCGGTACTCGGCGATGGCCGGTGGCTCCGGCTCGCCCTCGGGAGGCACCATCACCTGCGCCGACTCCACGGGCAGGGCGCGCAGCAGTACGTCGAGGACGGTGGTGACATCGAGGGTGCCGGGGGCCAGGTTGAGGTGGACGGTTCTGGCCCGTTCCCCGACGGCGGTGCTGGCGGGGTAGTGGCCGTCGGCGAGCAGGACACGGGCGCCGTGTCCGGCGCCGGCGAGCGCTTCGAGGATGCCGGGGTGCAGCAGTTCGGTCAGCAGCACGCAGTCCTCTCCTTACTTCTCGTTCTCGTGGTCGGTCAGCCGGTAGAAGGCGGTCGCTGTGTCGCAGAGCACCACCTGCCTCTCGTGCGGAGAGCAGTCGTCCAGCAGGTGTTCGACTGCTTCGGCCCAGCGCGCCCAGCCGCCGGCGAGGACACAGACGGGCCAGTCGGAGCCGAACATCAGCCGCTCGGGGCCGAAGGCGGCCAGCAGGATGTCCCAGACGGGGCGGATGTCGTCGAGGGTCCACGAGCGGTGATCGGCCTCGGTGATCAGCCCCGAGACCTTGCACACCACCTGCGGATGCGCGGCCAGTGCTCGTATCCCGCGCTCCCAGTCGGCGAGGTCGTGCCGGGCGATGGGCGGCTTGCCGGAGTGGTCGAGCACCAGCGGCAGGTCTGGAAGACGCTCGGCGAGGCGGATCGCCTGGGGGAACTGGTGGCTGCGGATGAGCACGTCGTAGCCGAGTCCCCGGACTTGCACGGCGCGCAGGCCCCGCTCGACGGACGGCTGTTGCAGCCACTCGGGGTCGGACTCGCCTTGCACGAGATGACGTAGTGCTCGCAGATGTCCTCCCCCGGGCGCGGAACGCAATCCGTCGAGTACGTCGCCGATCGCGGGGGAGGCCAGGTCGGCCCAGCCGACCACCGCCCCGACCAGGGGTTCTTGGCCGGCAAGGGCGAGCAGTTCCCCCGTCTCCTCCGCTGAGGCGACGCACTGCACGACCACCGTGCTCGTCAACGATCGCCCCGCCAGGGGCCGTTCGGCGGCCCGCCGCAGGTCCTCGATGCCGTGGCTGCGGCGGATCGGCTCGTGGCCGGGTTCGTCGAGCCAGGGCTGAGGGCGGCGATCCAGGTCCCAGACATGGTGGTGTGCGTCGACCAGGGGGAGGACATCAGACACGGGCGGACCAGACCGGGCCGTCGGGGTAGGTGTACTCCTTGAGGGAGGCGGGGTGCATCTGCGCGCTCAGTCCGGGCAGTGTCGGGGCGAGGTAGTGGCCGTCGACGACGCGGACCGGGTCGACGAAGTGCTCGTGCAGGTGGTCGACGTACTCGATGACCCGGTCCTCGGTGGTGCCGGTGACGGCGACGTAGTCGAACATCGACAGGTGCTGGACCATCTCGCAGAGGCCGACGCCGCCGGCGTGCGGGCAGACCGGGACGCCGAACTTGGCGGCCAGCAGCAGGATGGCGATGTTCTCGTTGACGCCGCCGACGCGGGCCGAGTCGATCTGGACGATGTCGACCGCGCCGGCCTGGAGGAGCTGCTTGAAGACGACCCGGTTGGCGATGTGTTCGCCGGTGGCGACCTTGATGGGGCTGAGCGCCTTGCGGACGGTGGCGTGGCCGAGGATGTCATCGGGGGAGGTGGGCTCCTCGATCCAGTACGGGTCGTAGGGGGCCAGGGCGCGCATCCAGTCGATGGCGGGCTGGATGTCCCATCTCTGGTTGGCGTCGACGGCGATGCGGATGTCCGGGCCGACGGTCTCGCGGGCGGTGCGCAGGCGCCGAATGTCGTCCTGCAGATCGGCTCCGACCTTCAGCTTGATCTGGGTGAAGCCGTCCGCGACAGCCTCGCGGGCGAGGCGGGCCAGCTTCTCGTCGGAGTAGCCGAGCCAGCCGGGGGTGGTGGTGTAGGCGGGGTAGCCGCGTTCCAGCAGGTGGGCGATGCGCTCCTGGCGGCCGGACTCGGCGCGGCGCAGGATCTGAAGCGCTTCCTCTGGGGTGAGGGCGTCGGACAGCCAGCGGAAGTCGACCTGTGCGACCAGGTCCTCGGGCGACATCTCGCCGAGGAAGCGCCACACGGGCTTGCCCGCTCGCTTGGCCGCGAGGTCCCAGGCGGCGTTGACGACCGCGCCGGTCGCCATGTGGATGGCGCCCTTCTCCGGTCCCAGCCACCGCAGTTGAGGGTCGTGGACCAGCGAGCGGGAGAAGGCGCCGAGGTCGGAGCAGACCTGCTCCACCGACAGGCCGACCACGTGCGGGGCGAGGGTGGCGATGGCTGCGGCCTGGGCGTCGTTGCCGCGGCCGGTGGTGAAGGCCAGGGCGTGGCCCTCCAGTCCGTCGCCCGCATCGGTGCGCAGGACCACGTAGGCGGCGGAGTAGTCGGGCTCGGGGTTCATGGCGTCCGAGCCGTCGAGGTGTTCGGAGGTCGGGAACCGCACGTCCAGGACGTCCAGGGCGATGATGCGGGCGGATGCGGGCACGGGGGAGGACATGGCGGCAACTCCTGTGAGGAGCAAGGGAGATCGATCCCCTTGCGACGAGACGTGAACGCGGCGGACGTCGGGCGGCCGGGGTACGGCCGCCCGGGTCACTCCTGGACCTTGCCGCCGGTGATGCGGGAGATGGCGAGCGCGACCAGGATGATCAGGCCGTTGAGGGCGCCGATCCACTGCGCCGGGACGCCGGCCAGCGTGAGCACGTTCTGGATCATGAAGAGGAGCAGGATGCCGCAGAACGCGCCGAACATGGTGCCCTTGCCGCCGTTGAGGCTGATGCCTCCGATGACGGCGGCGGCGAAGACGGTGAAGATGTAGCCGTTGCCCTGAGCGGAGGCGACCGAGGCCAGGCGCCCGGAGAGCATCAGCCCGGCGAGGGCGGCGAGCACGCTGCCGGTGACGATGACGATCCACAGCACCCGGTCGGTACGGATGCCTGCCGCCTTCGCGGCGTCGACGTTGCCGCCGATGGCGTACAGGGAGCGGCCGAAGCTGGTCCAGCCGAGCACCACGATTGCGATCGCGAACAGCGCCAGGCAGATCCAGATGGAGGCGGGCATGCCGAACCATTCGGCGGTGCCGGCGTAGAGCATCGACTCCGGCAGCTGGAAGAAGGTCTGCCCGCCGGAGATGCCGGTGAGGATGCCGCGCAGCACGATCAGCATGCCGAGCGTGACGATGAAGCCGTTGAGGCCGAAGCGGATGATCAGCAGCGAGTTGATCACACCGACGAGCACGCCCACGGCGAGCGTGACCGGGATCGACCAGGCACCGGGCAGCAGCCCCAGACCGTGTCCGGCACCGGTCGGCACCACCAGCCAGGCCGCCACACCGGGCGCCAGGCCCATGGTGGACTCCAGGGAGAGGTCCATCTTCTTGACGATCAGGATCATCGCCTGGGCGAGGACCAGCAGGGCCATCTCGGACATGGTCTGCAGGACGTTGATGAGGTTGTCGGCCTGGAGGAAGACCGGGTTGACGATCTGGCCGACGATCGCGATGACGATGATCGCCGGGACGAGCGCCAGGTCGCGCAGGCGGGCCACCGGGATCCGGCCGCCGAGCAGCGCGGTTCGCTTCAGCTTGGGTTCCACGGCCTGGGCGGCGGTGTCCGCGAGGACGGTGTCAGGCATTGAGGTCCACTCCTTCCATCGCGGCCACGAGGTCGTGGTCGTGCCAGCCGCGGGCTATCTCGGTCGTGACGCGGCCCTGGAACATCACCAGGATCCGGTCACACATGCGAAGGTCATCGAGTTCGTCGGAGGCGATGAGCACTCCGGTACCGGACTCGGCGGTCTCCTCGACCTTGCCGAGGAGGAACTCCTTGGAGCGCACGTCCACCCCGGCGGTCGGGTTGATCAGGACCAGCAGGCGGGGGTCGTCGGCCAGTGCGCGGGCCATGACGACCTTCTGCTGGTTGCCGCCGGACAGGCTGGAGACCGGCAGGTCGGGCCCGGGAGTCTTGATGGCCAGCTTCTCGATCATGCCGTCGGCGAGCCGGTCGCGGCGTCCGCGGCTGAGGAAGCCGTTCTTCCCGATCCGTTTCGGCACGGACAGGGTGGCGTTGTCGGCGATCGACATGTCGGGGACGAATCCCTGGTGGTGCCGGTCCTGAGGGACGAACCCGGCACCGGCCGCGAGCGCGGCGGGCACGCTGCCCGGCCGGGGCCGGCGTCCGGCGATCTCCAGGTCCCCGGTCGCCGCGGCCCGCAGTCCTACGACGGTCTCGGCGACCTCGGTGCGTCCGCTGGCGGCGGCGCCCGCGAGGCCGACGATCTCCCCGGCGCCCACCTGGAAGGTGACGTCGGTGTACGTGTCGTCGCTGCCCAGCGCCTGCACGGACAGTGCGGGTGCGGTGCTCCGGTCCAGGGTGCTGGAGCGTTCCTGTCGCAGGCCGGCGGCGGCCTCCCCGGTCATGGCGGCGACCAGTTCGGCACGGGGCAGGTCGGCGACCGGGGCGCTCACGATGTGCCGGGCGTCGCGGAACACCGTCACCATGTCGCAGATCTCGTAGACCTCCTGCAGGTGGTGACTGATGAAGAGAAAGGTGACGCCCTGGCGTTGCAGGTCGCGGATCCGGTCGAAGAGCCGGCTGATCGCCGCCGCGTCGAGCTGCGCGGTCGGCTCGTCGAGGATGATGAACCGGGCCCCGAAGGACAGGGCGCGGGCGATCTCCACGAACTGCCGCTGCTCGACGTCGAGTTCACCGGCAGGGATCTGCGGGTCGACGTCCACCGACCAGGTCGACAGCAGCTCCTTGGCCCGGCGGCGTACGCCGCTCCAGCTGATGAGCCGGTTGACGCCGTGGTGGTGCCGGTTCAGGAAGAGGTTCTCAGCGACGGTCAGGGTGGGGATGATCGTCGACTTCTGGTAGACGCAGGCCACGCGCCGGCGCCAGGCGTCACGGTCGCTGAGTCGTGGTGCGGGGTTCCCGCCGAAGGTGACCGTTCCCTCGTCGGGGGCGTGCAGGCCCGTCAGGACGGACACGAGGGTCGACTTGCCGGCGCCGTTGCGCCCGACGAGCGCGTGGGTCTCGCCGGATTTGATGGTGATCCGGGCGCCGTTGAGGGCCACCGTGGGACCGAATCGTTTGACTATGCCCGCCGCCTCGACGACGGGCAGGGCCGCTGGGGCCCGCCCGTCGTCCACCGGGGCGGGCACGGGGGTGACTTCTCGCTCCCCGTCGCTCATCTCAACCGCCTTGCGCTGGTGAACCGTTGGATGCCTGAAGGGGCGGATCAGCCGAGGTTGTTGCCCCACAGCGCGGAGTCGTCGCTCTTGACGCTGGCGACGCCGCCGTAGGAGGCGCCGTCGGCGGTGACCAGGGGTGCGGAGAGCTGGTCCTCCAGCAGACCGTCACGGACCTGGATGATCGTGCTGTCGTGGTCGGTCTTGCCCGGCTCGAACGTCTTCCCGTCGATCGCGGCCTTGAGGTAGTACAGGGCGTACTTGGCGTAGAGGTCGGCAGGCTGGGAGACCGTGGCGTCGATCTTGCCGGCGGCTATGTCCTTGAGCTCCTCGGGGATGCCGTCGTTGGACACGACGAATACGTGCTTCTTGTCCTTCGGGTCGACCAGCAGCCCCTTCTGCTTGAGCACCTGCAGGGTGCCGGCCAGGGCGAAGCTGGACTGCATGTAGACGCCCTTGATGTCCGGGTGGGCGGTCAGGTCCGTCTGCAGCTTCTGCGCGGCGACCGCGCCGTCCCAGTTGGTGGCCTCGCCGAACACCTTGATGCCGGGGTAGTTCTTCTTCATGCAGTCGTTGAACGCCTCGGTGCGGTCACGGCCGTTGATCGAGTCGAGGCCGCCCTCCAGCATGACGACCTTGCCCTTGCCGCCGAGCTTTGTACCGAGGAACTGGCAGGCCTTCTCGCCGTACGCGCGGTTGTCGGCCCGCACCACCATGTAGACCTTGCCGCTGTCGGGGCGGGTGTCGACGGTGACGACGGGAATCTTCTTCGCGTCGAGCTGGGCCAGGGTCGGCGCGATGGCGGCGGTGTCCTGCGGGGCCATCGCCACGCCCTTGACGCCCTGGCTGATGAACGTCTGCACATTGGCGGTGAGCTTGGCGACGTCGTTCTGGGAGTTCGTGGTCTTCAGGGACAGGCCCAGATCCTTCGCGGAGTCGGGCGTGTACTTGATGTACGAGTTCCAGAAGTCGGTGTCGGACCGCGGGTAGTCGACGCCCACGAGCGGCTTGTCACTCGACGACGCGGTGGTGGAGCCGCTGCTGCAGGCGCTGAGCAGTGTCAGTGCGCAGACGGCGGACGCGGTGGAGCTGAGTGCGGTTCTGAGTCTCATGGGTACTTCCTCGCGCTGGTCCCGGAGCGGGGTTGTTACGCCGATGCGACGGCTGGATGTCGCTGACGGAGAGATGGGATGTTTATAGGTCGGGCTCGCCCCAATGTCCAGAGGGTGGGGCGAAACTTCCGGAGGTTGCGGCAGAACTGCGCAGCTCGTGCGCGATGTTGGACTCTGGCGAGTAATCCATCCCATGAATGTTGCCGATCCGTGATGGGATGTCTCTTGCGTCTACCTCGCATGGCGACCACGACCGGGTCGGTTTCCCGACTGCAAACCTGACGGTCGCGGTGGGCTGTGCCGAGAGGGGCTGATTCGGCCGATCGTCATCGCTTCGATGTTGGCCAGGTCGGCCTGCGAGCCGACTTCCGTACGGCCGAGGCGGTCACCCGGGTCGACGCCGCCTGCGCCCTCGACGGTGACTCACGCCAGGACGGGCCTGCCTGCAGGTGACCGACGGAGTCTCCGCGGCCGACAGGCCATCCGCCCGCGCCGCGCGTGATCGAGGATGCGCTGATGCGCTGATGCGCTGATGCTCTGACGCGATAGCAACCTTTTCGCGTGCGGTGGTCACTGAAGAGTGAACCATCGGCTTTTCTCCCCGGAACGGACGGACATGAGCACAGCGAGGCAGGTCGCGCGGGAGCGCAGGCGCAAGCGCAGAATGATGTGGGGCACGCTGACACTGGTCGCCGTGAGCGTGGTCGTCTGCCTGGTGATGGCCCTGCTGCCCGACGACAAGGACGACACGACGCCGGCGGCGAGCACGACTGTCGCCGCCGGGCAAGCGGACGCGGGCAAGACGCTGTCCACCCCGTCCGCGAAGGTGAAGGCATCCCCGAGCCCATCGGCGTCACGGAGCGCGGCCGCCTCCCCGAAGCCTTCCAGGACCACCGTCAAGAAGAAGCCCGCACCGGCCAAGACCACGCCTCCGGCGAACGCCGGGTCCGCCACGGCCTCCCTCGCCGGACGTATCAAGTCCGGCACCGACTACCAGGGTGTCGCCACCGCGTACGACGCCGGCGTCGGGGACGGTGCCTGCGGGTTCGGTCCCAGCCCCGACATGATGATCGGGGCGATGAACACCACCGACTACCAGACGGCCAGGGCCTGCGGGGCATACGTGCATGTCCGGGCGGCGAACGGCCGCTCCGTCACTGTCCGGATCACCAATGAGTGCCCGCTGCCCTGCGCGCCCGGACAGATCGACCTCAGTCAGCAGGCGTTCTCCCAACTCGGTGACCTTCACCTCGGCCGGATCGCGATCACCTGGAACCTGGTCAGTCCGGGCAACCCCGGCACCCTCTCGGTCCGCTACAAGACCGGCTCCAGCCAGTACTGGTGTGGCATCCAGATCCTCAACCACCGCAATCCGGTGGCGACACTGGAAGTCGGTACCTCCGGAGGCTGGCGGCAACTGGGCCGCACTTCCTACAACTACTTCCTGTCCACCGACGGCAACGGCTGCGGCAGGGCGATCAGGATCACCGACATCTACGGGCAGCGGCTGACCGTGAACGGCATCGCGATCCGGCCGAACGTCGTCCAGCCCACCAGCGTCCAGTTCGCTCAGCACTGACCCACGCCACGCGGGCGGCGGGCAGTGACGAACTGCCTGCTGCCCCCGTGGCAGGGGATCGTGGTCATGGGCTGTGACCGTGAGGTGGACATCCTTCAGCCGAGGATGCCCGTGAGTGGACCGTGCCCGAGCCGCCGGAGCCGCCTTCGCCCAGCGTCGGCCCGTTCCCGTCGTCCGCGGCAAGCAAAGGGTGCTCGGCGTATCCGCCGTTGCCAACAGATCCTTCATGCTGGTGGCACTACGTGTACGGCGCGGTGACCAGGGGAACAGGGGCTGGGGGAGCGGCGACGGTCCAGGCTCCACTGCCCGCGGGCTGTGTGGCCCCATCACCTGCAACGCGTTCGGCAGCGACACTGTCAGGTACATCGCCCCCCCGGATCCGACACCCTGGCCGCGGTCCTGGAACGCATCCATTGCGAGGCGGGCTGGCGCCCGGGAGCATGAAGTGCCGGTCGGCACGGAGGTCATACGGCGCCGACGCACTGACGCCGACTGTTTCTTCCTGCTCGACCACGTCGGCCGCGGCGCCCGAGATCCCGGCTGGCGGGATTGAACTCCTCACCGACAGACCGAGCGTGGGCTCGGTCATTCTCCGAGCAGGAAGGCAAGCACGGCCCGCCGCTGCGGCGGACCGGGCTCCACGGAGCGTCCGGCCACGCGCAACTCCAGCGGGCCCAGCAGTCGAAAGTCCGTCATCCCAACCAGTCTGCTCGGTCCACTTCATCACCTGGGGTGCGGGTCCATCACAGCAGGCGCGTACAGGTCGGACAAGGTTTCGACAAGGTCGCGACAAGGTCGGCATTTCACAATCGGTGCACGCACCGCCGAGGGACCGGCCCGAGACGTGTTCTCCGCCGGAAGGATCAGTCACGGGAAAGGACCATGAATGAACTTCACAGCACGCACAGTCCGCAGGACTCTGAGCGCGACCGTCGTCGCCGCCACGGTGGCGGCTCTGGGTCTGTTGGCACCGAGTTCGGCCGAAGCCGCTGCGAGTGACTGCCCTTCCGGCAGCCTGTGCGTCTGGGACCAAATCAACTACACGGGAAACCGCTGCAGTTGGAGCAACGCCGACAGCGACTGGACCAGCGGGACCGTGAAGTGTTCATGGGCCGACGACCGCAACGTCAAGTCGGTCTACAACCACGGGACTTCTTCCTCGTACGAGGGGGTCGGCCTCTATTCCGGAGCGGGCTACTCGGGGTATCTCGGCTGCATAGGACAGGGCGTGAAGGGCCCTGGCGTCAGCGGCGGCCCCGGCCTCAAGGTGCTGTCCCACAAGTGGCTCGCCAACTGCTGAGTCCGGACGCCGGAGAGGGTGAGCACGGCACGGGCCGAGCGCCCGGTGGGGCCGTCAAGGGGGAGCGGCCCCACCGTCGCCGATGCCGGCCATGACGGCCACGGGCGCCCGGCCGAAGCTCACCGGGCGACTCACCCGTCCACAGCAGCACGGAACACCGCACCTCGGTCCCGCGGCGCGGGCCGGGGTGCGCTGGCGGGGCGCCGAAGGCGATCAGCAGCAGGACATCGCTACACCGTCGCCAACGGCGCGAAGTGGCGCGCTCTGGCCTCCGACTACCCTCCGTGGGAGACGGTTTACGGGTTTTTCGCCCGATGGAACCGCCGCGGCGTGGTCACCTACGTCCGTGACCAGCTCCGCCGACCGAGATGATCATGGTGACGCCGGCGGACATGCAGGATCGGGATGCCGCACGCGAACTCCTCTGGAGGCTTCGTCTCACGCATCCGCAGATCACCCAGGTCTGGGCCGACTCCGCCTACGCCGGCCAGCTCGTCACCTGGGCCGAGGACTTCCTCCACATCACCCTCAGACCGTCTCCCGACCACAAGGAGCCAAAGGGTTCGTCGTCCACCCGCGCCGCTGGCGGGTCGAACGCACGCTGGGATGGGTCATGAACGCCCGCCGCAACGCACGTGCCTACGAACGCCTTCCGCAGCATTCCGAGGCCCACGTGAATTGGTCACTTATCACCCTCATGACCAGGCGGCTGACTCGGCCGGTGCCTCCCCCGCCCGGAGAGCCCCTCCTCAGACGATGTGGCGGTTGATGAACGCGTGCCAAACGGCAGGAGCCTGTTCCGGGGTGCTGCGGTGTCCGCCCGCGAAGCCATGAAGTTCCTTGTCCGGGCTGGCGAAGGCGTCGAACAGCTCGAACTGCCCCGAACGTGGAAACACTTCGTCGTCCCACTGCAGATGGAAGAGGACTGGTGCGGTGATGGCAGAGGCGTCGTTCAGGATGCGGTCCGGAGCGTGAAGTCCAGGATTGATGATCGACTGCGTACCGAACTTCCCGAACACGGTGCACTTGAGCTCTGGTCCGAGGGCGCGCGCCGCAGCAAGGCCGAAGCGGGTCCCCATGGACAACCCGAAGTAGGCCTGGCGAGTTCGGTCGGCAATACCCGCTTCGGTCAAAGCCTCGCACGTGGCGACCCAGTCGTCAGCCATGCGGTTCAGCACCTGACCGAGACCCTCTGCGGCCATCCTGCCCTGGTACTCCGCCGGCGTGAGAGGTGATGCCACCCGCTCACCGTGGAACGGGCCATCGATCGCTGCGGCCGCGCAGCCAGCAGATGTGATCAGGTCGGCCATCGACAAGATTCGGTCGCTGTGTCGGTGCCCGCTGCCACCGTGCCCCAGCAACACCAAAGGAACTGGCTCTGACCGACCGCACGGCGCCCATACGGTGCCAGGAACTGTTGAGAGCGGCCGGTTGACCACGAACGAACGTTGCGTGGAGTGGCCAGAGATCTGCCGGCAGTCGGACCAGCCCACATGCTGACTCACGTCGCCATCAAACCACGAGGAAGTCGAGAGCAACCGGGGATCAAAACCACTCACTGAGCGCCTCTTCGAACGCCAACCCGGAGCGCCCAGCCTTGTCGGCCACGGCCTCGTCACGCCCGTTGGGGTACTCGAACCCGAGGCCCCTCGGCGGTGCCGCCCCCGATGACCGGTCGGCCCGTCAGGAAGCCCCTCCCTGGTCGGCCCTTCCGCCTGACCCGGGCAGTATTCGCATCTGCGACACCCAAGTCACCGTGACGGTTTCGAGCTGCAGAGCCCCCGGACGGCTCCCCCGGTGAGCGCCGGGGGAAATGTCGATCTAGCCTCCGAAATGAGCGCTTGGTGATCTTTGACGATGCGCTTCAACTCAACTCCAGGAGGAGAAATGCGAAAGCTTCACAAGGCTGCTGTCGCGGTCGCCATCATCAGTGGCTTCACTCTCATGGGCACGGGCCCTGCCACCGCCCAGGCTGCGGGAGGCTCGCATGGCGGCGGGTGCAAGTCCCACGACCTGAACATCGACATCCTCGGCGAAGTAGGCCTTGTCAACGGCCTCGGCGGCAACCTGATCAACGGCGAGGGCAGCCCGGGAGGACAGTTCACCGACATCGGTTCCGAGTGCGGTCAGGGCTGGTAATCCCATCCCGTGACGCTCTGAACCGGCTCCCGCCATCGACGGCCGCAACCCCGCACCCGCCCGGCCCTCAGTGGCTGCTTGTGTTCACCTCGAAGTGACGACAGGGCCCCGGACCACGATCGGTCCGGGGCCGTCTGCTCGGCTGCCCCGGCTGCGTCCGCTCCGCGCGCCGACGTACTCGGCCCCGGCCCGTCACGACCAGGCACATGCTGAAGTCCCACAACACCAGCATGCGCCGCAACTGCGGTGGGCCAGGGTTTGCGCGTGGCCCACGATGAGGCCTGCCTGGGGTCGTATCCCGCGCGACGAGGTCAGTCGGCTTCCGATCCCGCGGGCCGACGTCGGCTCCGTCTGCCGCCGCAGGTCAGACAAGGACGATGCAGCCCTGCTCACCACCGTGACCGCCGCCGGGCGGCGCTTCCACGCCTTCAACCTGCGGAGCCAGGACGCTCGTCGGTCAGCAGACGCATGCGCCCCCTGGTGGTCACCGAGGCTGGTAGGCGGTGGCGTCAAGGCATCCTCCTCGCCGGCGCCGAGACCGATCCTGAGCCCGAGACCAGCGGAGACGCGGAGGCCGCGGCCTTCCTCCACGGCCCCCGCCCGGCTCCTCGCCACCCGTCGCTGTCGGTGTACACGTCGAGGTTTCAGCCGTCCACGCATGAACGTGCTCAGGTGGTGCGGCGTGTCGTAACCGAGGCGACGGAGGCGGACGCTCGACGCTTTGGCTGTGCGGTCGCTGTCCGATGATCGGCAACAGGAGGTTGAGGCGCATGCTCGTTCTGAGCCGTTCGCAGGTCGAGTCCCTGCTCAACGTGGACACGCTGATCGATGCCTTGGCGTCGGCGATGGCGGACCTCAGTGCGGGCCGCGTTTCGGTACCGGCCCGGGTCGCCGCCATGGTGCCCGAACACGATGGATTTCTGGCGGCCATGCCGGGGTTCTTGCCGTCGGCCGGGATGCTCATGACCAAACTGGTGTCGCTCTTCCCCCACAATGACGGGGCACAGCTGCCCACCCATCAGGCGCTGATCGTGGCCTTTGATCCGGACACCGGTGAGCCCACGGCCCTGCTGGACGGTACGGCCATCACCGCGGCGCGGACCGGAGCCTGCTCCGCGTTGTCGGCGCGGCTGCTGGCCCGCGAGGACGCCACGGTGTTGGCGGTGCTGGGCACCGGCGTGCAGGCCCGGTCCCACGCCCGCTCGATCTGCCGGGTGCGCCCGATCCGGCACATCCGCGTGGCAGGCCGGGACCCGGGGAAAGCCGCTGCCCTGGCCCGGGAACTCTCAGACGTACTGGAGGCCGAAGTGCAGGCCGTGTCCGGCTACGCCGAGGCGCTCGACGGCGCGGACATCGCCGCAGCGACGACGCACACCGTCGACCCCGTGATCCGCCGGCCCTGGCTGACGCCCGGGGTGCACATCACGTCCGTGGGGTACAACCCGGTCGGCCGCGAGATCGACGATGCCACGGTCACTGAGGCGCTGGTGTGCGTCGAATCCCGCCAGGCCGTCCTTGCCCCGCCCCCCGCGGGCAGTAACGATCTGCTCACCCCGATCCGCGACGGCCTCATCACAGCCGATCACGTGCACGCCGAACTGGGCGAACTCATCATCGGCAGCAAAGCAGGGCGCACTGCGCCGGATCAGATCACCCTCTACAAGTCCGTCGGTGTGGCCGTGCAGGATGCCGCAGCCACGGCTCTGGTCGTCGCGTCCGCCCGTGAGCAATCGATCGGTGCGGAGATCACTCTGCAGTGATGCCGCTACTCGCGCGGTGTCGTTCCCGCCGAGCGGCTGCTGGATCAGCGACGCGCAGCACACTGGCCACCTCGACCGGTGATGTCGACGCGGCCTGCACCTTGACCAGCGCGGCCATCACGTCGTACTCCTGCGTGGCAGACAGCCAACTGGACACGATCACCGGTGTCTCCACCTCAGCTGTGCTCCGGCTGAAGTAAGCGTCTGGGTGTATTGATCACGAGTGCTGTATGCGCGCTCCGCCTTCGCTCCACTTCCGGGCGGCTCTTCAGGCCCGCAGCGTGGCACCGGCATGCTCCCCCCAGTGCGCCCCGCCGATCGGAGGAGCGGCCCACACCCGATCAGTCACTATCCGTGCGCCCCGCCGTCTCGGCTCCCTGTATGGCCCGCGGCGGCGGAGATGCTGACCCCCCCTGGAACAACCGTTCCTCAGGGCGAACAGACATCGGAGGCGACGATGCCGCAACTCACCACCGCTGACCACAAGGTCAAGCACAAATCAACCATCCCGGCGAATTCCGGCGAGGAGGTCGAGCTCTTCGTACGGGAATACAAGAGGGCCACCGGACCCACCGGCACCCCCAAGCCGGTTCTCATGCTCCACGGCAGGAGCGTTCCGGCCGTCCCCGGCTTCGACCTCGTGCTCCCTCCCAAGGGCGGTTCCACGCATCCGGACACCAGCTACAGCTGGGCGCAGTACCTGGCAGACAAGGGTTACGACGTATACCTCATGGACCTCCAGGGTTCCGGGCTCTCCCCGCGCCCGAAGATGGAGGATCCGTGCAACGCCAACCCGGCCCAGCGGGGCCTCCTGGAGACCAATCCCGGCACGAGCACCTGTTCCCCGACAGCGCCCTACCCGCACCAACTGGGCAACTCCCAGAGCGAGTGGGACGAACTGGCCACCGTCGTCAAGTTCATCAGGGCGCGGTGCAACAACGAGAAGGTCTCCTTCATCGGCTGGTCCGCGGCGTCGTTCGTCATGGGTCCTTACGCTCTGCAGAATCCGGGGGACGTGGCGAGACTGTTCCTTCTCGCGCCCATCTTTCCCCCGAACGGCCGATGGTCGACACACACCGCCGCGCCCTTCGCTCCGCCTCCCGGAACGGGCCTGCCGGCGCAGCCCGAGTCCAAGCCGCTCGCGGTCTTCGGCTTCCCGATGAACCTCACCAGCAAGGTGGGCCTGCAAGCCACCATCAGTGACAAGGACCTGGCCGACCACGTGTGGAAGGTCATCATGGAGTGCGACAGCATCGGTCAGAAGTGGGGTGGCTCGACTGCGGGCGCACCCGATGGCGTCATGCGGTGGCGCAACTCCTACTGGTGGGGCTGGAACACGAGCACCGTGCCATACGGCTCCACGCTGGGCACCGCCGTGCCGGTGTGCATCGTCTACGGAGACCAGGACAAGACGGCCAACACCCCGGAGGAACTGGGGCCGGTGCTGCACTTCTCCGTTCCGGACCTCTACCGGGCGATTCCGGGCGCCGACAAGCTGATGATCCGGGTCGAGGGCTGGGACCACCAGCCGGTCTGGGAACGTCGGCCCAACCAGATGCTGCAGCAGATGTCCTGGAAGTGGCTCGAAGACAAGCAGGTCTTCGGCGTCGAGACCGGAAGCTGGGTCATGGACGCGGACGGCGTGGTGACCGACATGGAGTGAGGCGCCGCCACGGTGACAAGCGGGGACGAGCCGGCCGGGCCGCGGAGCCGTGAGCGCGACCCGGCGCCGGCGGCCAGGACCGGTGATCGGTGATCACCACCGGGACGGACATGGCCCGTCGACTGGTCCGACCAGCCGAGATGCACGCTCCATCCGTCATCTCGGCTGAAAAACCAGCAGTCCGAGGTCCGCGCCCGGCGCCGCGAGGCGCACCCGCGCCCCGTCGGGTACATCAGCGACGTATGTGTTCGATCTCCCGCGCGCCGGGGGTGTGCGGTGCCGGGAGGGCTGTTACGCACTTTCGGGTGACGGCCCAGCGGGCAGTGGGGTGGCGTGGTCTGGCGATCGGAGCCGGCCGACCAAGGCGCACACCGGTCGAGGATCTCCCGAGGCGTCAACATGGTGCGTACACCACATAAATGGACGATACATCCAAGAGTTACAGAAATATGGGTAAAGGGTAATGGAGTGCCCATATGGCGTTCACGATCTGCACACGGTGGTCATGGTGTGGGGGAGCGGCCAACCGGCCGTCACCCGCACACCGCACCCGCACATCCCATCCGGTCGACTGTCAGGGCCGTGGGCAAGGCGGGTGCTCGTACAGCCTGGGGGCCTTGTGTCTTCTTCCACTGTGACCGCCCGTCGTCTCTCCGCTGCCGCGTTGGCAGCCGCCGCCATCGTCGGGGCGGTGGCTCTGCCGGCGTCGGCGGCCGACCACGCCCGGCCTGACCGGACGAGGGTGGAGATCAGCGCGGTGCAGTACGACTCGCCCGGCCCCGAGGACCGCTCGCGGCGTTCGCTGAACAAGGAGTGGGTGGAGCTCACCAACACTTCCCGCCGCACGGTCAACCTCGACGGCTGGACCCTGACGAACGAGGACGGCGACACCTACACCTTCGAGCACTACCGTCTGGAGGGCCGCGCCACGGTCCGCGTCCACACCGGCAGGGGCCACGACACCGACAGCGACCTCTACATGGACCGCCACAACTACGTGTGGGACAACTACTCGGACACCGCCACCCTGCGCAACGACCACGACCGCTTCATCGACGACGCGTCCTGGGGCGGTCGCCACCACGGCGGGCACCACCACGGCGGTGGCCGCCACCACTGACCCTGCCTCCTGCACCTTCGGAATGAGGTGACGCCGCGGCGAGGGGTCATGGCCCCGGCCGGTTCGACCGGTCGGGGCCTCCGTGTTCAGGGCGCGGCCACCGCACCCGCACCGTGCCGTCTCGGCACGGTGTTCGCGGCCTCCGCCGTCGCGGCTCGTTACCCATCCGACCTCGAACTACCGCTGTCGGGGCGGCACTTCGCCGAACTGGGCGGAGATCGCCATTGCCGACCGATGGCCTGCCCAACCGGCTCGTTCGCTGGGGCTGGTCCGGGGAGCGCCAAGCTCCCCGGGAGCCTACGGCCTGCATGTCTCCGACCAGGCCGCCTACTGGTAACAGCCGGCGGCACACAACACGGTGACCGTGCCGCTCTTTCCGGCCGCTGGGGAGCTGATGTGGTGAGTGGTGGCCGCGGGGGTCTTGCTGGTCTCCCACGGCATGGGGACGGCCATGGCCTGCGGGGCGATGGCGGTGAAGGCTGCGGTGGTCACGAACACGGCGACAATCGCACGCTTGCGCAGCTGCATCTGAACTCCTCGATCGACGGTCGGCCAGTGAAGTTCGGCGGCCGGCACGCTGTCCGGACAGGCCGCCACGTCTGTCTGCCAGTCTCACGGCGCGTGAAGCCTCAAGCCAGGTTCATCGGAGTAGTCAGCCAGTTCTCCATACGATCACCGCGAATGACGGACTGTGTTCCGGACAGGCCCGACATGAGTTCTGGACAGAGTGGGACAGTGAGGGGCCGTGCGGGCTGGGTAGAGCCGGCTTGAGCGCGGCCAGAAGAAGTGCTCGTCGCCCGAATAGTCGTATCCCCAGGAGACGAGACCGCCCGGCCGAACGACTAGTGGATCTTCCGGGAGCCACGCGGAGGGAAGACGACCAGCTCGCCGCAGATCACGCCCGTGCCGTAGGCGTCCGGAAACGCCTTGAAGTCGTGGGGCAGCGCTGAGCCGACGTAGTGCGCCTCGCCCGGGGCACCGCCGAAGATGCGGAAGTCGTGCGCGTAGACGAAGAGGGTCCGGCCGTGGACGGTGCCCAGCCGGTGAGGACACCGTCGGTGTGCGGGCGCTTGTTCTCCAGGCCGAATCCGGACGCCCGGTGCCGCCGCAAGCGCTGCGTTTCGCGGAACGTCCCGTCGTCCAGCAGGAGTTCGACTCGCTCACGCGCCGTCAGCTTGCCTCTGGCCCGCTGGGCCAATGAGGGGTGTCGCTGTTTAGCATGATGCGGGTGAGGCTCGCCCGGTTCGCGACGCCGAGCTTGCGATACACCTGTCCCAGGTGGGTCTCCACCGTCCGCACACTGAGTACCAGGGCTCCGGCGACCTGGGCGTTCGTCATTCCTTTGCTGACCAGACCGGCTATCTCTCTCTCCCGCGCGGTGAGTGACGCCAATGCGTCGGGGGCGTCCAGCGCTGCGACGCGCGTGGTGAGCCTGCCGCGCAGGTGGGTGACCGCGTCGGTGAGCCGTCGGGAACCGCATTGGTCCGCCAGGATCCCGGCACGTTCGAGCCAGCCGGTCACTTCATCGGTACGTCCCGCATGCAGGGACAACTCGGCGGCTGTGAGCAGCGTACGGCAGACCTCGATGCGTTCATCACTGGCGGAGAAGGCCGTGATCGCCTCTTTCGCCTTACGCACCGCCCAGTCGGTCGCGCCCTCCAGGGCATGGGCCCGCATGCGCGCACGCAGGGCGAAACCCTGTCGGTTGGTGGAGGGGAGCTGTGCGAGGCCGGCCTCGGCGAGCCGTGCCCAGTGGTCGACCGACGCCTGGTCGCCTTCCGCGAACGCCGCCTGCGCCAAGGTGTCGCACCAGCGTGGTTTGCGCCATGTGGTGAGCCTGGGCAGGTCGGTGCCGCCTGCGGCGTTCAGCAGGAGCCACCGGGCGCGTGCCGTGTCGCCCGTGAGCAGTACGAATTCGGCGTGGAAGCAGCGTACGGTGACCGCCCACGCCGTCGGTGTGTCGCCGGCGATCGCCACGGCGTGTTCAGCCATGGCGACCGCGTCCTGCATATCACTGGAGCGCCTTTGCCAGTAGAGGGTCTCGGCGCGCACCATCGCGAGGACCGCCTCGGTGCTGGGGTTGCCGACTCGCTCGATATGGCGGGCAGTTGCGTCCAGGGTCGTCAGCGCGGGGCGCAGTTTCCCGGAGCGCAGCTGGGTGTTCGCCAGCACGGTGAGGATCTGAGGCTGGACATATGTCTGTCCTGTGCTCTCGGACAGGGCAGCGCCGCGGGTGAGGTGGCGTTCCGCGTCGAGGAGTCGTCCCAGCATGCCTTCTGTCATGCCCAGCTGGAGGGCGGCCTCCAAGTTGGTCAGGAGGGTGGCGTCGGAGGCGGAGTCGATGAGGCCGGCCGCTCGGGTTGCCGTTGCCTGCGCTGTCGTCTGATCACCTGTGAACAGTTGTGCGAGCGCGGCCTGGGCCAAGGCGTGGGACTCACCGATGCCGTCATGGTGTCTGTGCGCGATCGTCGCAGCTGTTTCGGCATGGTGCCGGGACGTCTCGTAGTCCTGGAGGTCATAGGCGTAATCGGCCAGTTCGGTGTGCAGAGCGGCGGCAGTCGCGGTGTCGTGGTCGGCAAGCGCCGCCAGTCCGGTGCGTGCGATGGCTCCGGCTTCGGTGTACCGCCCGAGCCGTCGTTCGATCCTGCTGGAGTCGGCGAGAGCGGTCGCTTCGATGGGCTGGCCCCCGGGCATTGCCGAGCGCAGCGCATCGAGAAGTGCACGGCCTTCTGAAGCGTTGCCGGTGAGCAGTCGTGCGCGAGCAAGCAGGACCTGCGCTTCGTGCCAGTGGGTCTGGCCCTCCTGGAGCAGCGGCAGTACGGCATACAGGTACTCGGCTGCCACGGCGGGCTTGGCGTAGAGCACCGCCCGCGCGGCGGCGATCAAGGTCGTGATGTGCTCGGGCTGGTTCGGGTCGGCGGCCCGGGCGACATGGTGGGCGCGTCGCGCGATCGGAGCCCCCTGCTCGGCCAGTACCCTCTCGGCACGCCGGTGCAGGGCGATGCGCCGGCTGAATTCGAGCTGCTGGTAGACGGCCTCTTCCACCGTCCGGTGGCGCAGCGCCAGTTGCGTCGCGGGTTCAGTCGGCTGCACCAGATCCAGGCGGATGAGGGTGTCCAGGGCGGCCATGGTCTCGCGCACCTCCAGGCCCGCGACCGCGGCCAGCAGTTCCGGATGGAAGGGCTCACCGAGCACTGCCGCGGCCTGGACTGCTTTCAGGGCAACGGGTTCGAGGCCGACCAGCCTGTCCAGGACCGCCGTACCGGCATCGATGTCCCCGTGAGGGGCCGCGATCTCTTTCAGCCACGGCATGTTGTTCGTGGCCTCACGACGGACCTCGTCGGCGCTCGGCTGGTCGTCGGACCCGTCCCCGGAGCTCTCCTGCGACGGCGGCGCGAGGTTCCAGACCTCCACGAGAGCCCCCTCGGGTAGCAGTCCGCCATTTGGCAGATCATCAGCCATAAATGTGATCATAAATGCATCCTCGGTGCACGGAGCGCAGTCCTGTGAGTGGAGCCGGTTCGTACCCTGCCCCTACGCCCCCGTGTGCCGACTGCTTGCCAGTGCCTTCGTGGCCTCCTCCCCAGAGCGGCAGGCGCGCAAAGTGGTGCGCCGTCCTCATGCTTTCCAACTCATAACGGCGCCAAGATCGTTGTGTGACGATCCGGTCCGAAGTCAGCAGCTACGCCACGGTGGTCAGTTCCTCGTCGCCGATGCAGGCGTGCCCCGCGGCCCGAAGAAGGCCCGCCCACCACCCGGTTCCGAGTTGAAGTCCCGTAACTTCGAGGGGTGAGGCTCGCAACGTTCAACATTCTGCATGGTCGGCCGATGAAAGAGGGACGGCCGTTTCCCCTGCCCGCCGCTGCAGAAGAGGAGTTACTGGTCGGAGCCGTCGCATCCGTGGACGCCGACATCATGGCGCTGCAGGAAGTCGACCGTCTCCAGGAGCGGTCGGGGCAAGGCGACCAGGCGGCTGTCGCGGCCCGGGCGTTCGGCGCGAAGGACTGGCGCTACGCGTCGGCACTGCACGGCCGCGCCGTGATGGACAAGGGCTGGCTACTCGACGCGGCCGAGCCTGGGCTACGCGTGTACGGACCTGGAGCTTCGGCGGCACGGGACGACATCCCCTCGCACGGCATCGCGTTGCTCAGCCGAAACCCGGTACGCACATGGCGCGCACGACGGCTGGCTCCCGCACCGGTTCGACTGCCCCTGCGCGTAGCGGGGCGTCCCGGACTCACGTGGGTACCGGATCAACCGCGGGCGGCGCTGGCCGCGGTCGTGGAGGGCGAACGCGGGCCCCTCACCGTGGTGGCCGTGCACCTGTCCTTCGTGCCCGGCTGGAACGTGAGCCAATTGGTCACGATCCGCCGTTGGGTGGCCGACCTACCGGCACCACATGTGGTGCTGGGCGACTTCAACCTGGTGGGCCCAGTGCCCTGGATGGTGCTCGCTGGGGCCACGTGGCTGGACCGCACGGCCCGCCGGGCAGGACGGGGAAGTGAAGCGTGGAGTGATCTGGCCCGCACACCCACCTATCCCTCCCACCGTCCGATGGTTCAGTTCGACCATGTATTGGCAGCAGGTGTCCCTGGGGGAGCGGTGCGTGAGAGCGTCACGCCGGCCATGCCCATCTCCGACCACCGGCCGCTCGTGGTCGAGTTGGGGTTTTGACGCGCGCTGTCCGAGCGGTCACGGAAAGAGGCCCTTGTCGCCGTTCACGTAGCGAGAGGCTCGTGCTCGTCGGAGTGAGGGCTGCGTGGACAGTGGCTGCTGGGCGGCACCCGGATGAGCCGGGCGGAAGGATCTGCTGTCCTCCCGTGAGCAGGGCGCTGCAGGAGAACGGTGAGCCCTGCTTGGCATCCACCGCGACCTGCGAGCCGCCCAGGTCAGTTACCGGCCTTCTTGTCGAACCATCCGAGCGACCGGACGACGGACGCGCCGATAAAGAGAATGCCGAGGGGAACGATCGTGAACCAGACGGCAGCGGCTTTCACGGCCGCGAGCAGGGCGATGGCGGCGATGGCCAGCGCCAGGAGTACGAGCATGCCCAGAAGGACACGAATCTTGGAAACCAACGGAGGACTCTCCCATGTTCAGCTGGGCTCGATTGACCAGACAGCGTTCGCTCAGGCCTCCGTCAGGAAGCTCATGAGGCAAGTCTCCCAACGCTGCCTTGTGGAGGGGCCAGTGGAACTACGCAATTGACTACGTAGGTTCACCGGCGGGGGCGGGCAGCGGCCGGCCAAGTTGAGGACGGAAATGGCTCAGAGTCCTCTGACCCAGACCGCGAGTTGGGGGCCGGTCGTCGGTCGCCGATGGTGAGGGTGCGCGGGCCGGCCGTGGCGCGCGGCAGGCGGCCGACGTGGATCTTGGAGCCGTCCTCGCGGAATGAGCAGCGCCTGCGCCTGATGTCAACTGCCGCCCTGCTTCGGGAAATGGAAGTCGACCGCCCACCGTCGGTTCCTGATCTCGAAGAAGTCGTACCGGGGTTGTGGCGTCGCCGACCGCGAACGCTTCCCCCACGCCTTCGTACTGGTCCAGCGCCTCCTTGATCGAAGCACAGGATCAGACGGAGGTCGTATTCGTGTCCCCCAGCATCCCCGTACGCGCGATCACGTGCGTGGAATCGCTCGAGGTCAGACCATGACGAGCGAGCCTAGCCCAGCACCCGCCCGAGGAAGCCGCGCAGGTAACCCGTGACGACGTCGAGGTGACTCTCCAGCAGGAAGTGACCGCCGTTGATCAGGTGCACCTCGGCGTCCTTGGCGTCCCGGGCGAAGGCCTGCGCGCCGGCCGGGCCGAAGATCTCGTCGTTGCGGCCCCACACGGCGAGCACCGGGACCTCACTGGTGCGCAGGAACTCGTGCAGCAGCGGGTAGAGCGGGCGGTTGTTCTGGTAGTCGCGGAACAGGGCCAGCTGGACCTCGTCGTTGCCCTCGCGGGAGACGAGGGCGAAGTCGTGCTGCCAGGTGTCCGGGCTGACCAGGCTCGGGTCGGGCACGCCGTGCAGGTACTGCCAGCGGATGGCGTCGATGTCCAGCGCGGTGCGGACTGCGGGTTCGGTGTCGGGGCCGGGGTTCGCCCCGTAGGCCCAGACGTCGGTCCAGAACGACTCGACGAAACCGTCCTCGTAGCCGTTGCCGTTCTGGGTGACGAGGGCGGAGATCCGTTCGGGGTGCTTGAGCGCGAGACGCCAGCCGATGGGGGCGCCGTAGTCCTGGACGTAGAGGGCGTAGCGCTCCAGCCCCAGCTGGTCGAGCAGTCCGGAGGTGAGTTCGGCCAGGGCGTCGAAGGTGTAGGTGAACTCCCCCACGAGAGGGGCGGCGGAGTGGCCGAAGCCGAGGTGGTCCGGCGCGATGACGTGGTAGTCGTCGGCCAGCAACGGGATGAGTTCGCGGAACATGAACGAGCTGGTCGGGTAACCGTGCAGCAGGACGATCGTGGGGGCGTCGGCGGGGCCGGCTTCGCGGTAGAAGATCTCGTGGCCGTCGACGGTTGCGGTCCGGTGATGCACCGAGTTCATTGTAACCCCTTTGAAGTCTCGATCCGGTTAGTTCCTCGCCATGCAAGCACGAGATGAGCTAACCTGTCAAAGGATTCAATCCGGTTAGAGAGGGTGGCGCCCGATGGACGTGCTGCTGGACCTGCTCAACAGCAGGCCACTGGTCAACGGCGAGGAACAGGACGCGCTCGGCGACCCGGCCGACGGCAGGCGCTGGGCACGGGAGCACGGCGGCGACGGCAGCCTCGCGGAACTGGCGCTGCTGCGCGAGGCACGGGACGCCCTGCGAGACGTAGTGCGCGGAGAAAGCTCGCCCGCCGTACTGGGCCCGCTGCTCGAAGGGGTCCACCAGATTCCGGAGATCACTTCGGACGGTCTTCAGTGGACGGTCGAGACTCCGCCGCACGCCCGGCTGGCCGTCGAAGTGGTCCTCGCCTGGGCCGCCACCGAGAAGGGGCTGCCCGGCCGACTCCGCCCCTGCGCCAACGCCGAGTGCCAGCTGTTCCTGCTCGACCGCAGCCGCGCCAACCGCGCACGCTGGTGCTCAATGGCTGTCTGCGGCAACCGTGAAAAAGCACGCCGCCACTACGAACGCACCCGCTGACCCGTCCCGCGCGCCAACACACGTCCCCCACCGGTCGACAGGCGAGCGATCAAGTTCGATGCGCCATTCGACACGGGAGGTCAAAGATCAAGCTGAGCTTGTTTCTTTCACCTTTGGCGGAGCCTCAGTAGCACCGCTGAGTTCGCCACGGTGACCTTGAGGGAGGCTTCGCGTCGATGAGCGAGGAAGCGCAGTCACGTCGGGTGACACTGGGGACACGACTCGGCAGCCGCCAATGGTCACTGGTGGTCTTTGTGGTCATAGGCGGTCGGTGTGCGCATGACCGGCTGGCCGCGTATGAAGGTCGTTCCACTCATCAGGCCCCTTGGAATCGATCATCTAGGGTGGCGCCGTGACTGATGAGCAGGAGCGGGTGGAGCCGTCGGGAGTGTGGGCCACGGCGGTGGGGGTGGCCCGGGTGCGGGCACTGGAGACCGAGCGGGAGAACGCGCTGTTCCGCGACCCACTGGCACAGGCATTCGCCGCCGCCGGCGGCCTGTGGCCCTCATCGCCGCCACTGCCCGACGACGAGGCCGCGCGACGCCGCCGGCTGGGCGTGGTGTTCTCGATCGTCATCAGGACGAAGTTCCTCGACGACCTGTTGCAGGAGGCCTCCGCGTCCGGGGTCCGGCAGGTCGTGCTGCTCGGCGCAGGCATGGACAGCCGGGCCTTCCGGATGGACTGGCCCGAGGGCACCCGGCTGTTCGAGGTCGACACCGCCGCGCCACTGGACTTCAAGGCTTCGGTGCTGCGCCAGGAGCGAGCCGTCGCGCGCTGCGAGAGGATCACCGTAGCGGTGGATCTGCGTGCGGACTGGCCAGGCGCGCTGGCCGCCGCGGGGCACGACCCAGCCATGCCGACCGTGTGGATCGCCGAAGGACTGCTGATCTATCTGCCCGAGGATGCGGTGGACCTCCTCCTGGCCCGGATCAGCGCGCAGTCGGCGGCGGGCAGTCGGATGGGGCTGACATTGGGCTCGCGCGGTGTGATCGAGCGCTTCGGTGCGGACGCCGAGCCCGGATCGGCGGCGTCCATGTGGGTCTCGGAGATGCCCGACGACCCGGTGGGGTGGCTGGCCGGACACGGCTGGGAGGCCGACAGCCACACCCTGCGCGAGCGCGCCGCCGCCTACGGCCGCCCGATCAGCACCCCACCGCAGCGCGAGGAGCGGCCCGGCGGACTGATCTCGGCGGTCCGCCGGTAGAGCGCGTCCCGGTTCCTTTGATGAGCGATTCCAAGGGGGCCTGACGAGTGGAGCCGGCCTCATGCGTGGCCGGCCAGTCCTGCGCGCACTGACGCCTGCGATCCCTGAAGTCCGCCCGGGAAACGCCTGGCTGGACGGTGGTGGGGCCGACACTCCTTCTGGGCACTCCTTCTGGGCGACCAGCTGTTCCTCCACCGTCAACGGCGCGCCTGTCTCTCGGGTGCCCCTAGGGCCTGTCTGACAAATGATCACCCGGCTGGTTCGCGGAGCCAGAGGATGAGTGCTGCGAGGCGAAGTCCGGCGCGGTAGCGGTCTGCGA
>NZ_JBEXGM010000054.1:0-30223 GCF_040607335.1 Streptomyces sp. NPDC005303 | reverse complement strand
GCACCAGCCCAGGGTCGCTGGCCGATGCCATCACAGCAAGGCAAATAGCACCAGACACAAACCCGCCCAGTGGTCATTTGTCAGACAGGCCGTAGACCAGCGCGCGACAGGTCCCGGGGGATGCTCGACTGGGCTCGTCCGATTTCGCGTTGAATCGCATGCCGTTCAGCGCAGTTGCTCGGGCCACCCCGGTTCCCGCACCGTGGGAATGTCGCCGGGGAACACCCCTGGCTACCGACACGGCACCTCGGGTTCGGCCCTCCTCAGCCTACGTGGCTGTCGTGCTGCGAACATCTGGAGACTTACTCCGCAGCGTGCCGCGCTCGGCGCTTGGCCGACGCCATGCAGCCGCTGTTCGTTGCGAGGCAACCCCTTGCACGCCCAGATGGACATCGCCCCGAGCGCGCCTTTGCTCAGGCGGTGCCTGCCGCTGATCTGGGAGACCCGCCTCTCGCGAACCGGATCAAGCAGTTCACCGCGGGGAAGGCCTGCGCATTACTCCTCCTGGCTCGGCCGGTGCGAGGAGAGGAGCGCGGCGATGAGCTCCCGTCGGCTGCGGACGCCGAACCGGGCGAAGACGGCTGTCAGGTGCTCCTGGACGGTGTAGGCGGAAACGTGGAGCCGCTCCACGATCTCGCGGGTCGAGCAGCCCTCCAGCACAAGGGCGGTCACCCGATTCTGCGCCGGGGTGAGGCCGTGCGCGGCCAGGATGAGGGATCCGACCTCGGCGGCGGGGGCAGGTTCGACGACCACGCCGATCTGCTCCCCCGCGGGGCCCCGCAGCCGGGTGGCGTGCAAAGACAGCCACTGACCATCGCTCGTCCGCAGCCGGACAGATCCGTGGCGGTCCGCCGCGGTCGGCCCCGGCACGTCATCGGGTGTGGCCAGGTGCGCGGCGACGGAGTACACGGGTACGGGCAGTCCCACGATCCGGGGGCCGCGCAGCCGGGCGAGCCACTGCTCAGCGTCCGGGCTGATCGAGACGAGGGCGAGCTCCTGGTCGAGCACGATCACGCCGGGGGTGCCCGGTGTTGCGGGCCCCTCTCGCCTCAGCGTCTCCTGGACGACGGTACGGCGCAGGCCCTCGGCCAGGTGCGGGGCGAGCTTCCTCAGTACATCGAGGTCCTGGCCGCCGAAGCCTGCCTCCCCGTCGGCCCGGTGCAGGCACAGCACGCCCCAGCAGTCGCGCCCGGCGGTCAGGGCGGCCCGCAGCTCATCGCCCAGGCCCAGACCGGCCATGATCTCCCGGTAGCGGGCGCTCTCGCAGCGCTGCCCCCGGGTGGCCCGGTCCAGCGATGTGACCGTGTCGGGCCCTCGGGCGAGCGCGGTGAACTTGTTGACGTCTTCGCGCCCGTACTCGTTGTCCAGGAAGAGGGAACCGACGCCGTCCAAGGGCTCCTGGGCCGCCATCGAGGTGAACAGCAGGCTCGCCGGATCCACGGACGCGAAGAAGACGGCCTCCACCGGGAGGATGTCCGGCAAACGGCGTAGCACCTCGATGGTCAGCTCGGGCAGGTCCAGGCCTGCGTAGCAGCGGTCGATCAACCGCTCGACGCGTCGCTCCGGGATGCCGGTGGCCATGACGTCGACGCTACGCCGATGTCGGCGTCGGCACGAGCCCGAGCTGGCGCGCCAGTCCGAGGTCGTCCAGACGGCCCCAACGCTCCACAATCCGGCCGCCCCGGACCCGGAAGATGTTGATCCCCTTCAGGACCACGGTGCGCCCGTCACCCACGACGCCCATCACCTCGCCCTGCTGGGTGCCGGAGGCGGTGAACTGCTCCACCACCAGCTCCCCCTCGCCGACCAGGAAACCCAGGTCGGAGTGCCAGTCCGGAAACCCCCGCCGGAACAGGGCGCCTGCGGCCCTCATGCCCTCCCGGTCAGGGCTGACGCCGACCGGGGGGTCGTGATCGACGAAGTCCTCGGCGAGGTAGACGTCGACGGCCGACAGGTCACCCCTGGTGAACAGCGCGTCGATGAAAGCGGTCACGGTCTGCTTGTTCTGCTCAATGGTGTCCATACAGAAAATCCTCGGCGCACCAAGTCGGGTCCGGAACCCCAAGTCTTTGGGGTATCCCCGCGGGCCTGGCTCAGGGTGCCCGGCCGGTGCGCGGCTGCATCCGATCCGCTTCCTTGCCGGCGCCGGCTCCTCTCGGGCACTCAGTGACATCCTCGGCCTGGGCGATGAGCAGGGCGACGTCATCGCACTCGTCCGCGTGCCGAAGCGCGTTCACCAACCAGCAGCATGCTTCCGGAAGGGGCCGTCACGGTGGTCGAGGGCGCGCAGCAGCGCGTCAAGGCGGGCGCCGGATAGGGCCAATCGTGTCGGGTTTCGACGAGGCCGTCGGTGTACTCGCGATCAGCGCCCGGCGGAGCCGGGCCCGGTCCCGCCTCGATCCCTGCCTGGTGACGCTAGCTGACGTCGATCACCGAGATCGCCCCCCATTCCCCGGCTGCCCGGCCCTCCAGCCGGCAGGAGAACGGCGACCAGGCGTCATCGTGGTCGGGATCCGGCGTGCGGCCGACGGCGTACTGGTCCAGCAGATCGTGGCCGAGCTGCGGGACGTCGTCGAACAGCAGACACGCGGGCAGTTCACGATCGGGGACCGGGCCCTGGAGATCGAACCGATGAGGCAGCGAGGCGGCCCGGTCGCAGAGCCCGAGTACACGGTCGAGCAGTCGATGAAGCGGCTGGCCGACGACATCGGACTGAGCGTCGCCACGGGCCTTCTTGGGGCACAGGCGGCTCACGAGACACTTTTCGGACCTGATGATATCGGGCTGAAACGTGACACAGCACCCTTGTAGTGAGGGCCGGATTGTGTACTGGGCAGGGTGAAGCGCTTTCAGACAATCCATCTGGCATATTCCAGGGCGGAAGGGAACGTTCCTCACCTCGAGGCGGGCGATTCACCTCCCTTTAAGTCCGTTCTGCAGGCGTGAAGAGGTAGGGCCGATTCCAGCTGGCATGGGAAGTGGGTTGGAGGGAACATCGCGCCGGTTTGCGTGTCTCTTGTGACAGCTTGTGTGCCGCCTGTGACCGCTGGGGTTACGGGTTCTGACTTCCTGTGGGGGGAAGCTGATGCACTTACGTGCTGCACGCACGTCGTCTCGGCGTGCCCGGAGATCACCCAGAACCGCTCTCACCGCCGCCCTCACCACCGCGGCCTTGGTCGTGACCGCCGCACCCGCTGTGGCGGCCCCTTCTGAACCGCCCCTGCCCAAGCCGGAAAGCCCGTGGACGAAGCCGACGAAGGTCGACGTCCCGGTCACGCCGGCCGGCGTGACCAAGGCGCCGGCCTCCGTGGCCGAGACCGAGGTGTCGTCGGAGGTGGCCGCCTGGCGAACCGTCCAGAAAGCCCGCATCACCGGCAAGCCGGACTCGGCCCGGACCGCCGCCGCGCAAGAGCTGCCGTGGGTGCCCGAGGGCCAGGGGCAGGTGCCCTGGCACCGCCTCCTGGACACCCGCCTCCACGATGCCCTGGTCGCCCGGGTGAACCTGTCCAACGGCAACCTGATGCTGGCGGCCACCGACTTCGACATCGCCGGAGTCGGCCAGAAGCTGCAACTGGCCCGCACCTACAACTCGTTGGAAGCCCCCTGGGGCAAGATCTCCCAGCGCTGGTGGCAAAGCTACGAGCGCTACCTCCAGGTCAACGACGGCGAGGCGGACGTCTTCGACGCCACCGGCGACTCACTGCGCTTCAAGGAAACCAGCACCGGCGGCTACACCACCCCGACCGGCTACTCCAAGGACCTGAAGAAGAACGCGGACGGCACCTACACCCTGACCGACCGCAAGTCCGGCAGCCGGGACGACTACGACGCGAACGGCACCCTGACCAAGGTCACGGACAAGAACCACGGCACGATCACCGTTGACCAGCACGACGAGACCGGTGAGTACAAGGGCTTCAAGCTGACCGAGACCCGCTCGGGCCCTGGATCGACCTGGTCAAGACGTATCCGAACCAGTGGCAGGCCAAGGACCACACCGGCCGTACCGCCGTCTTCGACCTCGATCCCTCCGGCTTTGTGGCCAAGGTGACCGACACGGCGGGCAAGGCCACGGGTTACGGGTACGACGGCGACGGCCGGGTGACGAAGGTGACCACCCCGGAGGGCACGGTCACCGTCTTCACCTACGACGACCAGAACCGCGTCACCTCCATGCTGCGGGCGACCGAGTCCACTAGCCCGCACGAACGAGACCTGGACTGACTACAGCCAGATGTCCGCCGTCACGGTCTCCGGCACCAACTACGACCTGGTCCACGCGGGCACCGACAACTCCGAACGCACCAAGCTCGGTTCGACGTGGTTCCACCACACCGCGCTCGGCCTGGCGTCCACGACCACCAATGGCGTCGACACCGGATTCATCCGCGAACCGGCGGGCACCTTGAACTCCATGACGACTGGGGGGAAGTCCTACTACTACCTCACCGACGCCACCGGCAACGTGCTCGGTCTGGTCGACGACGCCGGCAAGCGCACCCACACCTACGCCTACGGCCCTACCGGCCTGCCCCGCGGCACGACCACCGAGGCCGAGCCGCAGCCGTTCCGCTACAGCGGCGCCTACCTCGACCCCACTGGCCTGTACAAGATGGGCGCCCGCTACTACGACCCCCAGATCGGCCGCTTCACCCAACCCGACCCCTCCGGGCAAGAAACCAACCCCTACCTGTACGCGGCGGGCGACCCCGTCAACCAGACCGATCCCACGGGCCTCGACAGCCTCTTAGGCGCTGTGGCAGGTGCCGCCGTCGGCGCCGTCGCGAGCACATTGCTCGACGGAGTCCTCGGTCCGGTGGTGGGCGGAGCGGCCGGCGGCTGCGCCGGAGGTGCGGTGACGGCGCTCATCGACGGTTCTTCGGTCGGGAAAGCCTGCGCAGTTGGTGCCCTGACCGGTGCCGTGTCCGGAGGCGCTGGCGCTGTCACCAAAAGCTTGAAGGCGGCCCGCACCGGGTCGTGACCGTTGCCTCCCCGGACCCGGTGCGGCCGGCGCCGGGGAGGCCCCCGCAACCCGACCGGAAGGTCCGCATGAACTCTTACCGTGGTCGTTTAGCGGTCGTCCTGACAGGAGTCGCCGCGTTCTGCGTGGTGCTGTTCGTCTTCGTACCCTGGGCTCAGGACAATATGAACGGCGCCGCACGAACCGTTCTCGGCATCGTGCTCCTGGTGGCCCTCCTTGTTGCCCTCTTTTGCGGATGGTCTTGGGCGAACAGGGCTCGCCGCGGTCGGCCGGAAACTCGGTGACGATTGGCACACCGAGGGAGAAACAGGTGAGTCCAGGGGCGAGCAGCTGACCACGGCGACGACTGTGCCCCAGCTCACCGCGATCGAGACAGCGATCGGGAACACCGCACAGCGGTTGACCGTTCATCTGTATGTGGCTGGCGGAGGGGACAGTGTCCCCGGGCCTCACCCTCCGCCCATGGGGACGATCGTCCGGCTGAAGCCCCATGGAGCACCCCGCCGAGAGGCGACCGCCCTCCGCACGCCACCACCCACGGCCCCGGCTGGTCTCCCCCGTCCAGCCGGGGCCTTCCCATGCCGACGGCCGACGCAGACCCCTCAGGGACATTCCGGCGTACGACACGCACCGCCTTCCAGTCGCCTCTTCAGCCGAGGTGAAGGACGGTCAGGGCCGTGGTCCAGTCGGTGACGATGGCCTGCTGCGCGGCCGCGAGCGGGACCTGGCCCTTGCAGACCGCGGTATGCAGCTTCGTCTCCACCGGGTCCTTCTTGTTGTTCACCCCGGCACCCTTCTTGTGGCCGGGGTCGGCAGGCTCCACCCAGAGGTTGCGCGGATCGTTCGGATCGCCGCCGAGCTGCAGGCTGATCAGGTGGTCGTACTCCGCGTCGCCCATGCGGCCGGTGTAGCCGTAGGAGGCCGCGTTGAGTCTCTTCTCCTTGCCCGTCACATACGCGGAGGGACGCACGCCGGAGGTGTAGCCGCCCTTGCGGCATATCGTCGACTTCAAGTTCGCCTGCGTGACTGCCGGGGAGATGGCGCCCGGCGTGCAGGTGGGGTCTTCGAGGGGCTCGCCGTGCTCCGACCGGTAGTGGCACGAGTGGGCGGCCGGCTGCTGCTGCACCGTGTAGTGCTTCTGCGGGCCCGCCCCGACCGCGATCGCCCGCCCTGCTCCGGCAGCCGCGCCGGGCTCAGAGTTCTGGGTCTTGGAGGGCGTCGGTGTGCCGAGTTGGACGGACGAACAGCCCGTCATCAGGAGGCAGACGAGCAGGACGGGCGGTATGGCACCGCGGAGAGGAGGCATGACGATCCCTTCACAGGCAGGCGACGGCTGAGCAGATGCTCCCCCACCACCACCTGATCTGACGCACCGGGGTACCGCGCACAGGTGCACGGCCGCCTTGCAGCCCTCGGCCAACCCGAGACTGTCTCGACCCGGCGCCCGCGCCACCCCGCACGCTCCCCCTCCCCCACCACCACACGGACACGACCTGCACCAACGGCCAATGATGTGACTTACCGGACGGCATCACCATCACGGAGCTTCCAGTTGATCTCGCTACCCGCGAGCTGACAGATGCCGGCCGTTGACGCTCGGTGAGTGCCTTGCTGAGAGGCTGGACGCACGGACGGCGGCAGGCCGCGCACGCCTTCAAGTCTGGCCCCGTCCAGGTTTGCCTGTTCGCGTCCGTCGACGCTCTGTTGAACGAGGAGCCGCACCTGCCGCCTCCGTCGGAGCGTGCCCGGCTGCGTGAGGCCGCCGGTATCACCCAGGCCCGTCTCGCCGCGCGTTGAAGACCACGACTCAAATCGGTGAAGAACTGGGAGAAGGGCCGCTCGGAGCCGAAGTCGCCGCGCCTGGATGCCTACCAGCGGCTGCTGAAGGGGTGAGCGGCGAAGTATCCGGCCCCCGGCGCCGTCTCGGCTGCCGCGACGGCGTCCGGCGTGGCGGCGGGACCGGCTGCGTCTGCGGTGGAGACGGCAGACGCCCCGTGCTCAACGGTGACGAGGCCGCGTACGGCGTCGGCGGGATCGTGCTCGACTGCCCCGCTGCCACCGTGGTGGAGCTGGTGGAGTGGACGCTGCGCGAGTCCGGGCTCAGTGCGCCGCGCCTGCACCGCAACGGCAAGGACAGCGACCCGCTGATCGTGCTCACCGCCGCGGCCGCCGCGAAACTTGGGCTGCCCGAGCGCCTCGAGGGGCACGAGGGCCACGAGCAGCGCCGCTCCCGCGCCTTGCGGAGAATGACCCGGTGGTGAAGGCGAAGTGGCGACTCACCCAGCGCGAGTTGGGCCCCTGGGCAAGGATCCACCGCAAGGCCCAGGGGCACGAGCAGCAGTGCGTACAGCTCGCGGTCCTGTCATGCGACGCCCTCGATGAGCGTTCCTGGCCGGCAGTTGCGGAGATGGAGCCGGCCGACATCGCCCGCGTCCTCGGCACCTACGACCAGCGGGTCATCACCTACACGCCACAGACGGGCAGCGGGTCCGTCTCGCTGTAGATCGCGGTGTCCTTCATCCATCCCCAGTTCCCGTTGTCAGCCTGGGTCCACTCCCACCGGTTGGGGTGTGGGCCGCCGACGTAGCCGCCGTTGTCGGAGCGGCAGACGAACCAGGACGGGTTGGAGTACATGTACCCGACGACCGCGCCGCTGCTGGCGTAGACGGGCGCGCCGGAAACGTTGTTGCACCACCAGTGGGAGGCGCTGTACCAGCAGCCGGCCGCGAGGGTGTCGACGGAGGCGACGGTAGCCCCACTGATCGTGGGAGGAGCACCGGTGGGGGCGACGGCCCGGCCGCCCTCCACGGAAGCCGACGCGGCGGACGCGGCGCCGGTCAGGGCGAGTGCGACGACTGCGGTACAGGCTGCGGCTGCGCCTGCCATCTTGCGGATCAGCATGAGTCTCCCCGATTCACGTACGGTGGTCACGGACTTGGTCCAGGTCTGAGGACTGCGGGGCGGGTGATGCCTCCCCCGCGACCGTCCCAGCCCTTCGCCGCTCCAGGTTGGGACAGCCGACTGCACCGGCACCACACGTTGAAGCCCTGCCTTAAACGGATTCCGTCCAGCGGTTGTGGGCTGGTGTGCGGAACGCACCGTAGAGGAGATCCGGGAGGCGTTCGGGCGGCGGTGCTGGATCCATTTCATGGCGCACGCCGGTGCGATCGAGGTCCGTGACATCGGATGGGCGGGCTGATCACTTCCCCTGTCGGTCGGCGTTCGAGGAGTGCCGGGCGGCTCGCGCCTCCTCAACGCTCTGCTGCGACGCGGTCATGAGTCGGTCAGCGGTGGCGGAGTTCGTCAGCCCAGTTCCGGAGCTGGACTTCCAGGACCAGGTTGTCGCCGCGGGCCGCGGTCTGGAGCAGCTGGGCGCACACAGTTGCTTCGGCGGCGAGGCCGGCCGGACTGCCGAGCACGCGGAAGGCAGCGCGGACGCGGGCGGCGGTGTCCGGCTGGAGCAGCGAGTAGGCGTAGAGCGTGGCGCCGTCGAACCCCTCTGGAGCTCGCCCCCAGCCCTCCCAGTCCAACACCTTCAGCGGTGCTGTGATGTTCGCTGCTGCCGTACGGCAACGCGCTCAGTAGCGACCATCCACACCTTCTCCAGCATCCTGGCGAGATCGGCCCACCAAGAGTCCGGCCGCTGGATGTCGCGATTGGAGGATCGGGTCGTCGGACAGGACCCGCTGGTCGACGCGGGCCGACAGATCTGCTCGGTAGGCAGTGCCGTTGTCGAAGGCGTCGTGCACCCCCAGAAGCGCGGGCCGGTGCCGTGGAAAGGTCGCCGAAAGCGTGCTGTGCGCCTAGTGCTCTGACCTGGGAGGTTCTCCGGGTTCGCGGGTCGCTGGGTGCCAAGACGACTTCCGACGATGTGGATCCGCCCATACGATCTTGAGTCCGGACCATGGATGTCGGAGGGCGACGATGGAAGAGCCGCAGATACGCCTCGGCAACGATGACGTATGGCTGGAACTGGCTCGGCCCCGTTCGGACAGCTGGCAGATCACCGCAGATTGGTCCTCATGCCTGACAGCTGACTTCACCGCGGATCTCAGCGCTGCGGAGGTGGTGGATTTCGTGGCCCGCATGCTCTCTCACCTGCGCGCGCCGTCGGGTGGACGCTTTTCGGCGGCGGTGACCCCTGGCCGGAACAATCCGCTGACCTTGCAGGCGGAGCCGGTCGGGGACGGTTTCGCCCTTTTCGTGCGCATCACGCCCAACGGCGACGACGACGTGTGCCATTTGCAGATGGAGATCGACCCGATCGCCACGTTGGAACTGCGTGAGACATTCAGTGCGCTGCAGGCGGCGCTGGTGTCTGAACCGCCGGAACGTTTGGTCAGGCTGCCGTCGTGAGCGGGTGTTTGCCCCAGCGGATGCCCTCTCAAGACCGCAGCCTGACCACCCGGCGAACCAATGCGGTCAGAGCACTGGGTCGGTGCGCAGGGCAACGAGGTCGACCGGCGGGCGGGTGGGCGGCTGCTCCTGGGCGAAGAGGAACAGTTGCTCGGCTGGCTCGGTCGGGTGCGTGGTCGGGCCGTACAGAGGGCGGCCGGTGCGGCGTGCGGTGCGCAGCCGGGCGGTGAGGACGCGGGTGGCGATGACGGCGCGGTCGTGGCGCAGCGGCACGCGTGGGATCGCCCACTCCCCCGGCTGAAGCTCAGGAAGACAGCAGCGGGGTCGGCGGCCGGCCTCCGGGCCCGGACAGGACAGCGGCCGGTGTCCGGGAGCGGCGGGGCTGCGGGTGCCCGCCGGGCGGTGTAGAGGCGGTAGCCGGGTTCCTCGCCGCGCTCGGTGCGGGCCTCGGTGATGTCGGTGCAGTGCGCGGCGAGTGCCTCATTCACGATCCGGTCGTCCAGGCCGGGTTCGCGGCGGTGGCCGCGCAGGACGAGGGCGTGAGGTGGCGGCGTGCTTCGGTGAGTAGGTGGCTTCGGTGGAAGCAGCCGAACGGACAATCGAGCCGCCTCGCGCGTTGGGAAATATCTCCGTCTGGCTGCCGTCGGTCGCCGCTGGGCCGCCACAATGGGTGGTGCTTCTGCGCGACAACTCATCAACGGGGGACGCATGCAAGACGACGCTTCGATCAGAGGTGGCAGCGCGAATGGCGTGATGGAGGTGTTGCTGGTCATCGCCCCCGACCCCGAACTGGACGGGGAGGCCGTCGAGCGGCCGGTGCGTCAGTTGCGAGCCGAGATCACCGGGCTGGACGTCGAATCGGTCCGCCCCGGCCCCGCAGGCATGGTTCCTGACGGCGCGAAGGGCACCGACCCCCTCACGCTGGGGGCGATCGTCGTAGCGTTGAGTGCGTCCGGTGGGGTGTTCACCGCGCTCGTTGATACCGTGCGGGACTGGCTCGCGCGGTCCTCTGCACGGCATCGCGTCTCGGTGACCATCGACGGCGACACAATCGAACTGGAGCGTGCGTCCGACTCCGAGCGCCAGGATTTGATCGCTGCGTACATCCGCCGCCACACGGGCAGTTAGCCGTGGGACGCCGACTCGCCCTGCTCATTGCCACGTATGAGTACCAGGACACCGCGCTACGGCAGTTGACCTCCCCGGCGCATGACGCGGAGGCGCTCGCCGAGGTCTTGAAGGATCCCGACATCGCGGGGTTCGAGGTCACCACGTTGATCAATGAGCCGCATCATCGGGTCGGCGAGGCCATCGGCGACTTCTACCGCGACCGGCGCCGCGACGACCTGACCCTGCTCTACTTCACCGGCCACGGTCTCAAGGACGATGACGGGCAACTCTATCTGGCGATGTCCAACACCCGCCGGGACAGCCTTCTGTTCACCGCGCTGCCCGCCGAGCAGATCGACCGGGCCATGACCGGCTGCCTATCGCGGCAGCAGCTACTGATCCTCGACTGCTGCTACAGCGGGGCGTTCCCGGCCGGGCGGATCGCCAAGGCCGACACCGCGGTGCACGCGCTGGAGCGTTTCCAGGGCCGCGGCCGCACCGTGCTGACCGCTTCCGACGCCACCCAGTACTCCTTCGAGGGCAACCAAGTCCACGGCGAAGCCGCCCAGTCGGTGTTCACTCGCCACCTGGTGGCGGGCCTTCGGGACGGCAGCGCAGACCTCGACGGCGACGGCGACATCACCGCCGACGAGCTCTACAGCTACGTCCATGACCGCGTGGTGCAGGAGATGCCGCAGCAACGGCCCAAGAAGCAGGACAACGTCGAAGGCCGCACCATCGTCGCCAGAAACATCAACTGGACGCTGCCGACCTACCTGCTCAATGCGATCGGCAGTCCGATCGCCACTGATCGACGTGCCGCCCTGGACGGGCTCGCCCACCTGTACCGGATCGGCAACGACACAGTCCGCCGACGTGCCCACGAGGAGATGCGGCGGCTCACCGATGACGACAGCCGACTCGTGTCGGCGGCGGCAACCGCGCAGTTGCAGTCCCTCCTTCCCGAGGTGAGGGAAACCCCTGGCGAGTCAACGCCCCAAGCCGGGCCCGAGGTACCCGATCCCGTGGAGCGGATGAGTGAGACGCCCGGCCCTGTGACCGACGCGCCGGCGACGGAGGCGCCTACCTGCACTCGGCCCGGCCCGGCGGCTCCGCCCCACGCACCCGCGTCTGCCGCGTGGCGTGACGTACCGCGCCGTACGATCCTGCTTGGCGCACTCGCCGCCGTAGCCTCTGTCGGCGGTGCCTCTACCGCAGTCGTCCTGTACAACCGCGACAACGAGACCGACTCGACCAACGCGACGCCACCCGATCCCGTCACCTCGGTGTTGTTCAGCCCGGACGGCAAGACCCTGGCCACCGCCAGCTATCTCGAACCGGTCGTCCTGATGTGGAATCCGGCCACGGGGCGGCGGGTCACCACCGTCAGCACCGGTGACCACAGCGGTGTCTACTCAATGGCCTTCAGCCCGGACGGCAAGACCCTGGCCACTGCCAACGGAGACAACACGATTCAGCTCCTGGACCTGCGCACTCGCCGCACCATCAGAACGCTCACCGGCCACACCAGCAACCCCGCCACCGACGGGACCGGCGGCAGCGCAGTCCTGGCGGTGGCGTTCAGCCCGGACGGAAAAACCCTCGCCAGCGGTGGCGTGGACCATACGGTCCGGTTGTGGAAAGTTGCCACTGGCCGAAGCACCGCTACGATCACCGACCACACCGAACGGATCAACTCGGTGGCGTTCAGCCCGGACGGCAAAACCCTCGCCAGCGGCAGCGACGACAAAACCGTCGGTCTGTGGAACGTGTCCGACGGCCGTCCCATCACCACAGTCACTGGCCTCGACGCGTCCATCGGATCGGTGGTGTTCAGCCCGGACGGCGGGACACTGGCGATCGTCCCCGGGCACCCCGTCACGTTGTGGCATGTGGCCACAGAGCGCACCACCTCCTTCGGAGACTCCAACAGCAGGGTCGACGCAGACGCAGTGGCCTTCAGCCCGGACGGCAAGACCCTGGCCATCGGTAACTACGACGGGACAGTCGTCCTGTCGGACCTCGCCACCACCCGCACCACGGCCACCTTCAAGGGACACACCCGCGAAGTAGTCGCGGTGGCCTTCAGCCCCGACGGCAAGACCCTCGCCACCAGCAGTTTGGATGGCACCGCCCGGCTCTGGGACCTCACCACCAGCCGCCACACCTTCACGTTCTCTGAACCTAGCCCGACTCCATCGTGAACGGTGAGCCCGGCGGCAGGGCCTGTACCGTTCCGTCACGCCGAACTCCCGGTGCGCGATACGACGAATCGTCGGTGCGCACTGACCGCGCCGCTGCGCATCACACGGGCTCGCCGGGACCCTGGCTGCGCGGCTGGTGCGGGAGCTGTGCAGTCTGCTCGCCCTGTCGGTGCGCGCGGTGCGCCGCCCGGATCCTCCCTTCGCGGCCAGCGAGATGACCATCTCGTCGACGACCGTCAGGCGCTTCTGCCTCTTCTTGACGATCTTCGGTTCGAAAGAGCCGTCCCGGTCGCGGGGCACGGTCCATGCGAAGCCTCTGGTGGAGACGGTTCTCTTGGTCGAAAACCCATCTACCAGGGGCTTCATCCGTCTGTCAGGCCAACTACCCAGCAGTCATGCGAGGTTGGCAGGCGCTCGATAACGCCAATGGCGCCTGGCCTCACCTTCCTTGTGGAGAACCGGGCTGCCTGCTCCGATGAGTTCCGGCCACAGGAATGGTCCAACTTCCGAAACGACTATGAGGAGTGATCCGAGTGGACCTCTACAGCGTCATGTGCGTGAGTAACCGGATCAAGGCACTGGAGTGGTTCGAGGTGTTCTTCGGGCGCCCGGCGGACGAGACCATTGGTGAGGAGTACCTGTGGCGGGTCGGCGAGAACGCGTGGGTCGTCGTTGACGATCGAGACGTGCGCGCTGAGCGGGTAGGCGGAGCCATGATCACCCTCGGCGTGCACGACCTCGACGACATCCTGGCCCGACTCACCGCACACGGGATCGACCACGAACCCCTCGAGACCTACAGCAACGGGGTACGCCACGTCGTCGTCCTGGATCCCGACGGGAACAGCCTCTCGCTCGCCGAGGCACCCACCCAGTGAGCCTCTTTCAACCTGCGCGGTACTGGATCACACTGCATCCGACCTGCTCAAAATGAGGTTGGAAAACGCTCAGTCTCACGACTGTGTCCTAATCCGCAACTAACGACGAATTGCGGCTCGTGCGGTGACGAAATACCGGTCGCGGAGTCAGCTGTCTCCATAGCGCTGGATTCTGGAGACGTCCGCAAGGAGACCTCGGAGCGCACCGACCATGACCAGCAGAGCGGGCCCACGTCTGTCAACGGCCCGATACCACTGATCTGGTTTCAATGTGCCTATCCGCCCTCCCGAGGTCTCGGAGAGTAGCGGGCGGGCTTCGGGTATGGCGAACCAGAAGGGTGAGAACGCTCCCAGGGTGGCAGTCGGGAGCGGCCGACCGTCGAGGCAGGCCTCGATGTCCGCGCGCATTTCGTCGGCGGACTGATAGCGGTAGTCCGGGTTCTTGGCCATTGCCTTCAGCACGATCGCGTCCATCTCGGGCGTGATCTCGGGGTCGAAGGCCGACGGGGGTTGGGCCTCTTCACGGACGTGCTGGTAAAGGACCGCGACAGGAGAGTCGCTCACGAAGGGGGGCCTCACCGTGAGGGACTCGTACAGCAGGCAGCCCGTCGAGTACAGGTCAGACCGCGCGTCCACCCGCTCGCCCATCGCCTGCTCCGGCGTGAAATACTCGGCGGTGCCGATCACGGCCGCCGTCTGGGTCATCGTCATGCCGGAGTCGTCCATGGCGCGAGCGATGCCGAAGTCCATCAGCTTGACCTGGCCGTCGCGCGCCAGCATGACGTTGGCCGGGCTGATGCAGCAGTGGACAATAGCGTTGCGGTGGGCGTATTCCAGGCCTTGGAGGATGCAGATGGTCAGCTCCATGGCGCGCTCCGGCAGCAGCTTGCGGCCACTGTGGAAAAGATCATGGAGCGTGACGCCGTCGACGTACTCCGTGACGATGTACGGAGTCGAGACCTCGTCGATGTAGTCCTCGCCCGTGTCGTAGACCGCGATGATCGCGGGGTGGTGGAGCGAGGCGACCGACTGGCCCCTGTGGCAGAACAGGACCCGGGAGGTGGGGTCGCGCGCGAGGTCCGCGCGTAGCGTCCTCACCATCACGGTGCGGCCGAAGCGGATGTCGTGCGCGAGGTAGACCTCGGTCATGCCCACACGGTCGAGCACTTGGCCCAACTCGTACCGGCCGCCGAGGCGTCGCGGCTCGTGCAGGCCGCCGAACGCCTGGCCGAGTTCGTACCGGTCAGGGAGGCGAGGCTCGATTTGCCGGGTGCTCAGGACTGACCGCGCAACCACGATTTGCCCTTGTTGCCGCCCCCAGAACTGCGGGCTCTGCCTGACCTCCGCGACAAGCATCTCGTGGCAGACGTAGTCGTACAGTTCCTGAGCGCTCACTTGGCCGTCCTCATTGAGGTCCGCCTCGCCCGATCGCAGCCCCTTGATGACCATCCCCGTGAAGTGGGACGGTGCGGGAGCCATCTCGCTGAAGTGGTCGCCCTCCCAGGCGTACTCGGTGCGGCTGGTCGCGGCAAGCACCGCGTGGCCGTGGCCCTCGGCTACCTCGTGCTTCAACTCCTCGGTGGTGTGCACCGCCGTGTCGCCTTTGGCACCCGCCATGAAGGCGCCGGCGTAACAGCAGTCCAGGAGCGACACGATCGACTTGGCCCGGCACTCCTCCATTTGATCCCGCAGGAAGTCGGATGAGACGGTCGTAGAGGCGGGTTGCTCCAGGTTAGTGTCCCGGACAGCGAAAAGCAGTTTGCCTCTGTCGTTCTTGAGACCGTGGCACGAAATGTGCAGCAGGAGGAAGTCCTTTGGGCTGCGCTTCCGGAAAAAAACCTCGATGGCGCGTATCACCTCGGCATGTTCGCCATCTACGATCGTCCGCACCTCGAATCCGCCGATTCTCTGGTCCTGAAGGACCGCAGCCAGGCCTTTGACATCATGCACGGGTGAGCGGAGTTGTCGCAGGTCGGGGCTCTCGTAATGGCCTGTGGCAACGAGCAGAGCAAAACGGCCTCCGGACACCACAGCACCTCAGGTTCCCCCGCCGGTGCGGGTGTGAGACTCCGGTGCGGGGGCGAGGTCCGCTGCGGGCGACGGTGCCGACCCGTGGGCGGCAGCGAAGACGTCGATCAGTTGCCGTTGTTCCGCCGATGAAATGCCGTGCACCTCAAGGCTGTCCCCGTCCATCGTAACGGTGACCGCACGAATGGGCCGGTGCCCAATCCATGTCTCCAACAGGCTCAAGACGGCCCGCAGCGCAATCGGCGCCACGGTCACCACGAGGCTGCCGAGAGCGATGGCCTCGCCGGGCTTGGCGCCCGTGGGGGCCGCGTCCAAGCGCTTCAACTCGACTTGATCGACTTCGAGCCCAAGGAGTTGCTCGCGGAGCTGGAGGGTAAGCACGTCCAGCTCCTCCTGGTCGCTGTCCGGGCTGCCTTCCAGCACGAGGTTCATCCCACGTGTCCTGTCACCACTCACGACTTGCCCCCTATGTCACCCTACGCGAATCGGACTCCCCGAAGCACCAGTTTAGTGGACTATGGGCGCATTTTATATTAAGTACCTAAAATGATGTTTTGAGCTATTACTAGCTAATCACATGTTGAACAGTCGCCTATCCTGCGGTGCAGATCGGTGACCGATCGGCCACCGAGCGGCAATCAGTCGTGAGATTCGGCCACCGAATCTGAGATCCCGCAGGCCCGGGTTATGGTCTCGACGATGAAGTCGGCCTCACAGGGGCCGGAGTCCCGCAGGTCGTTGATCATGGGTTTTCGCCGGTGCGCTGTTTGGGACTGCGGTTGAGGGTGGAGATCGCGACGATGGGCACCTGCAGCTTCTTTTGGCGAGCAGTTTCAGGCAGCGGGCGATTTCGGAGATCTCGTCTTGAAGCACGACGGGGCGTGCGGTGGAGCACCAGCGACGTGGACTGAACCCAGCGCCGTACCACGGCCCGCGGTGGACGGCGAGCTTTCCCGGGATTCTTGCGTGACCCGCCGTCCGTCCGGGAATACTCGTCCCGCACGGCGGGAGACCTCTCTCCGGCCCGCGGCCCGCGTCCGTCGTGGCGGCCGCCCGACGCCGTGCCGACGCAGAACACGGACACGGGGGGATCACGTGGGGAACCTTGGGCTTGCCGAGACCATCGCCGCCTTGCGGGAGGAACTGGCCGAAGCCGTCGCCGCCGGCTCGGACGCAGACTTTCACTTCGGTGTCGGCGAGGTGCAGCTGGAGCTGAGCGTCGGAGTCACACACCAGACGACGGGCACGGGCCGCGCCAAATTCTGGGTGCTGGAACTCGGCGGCGACGGCCAGTACCGCAGGGAGGAGATCCAGCGGGTCCTGATCACGCTGGAGGCGCCGACCGACCGTTCGGGACGGCCGGTGCGCGTCACGCGCGACTCCCTCGCCAAGCCCTGACCCGGACACCTGGACGACCGAGGTGACCGCCCCTTTCGAGCGCGCGGTGGAAGTCCTCCGCAGACGCCGGACGGGCCCCTGGAGCGTGGGCTCCGGGTGTCTCGTCGGCGGCCGGCTGGTCCTCACCGCCGCGCACAACGTCCTCACCGACGGCTCCGTGGACGACGTGATCAGCGTGCGGCGCGGGGACCGGTTCGAACTGGCGGCGGAGGTCCTCGCTGCGGACCCCGCACAGGATCTCGCCGTCCTGCGGGTCGCCGACCACTCTTCCCTCACGGACCTGCCCGCCGTCCGGTATGCCCGGATCGACCGCGGACGGACCGCGCTGGTCGAGTGCTGGGCCATGGGCTACCCCGGCTGGAACGAGCACCCGCAGTCGGGCACCGACGTACCCCTGCGTGACAGCTCCCAGATCAACGGAGTCATCCCACCGGGCTCCCATCTGCGGCGCGGCCTGCTGGAGTTCCGGACCCAGTCGACGCCCGAAGGGACGCCCGGCAGGAACGGCTCCCAGTGGCGCGGCATGTCCGGGGCGGTCGTGTTCAGCGACGACCCCCAGCTGGGCGCACTGGCCGTGGGCGTCGTCAGCGAGCACCACCTCCCCGAAGGGTCGTCCACCCTGACCGTGGTACCTCTGACGGGACTGATCGAGCTGGGGCAGGGGACCCCATGGTGGTGGGACCTGCGGGCGGACAACTGGGTCGCCCTGCCGCGCATCCCAGCCGGTGCCTTGCCGCGCACCACCCGCCACATGAACCTGGGCAGGGCCCGCGCCAACTTCACCGACCGCGAGCGGGCCATCGTGAGGGCGACCGGACTGCTCGTCGACCAACTCGAGGACAGCGCCCCGGTGGTGGTCCTCCACGGCATGGCGGGCGTCGGCAAGACCGAACTCGCCACCCAGATCGCCCACCGCCTGGCGCCCACCTTCTGGCACGCCCGCATCCGGATCGACCTCGGCGGCGAGGGCTTCGACGTGTCGACCGAGGCGGCCATGATCGAGCTCCTGCAGGCGTTCGGGCTGTCCGGCGACAGCCTTCCCCCCGACGCGCGGGCGCGGCGGCAGCGGCTCCAGGACCATCTGCGAGCCGGTCCGAGCCTCCTCGTCCTCGACAACGTGGCCGACGCGGCCCGCGTCGTCCCCCTGCTGCCCGCGGCACCGGGCAGCGCCGCGATCCTCACCAGCCGCTCGGCCCTGCCCTCCGTCCAGGGCGCGGACCGGGTGGAGGTCGAACCGCTGCCCGACACGGAGGCGCTACGGCTCTTCGAACGCGTCATCGGCGCCGAGCGCGTCGCCCGCGAGCGCAACGCCGCGGACACCATCGTTACCCTCCTGGGAGGACTGCCGCTGGCCATCTGCATCACCGGAGGGAACCTCATCGCCCCCTCCCAGCGCAGACGGCCACTGAGCGAGCACGCCGGACTGCTCGCCGACGAACGGCGGCGCATCTCGCACCTGGAGGGCCAACTGGACGGCGAGGACATCGGAGTACGCAGCAGCTTCGAGATCAGCTACCGGGCACTGCGCGAGGACACCCGCCGGCTGTTCCGGTACCTCGGTCTGCTCGCCGGAGCCGACTTCGTGCCCGCACTGGCCGCGCGCTGCGCCGACATCGGGGAGGAGAAGGCCGGACGTCTCCTGGGCGAGCTCGCCGACCGGCAGCTGGTGGAGGTCGACGGTCCCACCGGCGAGCGCTACCGGCTGCACGACCTGCTGCGCCTGTACGCCGGGGAGCACGCCGAGCGCACCGAACCGGAGGCCGAGCGGCAGCAGGCATTCCGGCGCTCCGCGGACTGGTACGCGACCCGGCTGGACACCTGGATGAGCCGCCCGGGAGCCCACGAGAACCTGCCCGCCGAGGCGATCGACTGGTTCGCGGAGGAACACCTCAACGTCCAGGCCAATATCCGCCGTGCGTACGAGAGCCATGAGTGGGAGCTGCTGCTGCGTCTGGTGGAGCCGCTGTACGGGCTCCTCTTCTACCGCAGCCAGTGGGAGGAGATGGAGGCCGTCAAGGCCATGGCGGTCCAGGCAGCCCGGACGCGGCACGACGAGTCCGCCGAGCTAGGGTCGCTCATCCATCTCGCCGAGGCACGGCGCATCCTGGGGCGCCGTGAGGAGACGACCGGGCTGTACGAGCGCGCGCTGGAAATCGTCCGCGCACGCGGCGACCAGGACAAGGAGGGCTGGATTCTGACCCACTTCGGCGACCTCCAGTGCGACCTGGAGCGTCCCGGCGACGCACTGCGCCGGTACACCGAGGCCCGGGCCATCTACCGGCAGCGGGGCGACAAGGGTTCCGAAATCTGGCTCTCCGCCCACATGGCCGACGCCTACCGCCAGATGGACCGGCCGGAGGAGGGGGCACGCGTGCTGACGGACGCCCTGGAGACAAGCCGGCGCCGGGGAGACCCCGCCGAGATCGTCTGGTGCCAGTGGCATCTGGCCCTGGCGTACGACCAGATGGGCCGGTACGCCGAGGCCGAGGAGACCCTGGCGCCGGCCATCGAGTTCCACCGGCACCGCGGTGACCAGGCAGGCCTGGCGACGATGCTGACGATCCTGGGAGACATCCACTTCCACGCCCACCGACCTGCCCTCGCCCGGGAGGCGTACGGCGAGGCGCTTGAGCTGGTCCGCTCCCTCGACATCCCGCGGCGGGTGGCAGAACTTGAGGCGGCCCTGGAGCGTGCCTCCGGCTGAGGCGGCCCGACGCACGCGGAGTTCCGGTCGGTGGTCAGTCCAGCGGTCACTGCGGCGAAGTCGCGCCTGAACGGTCGAGTTTGCCTGGGAGTTGACGCTTACGGCCTTGGAGCCCGGCAATACTGCGGAGCGCTGGGCAAACGGCCAACTGCCAGGTCGCCGTCACCGTGCACGCGGCCACCGACACCGCCTCCTGTCCGCTGGAATGGGAGCAGTTCCTGCCCGAGGAATGGGCGCAGGACACCCAGCGGCGCAAGGCCGCGGGCGTCCCCGACGAGATAGCTCATGTGACCAAGCCCCGCCTGGCCCTGGGGCTGCTGAAGAAGCTGGCCGGCTGGCTGGGACCGGTGCCTGTGATCGTGGCCGACTGTGGCTACGGCCGCAGCGTGTCCTTCCGTCTGGCGCTGGAGGAACGCGGCTGGTCCTGCGTCCTGGCCGTGGAGCCGAAGGAGATCGCCCGCCCGGCCGCTGCCCAGCCGTATCAGCCCGCCCTACCAAGGGCCGGGGCCGCCCACGTTGCCCGATACCGGGAGCCCACCCGCTCCCTGCACCACCTGATCGACCCGGACACCCCCTTCCAGGACGTCATCTGGCGCCAGGGCAGCAAGGGGTCGATGACCTCACGCTTTGCCGTGCTCGAGGTGCGTCCGTCGGGCAAGGAAGCCACCGACGCCACTCAGGAGCAGGCCGGCGGGCGCAGCCGGTGGGACGGCGTGCTGCCGCTGCGTACCCTGCTGGTCGAACAGCCCGACACTGCCACGGAGCCCACCGGTTACTGGATGAGAAACCTGTCCGCCACCACTCCCGTGGCCGATCTGGTGCGCTGGGCCAAGATGCGATGGCGTATCGAGCACGACTACCGCGAGCTCAAACAGGGTCTGGGCCTGGACCACTTCGAGGGCCGCACCTGGCGGGGCCAAGTCCTCGACGCGCTGCGGGACCTGCCGCGGTGCTGGAACGGCACCTGCACCACCTGCGACCGCCCCCTCACCAGAACCGGAACCTAACGCAGCACTACTAGGGGCTAGCAGAGAATCGAGGTGTTGGTGTGTCAATTCAACGGCTGATCTTGCTTGTTGAGTGGTCAGTCGAGCCGGCGGGCGGCCGCCACCAAGGCGGTGAGTACGCGGCGGGTCTTGTTCTCGGGGTGCTCGGAGAGGGCCACCCCGCATTCCCGTACCACCTCCTGGAGTTTCCGCTGCTTGCGCTCGGCCCGTGCCGTGAACGTCTCCCGATCGTCCTTGTCCTTGGGTTTCACCCGGATCGAGACCTCCAGGAACTCCAAGCCGGTCACCGACCACACCTCCAGGTCGGCCCTCAGGTCGTCGAGCGGGACGTCCTCGATCTTCGTCGACAGGACGGGCCCCAGCGCGACCAGCCCGTCACGCCGGACGGAGGGCGCGCAGGCATGCAGGAACTGGTCCTGCACCGCGTCCATCGCCGCGGCGGCATCGGCTCCCTGCTCCACCACATCGCCCAGCGTTCCAGGAGGGCAGTCGCGAACCAGAGCGGCCGCCAGCACGCGGCCGTTCCTCGACCAGTCCTCCTCGATCCGGTAGGTGAAGGGTCCCGCTTCGAAGGCGTCGGAGAACCGGCCGACCAGCTGCTTCTGGTCGCACGGACGCAGCTTGACCGTCAGATCCTCCGATGCGCCGCCCAATCTGAAGCGCACGATCACCCTGTTGTCCAACAACGGCACCCGCCCCTCGGCGGCCCCCTGCCGGTCCTCTGCGAACCAGATCCGGCGCGAGGTCAGCACACCCCGCGAACTCCCGAGAGCCGACAGCGCACCGGGCACATCGCCCTCGACGTTCACCTTGATCTCGGCCGGAAGCAGGCTCATGACATCACTCCTGTGCGGGTTTCATGGGCGCAAAAACCTCACGTTTTCAGGATATATCCGCCTGTTGCCCAGGCGCGATGTCTGCCTCGGGCCGTGAACGCCGACACCGCGTCGCGCCAGATGTTCGCTCTGGAGGGACCCGCCCACGCCCTGGTGCGCACACCGCCCGACGGGAACGGACACATCCACGGGCCGGAGTTCCGCTACGTCGAGTACGAGCCGTGACGCCGGATTTTCAGTGTGCGTGCCCCCTGTTGCCGGCTCCCCTTCCTCGATGCAGATCTCCCACCTCATGACGAGCCGCAGGTCGCTTACGGCAGACCCGTCGCCGACGAAGCCGACAGCGACCTGGTGGTCGCCCTCTTGCAGTCCGCTGTCCGGACCGTCGGAACTTGCAGCGATCGCGAGGGCCGGCCTCTTCCGCAGCACTTCGTAGGTAAATGGTGACGAGGTGCGCGAGGACATACTCGTCCTCGTTGCCGAAGGCCACGTGAGTCAGGTCTGTGGGACGGTCAGCGTGGTGGTCGAACCGCCGGAAGTGAACGACGTGCCACACCTCGACCGTCACCGGGTCCAGTTGTGCCGGCTGGAACAGCTTTCTGCCTGACCTCTGAACACCGACAACAAGGCCCCGACGCCGCCCGGCAACAGTGTCTGGCCGCCGGCAGCATGACTGCCCGCTCAGGGAGCCGACGCACGTACGCTTTGGCCGCCGCACTCGGCTTTGTACCGACGAGGCTCAAGATCAAGGCTGCAGCCACGGTCCACCTCGACGCCCCTGGCCATGCCGGGGCGCCTCGCTCCACTCAGCGGGGAATCGACCTCATCGCTGATCTGCCACGATCGCGAGCCGCTACGGGTTGGACGCGAGGGCATTGCGGTCGTGCCGGCAGTGGCGCAACACCCCACCCCCTCGAGGGCGGCTGCATGGGGCCGATATGGCCGAGGTACTGCTGTGATCGGCTGGCCGATTGTGGCGCTCCGTCTGCTCATGCTCCGTAACTCCTTCAACTGTCCCAAGTTGAACGGCATTCGCCTACATCCCGGGATGCGAGCACGCAACCGAAGGCAGATGATGGAGTGGTCGGGAGCCTGGAGCCCATTCCCGGAGTGGAGTGTGTGGCAGTGGCTGGCCGGCACACAGGACCGTTCACTAGCACCCTCTCGCGCCCCACCCGCTCTCGCGGCTGAGCCGTTGCCGCCCGCGACGTCCACTCGGTCACGTGCCGATTCCCGGTTCATTTCGGAGGCTTCGAGATGCCCGTTCTCTTCTTCGACATAGGAGCGACCCTGGCGGATGCACGGGAGGAGGCGGACGGTTCGCTGACGTTGGTGCCCCGACCCCGCGTCCTCGCCGTGCTCGACGCCTTCCTCGACGTACGCAAGGGCGTCATCTCCAACCCGGGTTCGAGTGAAGTCGCCGCGGAGCGGGCCGCGTCGGCTCTGCGGGAGGCCTTCCCCGGCCGGTTCACGGACGACTCGCTCATCCATTGGGGCCCCAAGAACAGCCGGGCGATCTTCGAGGAGGCGGTCGCCGGCACGGCGGGCGGGGGGATCCCGGCCTCCGCGGCCGACGAGTGCGTTTTCGTGGGCGAGGACCAGCAGGAGCGCGCGTTCGCCCGACAAGCCGGGCTGCGTACGGCGGCCCACCCCGTGTTCACCGCCGCCGCCCTGGAGAACCGTCCTGTCCTCTGGGCGCGGATCGGGCTGCCCGAGGGCCAGGGCCTGCCCGCACTGGCGACGGTCGCGAACCGGGCCGAGGTCGTTCCCGTGCACATCGCCTCCGTGCGGCTCGTGCTGGCCATGGCGAGCACGCGCGGCGCCGCGGCGCTCGAACAGGCCGGGTTCACGGTCGACCTGCGGGGGCCGGTGGAGGACACGGCGGCCTTCCTGATCCGCGACGACCGCCCCCTCACCCTCGCCCAGGGCTCCGCGGACGCCCCGGAGAGGGCGACAACACGCGCCACGTCCGCTTTCGACGCCGTAGCCGACGAACTCGCCGGCGTCACCGCTCCGCCGCTCCTACCGCTGGGCCCCGCTCCGGGCGGCGTCTACGTCGCCGCACCCGCCGGCGCCCCGATCGAGGACGTCCACCTGCCGGGCGCGAAGCCCGGCCACACCGAACGACTGCTTCCAGACCCGGCGCTCCTCTCCCGCCCCGGAGAGGCATGGGCACAAGGACTCGCCGCAGGCCGCGCGGAAGGCATGGGAGGCGCCACGGAAGTCCCGGCAGAGCCGGGACCACGCGTTTCGGCAGCTGGTGACGACCACCCCTCCCCGGAGACGATCGCCGCGGTACGGGCGGCCGTGACCCCAGAGGTACTGCGCGGCCATGTCGCGCGCCTCTCCGGTGTCGAACCGCTCGGAAGCGGCGAGGCGCTGCTGGTGCGCAGCCGTGACGTATCCGCCGCGGACAACCCCCGAGTCGTCGAGGCCCTCGCGGACCGCTTCCAGAACCTCGGCCTGGAGGTACGACTGCACCGGTTCCGGTGGCGTGGACACCGGTTGTTCAACCTGGAGGCCGAGCACCGAGTGGCCGGTGCGGACTCCACGGTTCTCATCACCGCGCATCTGGACTCCACTGCCTCGAGCGGTGAATTCGTCGACGAGAACGGCGACCCGCGCCCCTACGACCCCACAATGGACCCCGCACCCGGCGCCGACGACGACGGCAGCGGAACCGCCGCCGTCATGGCCGCGGCCGAGTGCCTGCACGACATGCTGGCAGAGGGCAGAACGCCGAATCGGAACGTACGCTTCGTGCTCTTCAACGCCGAGGAACAGGGCCTGGTCGGCAGCAAGTTCTACGCGCGGGCCGCCGCCGCGGCCGACGACCGTATCGCCGGTGTCTTCCAGATGGACATGATCGCGGGGCGTCAGCAGGGCAGTACACCCACCGTCGAGATCCACGCCGGTTCCTCGGTACCGGGTCCGGTCGTCGGGTCATCCAACACGCTGGGCGCTCTCGTCGCGAACACCGTCCCCGTCATCGACCCCGCGGTGACGGTCCAACAGCTCACGGGCCCATCCGATCCGGCGATCGGACGGAGCGACCACGCCAGCTTCCACGAGCGGGGGTGGGCGGCCATCGCCGTATCCGAGGACATTTTCGCTTCGGACGGCCGACCCGGGACGGGCACCCGGCAATATCACACACCGGGAGACACCCTCCTCGACCAGGATCACAGCCCGGAGTTCGCGGCCACGGTCGCCCGCTCCGTCACGGCAACCGCCCTCACCCTCGCAGGCCTGTAACCCACAAGAGTGCCGACGAACACACAAGGGAGCCAAAGAGCGCACCAGACGCTGAAGAGCACACAAGACCGCCGACGCCGGGCCCAGCGCCCGTGGCAGGAGCACGTCATGACACAGCTGATCGACAAGCGGGATCTGCAGTACGACCGGCTCGCCCGGGTCCGGGGCGCTTCGGCGTTCCTCGCCGAGACCGATCGTGTGGCGGAGTCGGTACAACACACCCTCATCACCGACGACAGCAAGGTGAACCGCTTCACCGGGCACCTGACCGAGCTACGGGTGGAGGGCGCACCGGCCGGCCTCGCCGAACGGGCGGGCGCCGAGGCCGCCGACGGCGAATACATCGTCCGCGCCAAGGAGTACCTTTCCTCGGTCTCAGGGGCGATCGGCTTCGCCGCCGGAGAGCCCGCGGAGTTCGAGGCCGATCCGAAGGTGACGTCCACGAGCGGCGGCATGCGCGTGGTCAGCCTCCAGCAGACACTCAACGGCATCGACGTGTGGGGCATGGCTCCCAAGGTCTGGCTGCGCGAGGACGGCACGGTCGTCAGGGTCGTCGGCGACACGGCAAGCGTGCCGGGCAACGTGCCCACGATGCCCGCGCTGCCGGTCGAGACGGCTCTGGCCGCCGGCGCCGCAAAGGCGGCCGAACCGGTCACGATCGACGGTCTGTTCGGCACCGACGAACTGCCGGCTCTCGACATCTCGGAAGGCTTCCGTCGGCTGAGTTCCCAGGCAGGCAACGACCAGCCGATGACGTTCGACAAAGGCGCCTTCGACGAGGCGATCCCCGCGCGGCTCGTGTACTTCTACATGGGCGACGACGTCCGTCTCGCCTGGTCGTTCAGGTTCTCTCGCGCGAACGGCGCCGTGCAGTACCACGCGCTCGTGGAGGCCGACGAGAAGACGGCGGACGCGGCGACACCCCAGGTTCTGTACCTCCAGGACCTGACCAATCACGTCGTCGGAGGACTGGTGGTCCGGCAGAACCCGGCCAAGACGGAGCCCGCCCTGGCCTCCTTCCCCCTGCCACTGACCGACTATCCGGTCGAACGCCCGGCGCCGCCGTTGCCCGGGTTTCCCGGACCCTGGGTCACGCAGCAGAACGGGCACGTGGCGACCCTCGGGAACAACGTGCAAGCCGTCCACGCGGACACCGGCAAAACCTTCCAGGTCGATGTCGACGCGGCGGGCAACGCGCTGTTCGCCCCGAACCCCGGCACGCCGGAACAACTCGTCACGAACGTCTTCTTCCTGTGCAACGAACTGCACGACCTCCTCATAATGCTCGGCTTCACGGAGGAGCACGGCAACTTCCAGACCGTCAATTTCTCGGGAAAGGGCGTGGGAGCCGACCCCGTCGTGGCCCGCGCCCATCCTGGGCCGGTCTTCGGCACAGCCAATATGCTCACGCGCGCCGACGGTTTGGCGGCGGAGATGAACATGGGTTTGGTCGCCGGAACCAATAGGCACACGGCCATGGACGCGGCAGTCGTCCGCCACGAGTACGCGCACGGTCTCTCCAACCGGCTGGTCGGCGGCCTGCACGATGCCGCCGGTCTGCGCGAGGACCAGTCCCTGGCAATGGGCGAGGGCTGGTCGGACTACTTCGCACTCACCATCCCCAACTTCTTCCGGGAGCGGGAGCACACCGTCGTCGGCGACTGGGTCATAGACAACCCAGGCGGCATCCGCCAGCGGCCGTACGACGACAACTACCCGGGTGACTTCGGGGACATCGGGCATGCCACGGGCGGGCTCGACTACACGAAAATCCACAACGTCGGCGAGATCTGGTGCGCCGCGCTCATGGAGATGACCCGCCGAATCAGCGCGGAGCTCGGCAGCAAGGAGCGCGGCTACCGGGTCGCCTGGCAGGCCGTCGTCGACGGGCTGAAACTCACCCCGAAGAACCCGTCGTTCCTCACCGCGCGCGGCGCGATCCTGCGGGCCCTGGCGGACCTCAAGGGCACGGCGTTCACCGAGGCCGAGTACCCCGAGGTCCGCAAGGCGGCGTGGGGATCCTTCGCCCGCTACGGCATGGGCTTCGACGCCTTCTGTCCCAACGCGTCCTTCGTCGGCTGCCGGGCCGGCAGCCAGCTGCCCCCGCCCGGACATGAGGACTGAGGCGGTCTGCCGGCACACTGAGCCCGACTCGCGACCGTAGCGTGACCGCCTCCAGCAAGAACTACCGCTGGTGGAAAGGCAGTATTCCGGGCGTGCCGTGATTCGGGGGCTGAAAGGGAACGTCGCCTGTCGTTGTCCCCTTGGGCGGGCGCTCAGCTCACGGCACAGCATGGAGCGGTCGCGGTCGAGGTGCGCGTGCCCGCGACTGAGGCGATGTGGACTCCGTACGTGGCAGCCACTTCTGTCCAGGGCTCAGCGAAGCCGTGCAAGATGTTGCCCGCGATGACGTGACGCGCGAGCCCGTGCCCGGACATGTCAAATACTCCGCCCTGGTCCGTTGCCAGAAGAGATCATGGATGGTGCCGCGTACGCGCAGGCGGTCGCGGACGCGGACGCGGTGAAAGCGTCGGGGGCTTACTACGCGGGCGGCACGTCGGCGCTGGACGACGATGCCTACGACCGGCTGGTACGGGGCATCGCCGCGTGGGAGTCGGACCATCCCGATCAGGTGCTGCCCGACTCGCCGACCGGGAAAGTCGCCGGCGGGGCTGTGGTGGGCGACGTGCCGCACACGGTGGCGATGCTGAGCCTGGACAATGCCTTCTCACCCGAGGAGTTCACGGCCTGGACCGCCTCGTCGGTCAGACGCATCGGCCACGAAGCGCAACGCTTCAGCGTCGAGCCGAAGCTCCACCCGGCGACGTGATCGCCGGGTAGGACGTCTCGCACGCGATCGGCACGCGCGGCGGATGTGGGAGTGTTCGCCGATGGTGAGCTTCCCCTTCGCGTTCTTCGATGCGTAGCGGCATACGAGCATCTTCGCGATGAGCCGGTCCCCGGCCCAGACCGTGCGGCCTACGCAGCCGAGTTGAGTCGCCGCCGACTTCCCAGGTGCTCGAACGCCCGGCTGAGGACCATCTCGAAGGCGCGCGGGGGCGGCGGTGGGAGCTGGACGCCGGGCGGGGAGTCGGGGGCGTTCTCGATCCCGTGGCGAAGGCCGGTGACACCGATGAGGCGTTCGGCCTTGTCGTACCACGGCGCCAGGTCGGCGTACTCGATCGGCCAGTCGAAGCCCAGTCCGTCACGGGTCTTCGGCTTGAAGTCGTACGGTCCGAAGCGCAGCGGCACCAGACCCCAGTGGTTGGTGCGACCGCCCAGCATCCGCGGCCGCCACCAGCTGAACTGATTCGACCTGTCCGGAGTCGGGGGGTCCGCCTGGCTATAGGGCACACCGGCGATCTGTGAGCCGCCATCTACGGTGGCGTCGTAGAAACCCTGCGGCTTGTCCGACGTCGAGGCCGCCCGCAGAGGCGCGTCCTGCGGCGTAGTTGAACATCGGCGTCTCGGTCCCTGGATCGTAGTCCCGGCCCGCCTCCAGCATCAGGACGCGAGCACCTCCGACCTCACCGAGGTCCTCGCACGGGTCCGGCCGGTCATGGTCTTCCTCGACGGGAATTCCGCGTCCGCATTGTCCCGAGCCGCCACGAGGGAAGGCGAGCAGTGGCTGGACTGGTATATCGGAAAACTCGCCAGCTACAGGTAAGTACTCCGGTGGCCGATGTCGCTTCGGCGGTGAAGTACCTGCTGCGTGAGCGTGCAATGACACTTGGCACAGTCCGCCGGCAGGACTGGGGTCTCGTTGTGATCGAACGAGCTGACGAGCTGCCCCCGGGCGAGGTATTGCGGGTCGCACAACGGAGGCTGAGGCCGTGGCTGGGAAAGACCGTCGCGCACGGGTGGGACGGGCATGGCAATGTGTCTCGGCCGCCCGACGCCACGACCGTAACGATCTACGGCTGGAGTCCTGGGCGGATAAAGCACGCACACGTAATTCCTGTATCTCCGCTGTGTGTCGCCGGCACCGAAGGCGCTCACGGGAGCAGGTGCTAGCGTCCAGCCATATGAGTGACCGTGTGTATGTGGGCAACGCAGGCAAGGATGCGGCACTGGACCGGGGATGGCTCCTGGGGCACTTTAAGGACGTAGGCGATCCGCGCCACAGTGAGGCCGTGGAGATCAAATGGGGTGTCCACCCCCGCGGCGACGAGCGATCGCAGTGGGTGAAGGGCGAGGAACGCACAGCTCTCCTGGTTCTCATCAGCGGACGTTTCCGCGTGGCACTCCCGGGCCGCAGCGTTCTTCTGGAACAGCAGGGTGACTACGTCGTATGGGGACGCGGGATCGATCATTCATGGTTCGCGGAGGATGAGTCGGTGGTGCTGACCGTTCGATGGCCGTCAGTGCCCGGCTACGCAGTGACGGAGCAGAATCAGGCTCGACTGCAGACCTGACCACGAAAGATCGATGACTCAGACCGGCGAGAACCGCTGGCCGGCTCGCTGCCGTGTGCGCACCCATCCATCCTCGAACCGCCGTCCCATTCCTGGAACGGCGGCACTCGCCGACTTCTCCGCTTCGGAAGCCGGCGAGTGCGTGATGCGGCGCAGATTCAAGCGACTCACATGCGCAGTAGCCAGCTCGTGATGCCTGCCACTCACCTCCCGTGCACACCGGCAAGTGGCGTCGTGCCGCCGGCCTCACCTTCCTCCCGAGCCGGCCGGAGGGTCAGGAAAACAGGAGAGGTCGCGCCCTGCAGACCGCCCTGACCGAGGCCATCGCCGGCCCCCTCACCCGTACCAAGGCCGTCCGGCAAGGGGGCGTACTCCAACGGCGCCCGCACCACACCCTCGCCGAGATCGCCGAGATGCACGACCTGCCCACCGGCCGCGTCAACCAACTCGCCAAGGGCAAGTAGCCAACCAGCGCCGCCACTCACCTCGGCGCGCAGACCGGCTGGCGGCGTCATGCCACCGGCCTCATCTCTCTTCCGAGCCGACCGGAGGGCAGGAGAACACGGGCAGCCGCTCCCCTCATAGTCGGGCCATCGCCCTGGGCCGCTCGCCGAAGCCGGTCGCGGTCACGGTGCTGCGCCGCCCGCGGACGAGGTACAGCTGCATGTCCGTCCGCCGCCGGTCGGCGCCCGCGCCCGCAGGCCGCGCCGGGAGCCGCTGGGGGAAGTTTGAAAGGAAGCGCCGCAACGCGCGCCTCCCCGTTGCACCTTGCGTGGCAGTCTTCGTAGAGGGTTCGGCTGCCAGCTGGCCGGCTTGTCCGGCGGGAGTCGCGTCTGGCAGGTCATCGTTGTCGATTGCCAGGCAGAGTTCAGCTTTGTCGGCCGGAGTCGCCTTGCTGCTCGGCCGGCCTCCACTCGTGGGCGCGGCTCCGTCCTGCCCTGACGGGCCGGACGCCGCTACGGCCTGTCTGACAAATGACCACTGGGCGGGTTTGTGTCTGGTGCTATTTGCCTTGCTGTGATGGCATCGGCCAGCGACCCTGGGCTGGTGC
>NZ_JBEXGM010000053.1:0-32273 GCF_040607335.1 Streptomyces sp. NPDC005303 | reverse complement strand
TCTCGTCCTGGGTCTCAAAGATCACTTCCCACCGCCCCGCGCCCACCGCGTCGCGAGCAGCAAGCTGCCGCCTCGCGACCTCTTGCTGCCGCTTCCTCTTCCGCTGTCCTGGCACCAGCCCAGGGTCGCTGGCCGATGCCATCACAGCAAGGCAAATAGCACCAGACACAAACCCGCCCAGTGGTCATTTGTCAGACAGGCCGTAGGTGAGCTTCAGCAGGCCCCTGCGGACCGCCTCGGACACCGCGGCCGCCCGGTTGTCGACGCCGAGCTTGCGGTAGATGCGCACCAGGTGTGTCTTGACGGTCGCCTCGCTGAGGAACAGGGAGTCGGCGATCGAGCGGTTGCTGTGTCCGTCCGCCATCAAGCGCACGACCTCCCGTTCCCGCCCGGTCAACTCCGGTGCGGGGAGCACGGGTTGGCCGACCAGGCCGCCGACGACCTCCGGGGCGAGCCCCATACCGCCGACCGCGGCGCTGCGTACCGCCCGGAACAGGTCCTCGGGAGGCCCGGCCTTAAGGACGTAGCCGCGAGCGCCGGCCTCCAGGGCGCGCACGACGTCGACGCGCCCGGAGTAGCTGGTCAGCATGACCACAGGCACGCCCGGTGCCTCGGCGGCCAGCGCCCGGACGGCCGCGACACCGTCGGCCACTCCGTCTCCGTGGTCGCTGCCCTCGAACCGCAGATCCATCAGCACGACGTCGGGCGTCAGTGACACGGCAAGCCGAACGGCCTGCTCGGCGTCGGCCGACTCCGCGATCACCTCGATGTCCGGCTCGCCCTCCAACAGGGCCCGCAGGCCCGCCCGTACGACGGCATGGTCGTCGGCGATCAGCAGGCGCAGCGGAGATGTCGTCATCGCGCCGCCACGGTTGCACTCACCCTCGGCAGCGCACCGGGCAGTGGGCGGACAGGGACCCGGGCCCGGATCCGCGTGCCCCGCCTCGGGGCGCTGTCGACGGTCAGGTCACCGCCGTACTCCCGCAGCCGCGCCCGTGCCGCCGGAAGACCGAAACCGCGGTCCGAAGGGCACTCGCCGTCGAAGCGGGCGAGGTCGAAGCCGACCCCGTCGTCGCACACTTCGAGTTCCACGTGGTCGGCAGCATGGTTCAGGGTGACGAACAGGCTCGTGGCCCGAGCGTGCTCACGCACATTGGCGAATGCGCCCTGCGCGATCCGGAACAGGGTGACCGCCACCTGCTCGTCCAGGTCGGGACGGCGGGCTCCCAGCGACCGGAACCGTACGTCCGGCGCCGTCCCCTCTTCCCGGGCCCGCAGACACAGCAATTTCAGGGCGCCTTCCAGCCCGTCCTCGGCGACGACCGAGGGGGTGAGATCGCGGATCATCCGCCGGGTCTCCGCCAGACCGGCGTCGAGGCCGTCGATGACCGCGCGCAGGCGGGTGCGGGCCATCTCCGGGCGTTCCTCCCAGTCCCGTTCGGCGGCCTGCAGCAGCATCAGGCTGCCGGAGAGGTCCTGGGCGAGCGTGTCGTGCAGGTCCCGCGCGATGCGCTCGCGCTCCGCCAGCACACCGGCCCGCCGCTGCTCCCGCGCGAGCACGTCGCGCGTGCGGCGCAGGTCCTCCACCAGGCGCTGACGCTCCGCGGCGGCACGCTGTTGCGCCTGGTACAGCGCCACCGTGCCCCAGACTGCCGCCACGGGAATCAGCACCATCTCCGCGTCGAAACCTCCGGCGCTGCGCGTGAGTTGACCGACCAGCACGAGCGTGACGGCGGCGAGAGCGACAGCGGCCGTACGGCCCCCGAGCGCTCGGAGCGCCGCACAGGCCAGCGGCACCGCGCACCATACGTACGCCCCGGTCAGCGGCGGTGGCGTCAGAGCCACCAGGTAGGCCCAGAGCCCCAGCAGCGCGGCCACCCAGACGTGCCGGGCGAGTGGGTTCAGCCTGCTGCCCAGCACCAGGCCCACCGTGTACGTGACGGCGAGCAGTGCGCTGACGCTCACGACGTCCCAGCACAGCGGGATGTTCAGCCTCGCCAGCCGGACCAGGGCGGCACCGACGATGAGAAAGAATACGAAGTGCGCCAGGTGGCGGGGAGCGAACCGGTGCGCAACGAGGCCCGCAGCTCGGGCGCGATGGCCGACGCGGCCGGGGATCGGCGGCGACGGGTGGGCGGGGCCCAGGTCGGACACGGCAAACCCCCTGGAGAGATGATCCTTCGGGGCGGCCGAGTCTATCCGTCGGCTGTATGGGTGATGTGAAGAGCGGGGCCCGGGCGATGGCGCGAGAGCGAGATTGACCAGGGCCCCGCGGGGTCTCAGGCCCCCGGGTGCAGTCCAGGCCAGCCGGGCGTGGGGTCGCCCTTGACCTCCCCGAAGTACAGAGCGAAGGTCTGCTTCCAGCGCTCCACCTCGGCACGGTCGGCCATGAAGGCCGGGAAGCCGTCGACGTGCGCGTTCGGGTACTCCCAGATCGGCTTCAGACCGGCGGGGGGAGTGATGTCGGTACGCACCGACCAGCCGTTGAAGGAGTTCTTCTGCGTCTCGGCGGACAACTGCCAGTTGAGGTACAGCTTGGCCGCCGTGGGATTCTTGGCCCGCTTGAGCACGGCCGCGCGCTGGCCCCAGGCCATGAAGGGATGCCCGTCGGCGATCACGAACCTCGCCGGGGACGACGAGGAGACCGCCGAGCCGGCGGTGCCGATGCCGATGGCCTTCTGCCCGGCGAAGACGGCCTCGCCCGGCGAGTTGCTGCCCCGGGCGAACCGGACGTCCTGCCCGGCGAGTTTGGCCACCCAGTCCCAGCCGTACGTGCGGGCGTAGAGCGTGTAGAGGTAGAGCACGGCGTCGTCGTCGTGCGGATACGAGGAAGCGATCTTGCCCTTCCACTTCGGGTCGACGAGGTCGAGCGGACTGCGCGGAGCGTCCGAGCCCACGGCCGCCGTGCCGTACAGGAAGCTGAAGGCGATCGCGGAGACGGCGACCCACGCGCCCTGCGGGTCCTTGAAGGAGTGGTGCAGCTTCGAGAACCCGGCGGGCTTGTAGTGCAGCAGTCGGCCCAGCTGCTTCCACCGGACGAAGTCCTGCAGGGTCTGCAGTTGTACGACATCGGGAACGAGGGTGTCGGTCGCGAACTGGTTGTCCACGCGGACGTCGTGGTACTTGCTGTAGTCGACGATCAGCGTCAGGTCGATGTCGGGGAAGCGGGCCTTGAAGGCCGCCTTCGTGCCGTCCTGCTGCGTCGGGGTGTCGCCGCCGGCGTACACGACGAGCTTGCCGCCCTCCTTGACGGCGGCCTGGTAGAGCTCGTCGAGGGTGCGGGTCTCCTCGGGGCCGCCGCTGTGCGCGGAGGTGGCGGTCAGGGCGGCGGCCGAGGCGGTGGAGGCGGTGGCGCCGGCGATGCCGAGCCCGAGGGCGGCGCCCGCCCCGGTGGTGAGGACACGTCGTCTGCTGGGGAAGTCGGACACGCTGAGGAGACCTCTCTGCTGAGGGGGGATGAATCGGCCCGGGCGCCATGGGCGTTCGCCAGTCTGGTACGAAGGCGCGGGAGGCCGCGTCGTCCGTACGGATCGATGAACCGACGGACGGTGGAAACGGCGTTCAACCGAACGGTTGAACGCCGACGACGGGGCTTCGGGCCTACGCCGTCGGCGGCGCCTCGGCGGCACGGCGGTGGCTCGGCGTGGGACCAGCGTGGGGGAGAGCGTGATCTGGACCGAGGGCTTGCAGCGGTCCGCGATCCGTTCCAGCAGCAGACGGCCGCGTTCCTGTCGATCACCGGTCTGACCGGCAACGTCGCTGGCTCCGACCCGGAAGACCGGCACCGTCACCACCAATGGCCCCGGCTCCAACCGGCGGATCAGCAACATCCGCCGGGGCCGGCGCGGCAACCACCTCTGGGTGCCGGGTGCCCACCAACTGCCCGCAGCGCGACGAACGCCCCGGCTGGACCGGCGACACCCAGGTGTTCGCCACCACCGGCCTCCACACGCCGAAATGCCGACGCCTTGCCCTTCCGGGCCACTGCCCAGCGTAGGGAGTCCATGTCCGCGTCCAACCTCATGTCCTGCCCACGTGGTTCACATCGGGCATGCCTCGCCGACCGCGGCGGGGCAGCGGGGCTCCCGGCCATGCGCACGGGGGCGACGAGGAGCCAGGCTCATGCTGCCTGATGGAGCAACAGGCAGAACTTGTGGATCGGCAAAGGTGAATCCGTGAGGCCGCTTGTGCAAGGAGGAACGACTTCCCGAGTGGCAGGCGGCCGTCAGCAGAACTCTCCGGTTGTGCTGCGCACGGGTGTGATGATCTCGTCGGTGAGCCATCGCGCGGCCTGTGAGGGATAGGGGCCCCGCAGGCTCAGCACGATGTGCGTCACGCCTGCGGCGATGAGTTCCGTGATGGCCTTGCGGTCGGCGGCCGGGTCGTCGTAGGAGACGATGTACTGCACGGAGCGGGTGATCATCCGCGGATCACGGCCGATGGACGCGCAGTGGTCGTCCAGGGCAGCACTGCGCTCGGTGATGTAGTCCAGTGTGTGGTGCGGCGGTCCGGGGATGTTCCAGATGTCGGCGTGCTCGGCGACCAGGCGAAGCGTTCGGTTTCCCCAGCCTCCGATCAGCAGGGGCGGGCCTGGCTGCTGGAGGGGTTTCGGCTCGTTGCGGTTGCCGGTCAGGGTGTAGTAGCGCCCGTGGAAGTCGAATACGTCCCGCGTCCACATGCCGCGGAGGATGGCGATGGTCTCCTCCAGGCGGGCGATGCCTTCGGCGGGCGGGACGAGCGTGAGGCCGTAGGCGGCGTACTCCGCGGCGGCCGGGTTCTCGCCGGCGATTCCGCCCGCGTTGGGTGGCTGCACGGTGCCGCCCACGCCGAGGCCCATGATCAGGCGGCCTCCGGAGATCACGTCGACCGTTGTGGCGATTTTGCCGAGGACGGCGGGCTGCCGGATCCGATTGCTCGTCACGAGCAGCCCCAAGCGCAGCCGCTGGGTTCTGGCGGCCAGGGCGCTCAGCAGCGTCCAGCCTTCGAGGATCTGCCCGTCCTTCGGGCCGGTGATCGGCATGAGGTGGTCCCACAGCCAGGCGTCCGAGATCTCGGGCAGGTCGTCCGCCTCTTGCCACACGCGGAGGATGTCCTGGTAGGGGACCCGCATCGGGGTGGTCTTGATTCCGAACGTCACGGAGGGGAGGTGCTGGTCGGACATGTTGCCACGCGCCCTTCGAGTCGACGTGTCACCGGTGACGGCGACGCAACCGTCACCGTAGCGGATCGTCAGCAGTACTGACTATCAGGCTGGGGATATACGCTGCCGCCATGACTCGCGACGCGCCCGCCGAGGTGCTCACCTCCCGCCTCGGCTACCTGCTCAAGCACGCATACCTGCGGCTGACCGAGGAGTCCTCGCGAGCCTTGGCGCCGTATGGGATCGATGGCCGCGAACTGGCGGTTCTCGCCGTCCTCGACGCGCATGCCGAGCTGTCCCAACTGGAAGCGGCGGGCAAACTGGGCATCGACCGCACCACGATGGTGGCCCTCGTGGACACCCTGGAGGAGAAGGAACTCGTCGAGCGGCGCCGCAGCCCCCAGGACCGACGCAAGAACATCGTGCAACTGACGCCGATCGGGCGGGAGCGCCTGCACGACGCCGAATCTGCCCGCCAGGAGCTGGAACGCCGCTTCCTCGCCCCGCTCTCCAGCACGGACGCCACGCGCTTGGTCCGCACCCTGCAGTCCCTCGTCGGCGCCCCGATGGGCGCCGGCCAGGCATCAGACCCGACATGACGGACGATCAGGTCGACAGGGACGGACCCCGTCCATCGCCCCAAGAATCGCACTTACCAGCCTCAATCACGTCGACGTCCAGCAGCCGGAAGCCGCTCCGCTCAAAGCGTCCGCCCAGGCCGGTGGGGAGGCGAATCTCGTCAGCGGCGCATTTGCCTGCGGTGGACTCGTCGCAAAGGCGACAACCGGGAGTACCTCATGGCGCAACACTCTCGACCGAATGCCCAGGCGGTGATCAGAGCCGCATGGAAGCTCGGCGTGACGCCGGCAGGCACCTCTTCGGCCACCGTGCCCCGAATCGATCGGGCCACCGTATGGCCGACGGCCTTTGAAGGCCACCACGTCCACCTGAGGCGACGGGGCATCGCCGTGCTCCCAGAACCTGGTGAAGCTGGTGGCTCCTCCCGCCACAGGCGCTCCTGAACCAGGTCCACCCCATGTCCTCTCCGGACACCCACCACGAGCGACCGTCCCGAGCGATCACTCGAACGGCTCACCCATGCCGCGCCGCAGGAGGCGAGGGTGCGTGAGCGATGTGACGGTGGTGGAAGACATGGGCGTGCACGCGGAGACGAGGAGGCGCGATGTCGGGCGGATCGGTCGAAGGCGGCGTGGCGTCCGCCGGCACCACGGGCGGCACCACGGACCTGCCTCCCGACCAGTCGCTGAGCGCCTTCGAACAGCTGGGCGCCGTCGCCGACGCCGTCCTCTACGAGGGCTACCTCCTCTATCCGTACCGGCGGTCGTCGGCCAAGAACCGCGTCCGGTGGCAGTTCGGGGTGTTGTTCCCGCGTGACTGGGTGGAGCGGGACGGCCCCGTGGTCCCTGGGGTGTCCGGCTCAGCGGACTCCTGGTACCAGCAGACCGAGTGTCTGCTGAGGATCCGGCGGCCCGATGCTCTCCTGCGGGTGAGGCTTCGCTATCTGCAGATGCAGCGCAAGCAGCTGGAAAGCGCCGACCGGGACGGCGGCCACCGCGCCGTCGAGTCGCTGCTGACCGATGACGGCACGGCGCATCTGACCTTCGACGAGGCGGTGCCGTGCGAAGTCGACATCGCGGTACCGGTGGACGACCTCCGTCAGGGTGAACGCACCGTGTCGACGGGAGCCGCGACCGGCCTTGACGTCGAGGAACTGCCGCAGGACGTCGGGCGAGTGGTGCGCCGTCGCGAGGAGCTACAGGCCAACACCACCGTCGGCGTCGAGCGGCTCGGGCCGGACCTCTACCGGCTGCGGGTACGCACCACGAACACCGCAACCGCGCCCGATCCGCAGGCCCCGCGCGACGAGGCGCTGTGCCGTGCCCTCATTGCCACCCATACGCTCATCGGCGGTGAAGGCGTCGAGTTCGCCTCCCTGATCGATCCGCCCGAGGATCTGCGTAGCCATGCCGACGCATGCCGCAACGAATTCGCTTTCCCCGTGCTCGGAGGCGAGCCGGCAGGCGATCCCGCCGCCGGTGCGGGCGCCGTCGGAAGCGTCCTGCTGGCCTCGCCGATCATCCTTCCCGACCATCCGCAGGTGGCCCCGGAAAGTCCGGGCGACCTGCATGACGCGGGGGAGATCGACGAGATCCTCACCCTGCGCACGATGTTGCTCACCGACGAGGAGAAACGCGAGGCACGCGCCACCGACGCGCGGGCCGCCGCGATCCTCGACCGGGTCGACACCATGCCCCGCGAGGTCTTCGAACGACTGCACGGTGCCGTCCGGTCCCTGGCCCCGGCCACCTGCGAGACCCCACCCGCGGAACGGCGTGCCCCGGCACCGGTCACCCGCGAGAGCCCACCCGTCGAACGCGCCGCCTGGTGGCAGGAGGGTGCCGACGACGGTCTCTCCCCGTCCACCGACACGGTGCTCGTCGACGGCGTTCCCCTCGGCCGTGGCAGTCGCGTCCGGCTGCGGCCGCGGCGACGCGGCGCCGACGCCCAGGACATGTTCCTGGCCGGGCGGACCGCCGAGGTGGCCGCCGTCTTCCACGACGTGGACGGCAGTGTGCACCTCGCCGTCACCCTCGAGGACGATCCGGCGGCCGAACTGCACAACTGGTACGGCCGTTACCACTACTTCCGGCCCGACGAACTGGAACCACTCAGCCCGACCGACTCCGACACCCCCCGCAGCGGAGGCCGTTGACATGACAACGCACAGCAGCACCACCGAGGTCAGCGGCGAACCCAGCCGCGGCGAGGAAAGGCAGGGCTTCGACGAGATCCACATCCTCTGGATCTCCGAAGGCATGAGCTGCGACGGCGACACCGTCTCCCTGACGGCCGCCGACCAGCCCTCCATCGAGGACCTGGTCCTCGGCCTGATCCCGGGCCTGCCGAAGGTGAACCTGGTCAACAAGGTGCTCTCCCCGAGCCTGGGCGGTGAGGACTTCCTCGCTCCCTACCGGGCGGCGGCGCGCGGCGAGTTGGCCCCGTTCATCCTCGTCATCGAGGGGTCGATCCCCAACCAGAACATCATCGAGGGCGACGGCTACTGGACGTCGTTCGGCAACGACCCCGAGACCGGTGAGCCGCAGACCCTGAACTGGTGGATCGATCAACTCGCCCCCAAGGCCTGGGCGGTGGTGGCCGCCGGTACCTGTGCCACCTTCGGCGGCATCCACGCGATGGCCGGCAACCCGACCGGCTGCATGGGCCTCGCGGACTACCTGGGCTGGGACTTCAAGTCCCAGGGCGCCCTGCCCGTGGTGAACGTCCCCGGCTGCCCCATCCAGCCCGAGAACTTCATGGAGACCCTGATCTGGGTCCTCTACCACGCGGCTGGATCCGCTCCGCCGCCCCCGTTGGACCACATGCTGCGTCCGCAGTGGCTGTTCGGAAAGACGGTCCACGAGGGCTGTGACCGCGGCTCGTACTACGAGCAGGGCAACTTCGGCAAGGACTACAACTCACCCAAGTGCCTGGTGAAGACAGGGTGTTGGGGACCGGTGGTCAACTGCAACGTTCCCAAGCGCGGCTGGATGGCGGGCATCGGCGGCTGCCCGAACGTCGGCGGCATCTGCATCGGCTGCACGATGCCCGGTTTCCCCGACGCCTTCATGCCCTTCATGGACGAGCCACCCGGCGGAACGTTGTCGTCGATGGTCGTCAAGCCGTACGGAGCCGTCATCCGCCGCCTGCGCGGCTTCACCAACGAGCTGGTGAACCACGAACCCAGGTGGCGCCACAACAAGCGGAAGCTGACCAGCGGTTACGACCCCTACTGGCGGCCCTGACAGCCCGCGAGGCCCACCCCATCACGGACCGAGAGAACACCGACAGCAAGGGGCAGTAACAGCGATGACCACAACCGAGTCCCGGCCCACGGGACGCAAGCCGGCGCAGCTCGTGGACATGTCCTGGGACCCGATCACCCGCATCATCGGGAATCTGGGCATCTACACGAAGATCGACTTCGCCAACCAGGAAGTCGTGGAGTGCCACAGCACCTCGTCGCTGTTCCGCGGCTACTCGGTGTTCATGAAGGGCAAGGACCCGCGCGACGCAGGATTCATCACCTCCCGCATCTGCGGCATCTGCGGGGACAACCACACCACCTGCTCCGACTACGCCCAGCAGATGGCCTACGGGGTCAAGCCGCCGAGGCTCGCCGAGCACATCGTCAACCTCGGCGAAGCGGCCGAGTACATGTTCGACCACACGATCTTCCAGGACAACCTGGTGTTCGTGGACTTCTGCGAAGCCATGGTCAAGGCCACCAACCCCGGTGTGCTGGCCCGCGCCGAGCGCACCGACGCACCCCGCGGCGACATCCACGGCTACCGGACCATCGCCGACATCATGAAGGCCTTCAATCCCTTCGAGGGCGAGGTCTACAAGGAAGCCCTTAAGGTCAGCCGGGTCACCCGTGAGATGTTCTGCCTGATGGAGGGGCGGCACGTCCACCCGTCCACGCTCTACCCCGGTGGCGTGGGCACGCTGCCGCAGCCGACCGTCTTCACCGACTATCTCAGCCGCCTCATGCGGGTCATCGACTTCGTCAAGAAGGCCGTCGCCATGAACGACGACGTCTTCGACTTCTTCTACGAGGCGCTGCCCGGCTACGAGGAGGTCGGACGCCGCCGCACCCTGCTGGGCTGCTGGGGTGCGTGGCAGAACCCGGACGTGGTCGACTACCGCTACGAAAACATGAACACCTGGGGCAAGGCGATGTACGTCACCCCCGGCATCATCGTCGACGGCGAACTGGTCACCAACAACCTCGTCGACATCAACCTCGGCCTGCGGATCATGCTGGGCAGCTCCTTCTACGAGGACTGGGTCAACGAGCAGCCCTTCGTCACCCACGATCCGCTGGGCAACCCGGTCGACATGCGCCACCCGTGGAACCAGACCACCGTCCCGGTGCCGCAGAAGCGTGACTTCGACGGCAAGTACAGCTGGGTGATGAGCCCGCGCTGGTTCGACCAGCGCACCGGGGACCACCTGGCCCTGGACACCGGTGGGGGCCCGCTGGCCCGGTTGTGGTCGACAGCGCTGAGCGGCCTGGTCGACACCCCGTACATCAAGGCCACCGGCAGCAGCGTGCGCATCTCGCTGCCCAAGGGCGAGTCGCTGCCGGAGACCACGCTGGAGTGGCGCATCCCGAAGTGGAGCAACACCATCGAACGGGACCGCGCCCGGCCGTACTTCGTCGCCTACGCGGCCGCCATGGCCCTGCAGTTCCTGGAAGAGGCGATGGGACTGGTACGCGCCGGCGACACCAAGGTGTTCGAGAACTTCGAGGTGCCCGACGAGGCGATCGGCTGCGGCTTCCACGAGGCGGTGCGCGGTGTCCTCTCCCACCACCTGGTGATCAAGGACAAGAAGATCGCCAACTACCACCCGTACCCGCCCACGCCGTGGAACGCCAGCCCCCGCGACAAGTTCGGCACCCCCGGACCGTACGAGGACGCCGTCCAGGGACAGCCGATCTTCGAGGAGAACGGGCCCGACGACTTCAAGGGCGTCGACATCATGCGCACCGTGCGCAGCTTCGACCCCTGTCTGCCGTGTGGGGTGCACATGTACGTCGGCAAGGGCAAGACGCTGACCACACTGCACTCGCCGACCTACGGCGCGAACCATGGCTGAGCCCGAGGAGGTCGAGGAAGTCGAACGTCTCGCCGACCCGATGGTGGAGTCCCGGCTCGCCCGTCTCGACCAGCTGCTGGAAGGGCTCGAGTCCGCGCCGGGTCCCTCCACCCGCTCGGCGATCGAGGCGGTACGGCTGCTGACCGAGGTCTACGGCGAGGCGCTGGCCCGGGTCATGGACCACGCAGACGCGCGGTTGTCCGGCCTACTGGCCGACGATGAGTTGCTGGGGCACCTCCTGGTGCTGCACGAGATCCACCCGGAGCCCGTCGAGAGCCGGGCCGCCCGAGCGGTCGAGCGGTTGCGGCCCGCAGTGCAGGAACGCGGCGGCGACGTGGAGTGGGCCGGTGTGGATGGAGCCGTGGGCCGCGTGCGACTGACGACGGGTGGCGGCTGCGGCTCCGGCTGTGGTGGCGGCGGCACGAGCGACGTGACCGCCGCGGTCCGGGAGGCGGTGCTCGCCGTCGCTCCGGAGCTGACGGCGGTGGAGCCGGTGGAAACCGCCGCGCCCCCCGCCTTCGTACCACTGGCCACGCTCACGCACCGAGGCACACCGTGACCACGGAAGGCGCGCTGGCCCGTCTCATCCGCTCCTCCGCGGACGGCACCACGACGGCCGTGGCGGAGCGGTGCGATCTGTGCGCCGCGCCGGTGGCCGACGAGCACCCCCACCTCTACGACACCGCGGACGAGCAGGTGTGCTGCGCCTGCGGCCCCTGCTCGGTGCTCTTCGCCGACGGCGGTACGGGGGACGGGCGCTACCGGCTGGTTCCCCGCAGGCGGATCCGCCTGGACCGGGTGGATACTGAAGTCCTGGGCGTCCCCGTGGGGCTGGTCTTCTTCGTGCCCCGGGCCGACGGCACGGTCACCGCCGAGGGCCCGAGCCCGGCCGGGGCCATGCGATGGGAGATCGACGCGGCGGCCTGGCAGCGGCTGGCCGCGGAGTGTCCGCAGCTCGCGTCCATGGAACCCGACGTGGAGGCACTGCTCGTGAACACCGTCCACGGCAACGACCACCACTGGATCGTCCCGGTCGACGACTGCTACCGGATGATCGCGGTGGTACGCCGGGAATGGCGGGGCCTGTCCGGCGGCGGCCGGATCTGGCCCGCCGTCGACCGGTTCTTCGAGGACCTCACCGAGCGGTCATGAGGACGTCCTCCGCGGCGCGGAGGCGAGGAAGGAGCACACCCCATGGGCAGCATCAGGGTCGGCCGACCCCAGGCCAAGCCCGACTCGACCGGGCACGTCTCCGGTATGCACCAGGGCAACACAGGGCCGTACGGCCGGCAGACCGGGCATCACGAGGACGGCACCGCCGACGCGCGCCGCTCCACCGGGATCCATTGGAAGCGGCACGACGCCCTGCTGGACGTCATGCCGAACATCCCGCCGGGATGAGGAACAGCAGGGAGCCGGAATGAAATTCCAACGAGGACGCGGCGCACAGGACAGGACGTCGGGACGGCGGCTGCTGATGGCCGAGGCCGCCCTGGCCGGCGCCGTGGCCCTGGCGTTGTTCGTACAGGAGTTGCCGAGTCTGCGGCGCGAGTTGCGGATCTACCGGATGGCCGGCGGTCTGCGCGCGGGCCACCGGTACCCGTGAGCCGGCCGTGCACGAGTTGTCGATCGCGACCGCGATCATCGAGCGGGCCGACGAACTGGCCCGGGCGGACGGGACGGGCGCCGTCTCGGCGGTGACCGTCCGGGTGGGCGAGCTGTCGGGAGTCGTGCCCGACGCCCTCGACTTCGCCTTCGAAGTGGCCCGCGACGGAACGTCCCTCGCCGCTGCCCGGCTCGTGGTCGAGCAGGTTCCCGCGCAGGCCTACTGCGGCCCGTGCGCGCAGGAGTTCGCGGTGGGCATGCCCCCGTTCTTCTGGTGTCCGCACTGCGACCAGCCCTCCACCGAGCTGCGCAGCGGCCGGGAACTGGAGATCACCGGGATCGAGGCCCAGCGCTGACACCTGCGGGGCCCCGCCGACGCCCGAGCCGTCGGCGGGGCCCCGCAGGCGTTGCGGGTCAGCAGATGCGCGGCAACTGCTCGCCGAGCGGCAGGTCCACCACCCGGGTGCCGCCGAGCCCGGTGGCGACCACCACCATGCCGGGGTGGTCGGCGACGCATTCACCGATGAGTGTGGCCCCGGCGCCCTGCGGATGGGCGCGCATCGCCGCGAGGACCTCCTCCGCCTTCGCGGGGGGCACGAAGGCGACCAGCCGGCCCTCGTTGGCGACGTAGAGGGGGTCGAGCCCCAGGAAGCCGCAGGCGTTCGCGACCGCGTCCGGCACCGGAATGGCACGCTCCCGCAGCCGGACACCGGTTCCGGAGGCGCGGGCGATCTCGTTGAGGGACGCGGCCAGACCGCCGCGGGTCGGGTCGCGCAGGACATGGATGTCCGGGGTGACGGCCAGCATGGACGCGACCAGGTCCGCGAGCGGTGCCGTGTCGCTGGCCAGCTCGACGCCGAACTCCAGCCCCTCCCGGACACTCATGATCGCCACCCCGTGCAGGCCGATCGGGCCGCTGACGATGACGGCGTCACCGGGCCGCGCCCGCTGGGGGCGGATGTCCACCCCGTCGGGGACGAGCCCCACACCGGCGGTGCTGACGTAGACACCGTCTCCGTGCCCGGACTCCACCACCTTGGTGTCGCCCGTGGCGATGGTGACCCCGGCGCTCTCGGCCGCCGCGCCCATGGCGCGCGCGATCCGTTCGACGACGGCCAGTTCGACGCCCTCTTCGAGTACGAAGGCGGCGGACAGGTAGGCGGGTTTGGCTCCGCTCATCGCGAGGTCGTTGACGGTGCCGTTGACCGCGAGGTCACCGAGGCTGCCGCCGGGGAAGAACAGCGGTCTGACCACGTAGGAGTCGGTGGAGAAGGCCAGCCGGGCGCCGCCCAGTTCGAGGACGGCGGAGTCGGCGAGCGCGGCGAGCATGGGGTTGCCGTAGGCGGGCGCGAAGATCTGCTCCATCAGCTCCGCCGACAGCGCCCCGCCTCCGCCGTGTCCCATGACCACGACGGGCTGGTCGCGCAGGGGTGCGGGGCAGGTCCAGTTGGCGGGGTCGACGGTTTCGGCGAGTTCAGCCAACGGGGTTCATCTCCTTGCCCGCGGCTCCGGTGGCCTGCGGTGTCGCGGCGTTCATCCGGCGGTACAGGTAGTACGCGGCGCAGGCGCCCTCGCTGGAGACCATGGTGGCGCCGAGCGGGGTGCGCGGGGTGCAGGTGGTGCCGAACGCGGCGCACTCGGTCGGCTTGATCAGCCCCTGGAGCACCTCGCCCGCGCGGCACTCGGCGGGCTCCTCGGTGCGGATGTCGGTGACCTGGAAGCGGTGCTCGGCGTCGTACGCGCGAAACGCCTCGGTCAGCCGCCAGCCACTGTCGGGAATGGGCCCGATGCCGCGCCAGTTGCGGTCGGTGACCTCGAACACCTCCTCGATCATGCGTACGGCGGCCGGGTTGCCGTCCTCCCGCACGGCACGCGGGTAGGCGTTCTCCACCCGGTGCTCCCCACGCTCGAGCTGGCGCACCGCCAGGCGGATGCCCTCGAGGATGTCCAGCGGTTCGAATCCGGTCACCACCAGCGGTACGCGGAACCGCTCGGCGAGCCGCGGGTACTCGGCCGTGCCCATCACGCTGCACACGTGCCCGGCGGCCAGGAAGCCCTGCACCCGGCAGGCGGGGGCGGTCATGATGGCCTCGACGGCCGGGGGCACCCGTACGTGCGACACCAGGAGGCTGAAGTTGGCCAGGCCCAGGCGGCGGGCCTGGTGCACGGCCATGGCGTTGGCGGGGGCGGTGGTCTCAAAGCCGATGGCGAAGAAGACCACCTCCCGGTCCGGGTTGCGGCGGGCCAGCTCCAGGGCGTCGAGCGGTGAGTAGACCACCCGGACGTCGCCGCCCTCGCCCTTGACCCGGAACAGGTCCCGGCCGGTGCCCGGTACCCGGAGCATGTCGCCGAAGGAGCAGAAGATCACCCCGGGACGCGAGGCGATCTCCAGTGCCTTGTCGATGACCTCCAGCGGGGTGACACACACGGGACAGCCAGGGCCGTGGATCAACTCGACCTGCTCGGGCAGGAGTTGGTCGATGCCGTGTCGGATGATGGAGTGGGTCTGGCCGCCGCACACCTCCATCAGGGCCCATGGCCGGGTGGCGGTGGCGCGGATCTCGTCCAGCAGCCGCCGGGCGAGCTCGGGGTCGTTGAACTCGTCGATGTACTTCACGCGCTTCCCGCCTCCTTCGCCGCCTGCTCCCAGGCGTCGCCGAACTCCTCCTCCAGCAGCCCCAGTTCCTCGAAGAGCTTCAAGGAGGCCAGGGCCGATTCCTCGTCCAGGCGCTGGAGCGCGAACCCGACGTGCACGATGACGTACTCGCCCACCTTCACGTCGGACACGTACTCCAGACACGCCTGCTTCTGCACACCACCGAAGTCGATCAACCCGGTGAGCGGATCGGCGCTGTCGTCGATGGCGACGACCTTGCCGGGCACTGCCAAACACATGGGTCACTCCTCTTGTCGTTCGTGCGCCGCGACCACGAGTTGTCCAAGGGCCAATCCGCCGTCGTTCGGGGGGACTTCGGCGTGCCGCAGCACCGCGAAGCCGTCCTGGGCCAGCAACCGCGTGCACTCCTCCTCCAGCAGTGCGTTGGCGAAGACCCCGCCGCTGAGGGCGACGGTGGCCACGCCGGTGTCCCGGCGCGCCCGCCGGCAGATCTCCGCCACGGCCTGTGCGACGCCGCGGTGGAAACGCGCCGCGAGCAGGGGCACCGGTGCGCCCCGACGCAGGTCGGCGACGAGTGCCATGAGCGCGGGCGCCGGGTCGCACGTGCCGGAGGTGATGCCGAAGGCGTACGCCGAGGTGTCGGCGTCCCGCGCCGAAACGGCCGCGGCTTCCAGTTCCAGGGCGGCCTGGGCCTCGTATCCCGCGCGGTGGCACACACCCACCAGGGACGACACCGCGTCGAAGAGCCGCCCCATGCTGGAGGTCGCCACGCAGGCAACTCCGCGAGTCAACTGCCGCTCCAGAACGGTCAGTTCGACGGGCGAACAGGCGGCGACGCAGGGCAGGTCGCGGTCCCACGGCATTCCCGCGGCCCACAACCGGGCCAGGGCCAGACGGCACGGATTGGCGACCCCGGCGTCTCCGCCGGGCAGCGGTGCGGGGAAGAGGTGGGCGAATCGCCGGGCCCCCGTGTAGTCGGCGAGCAGGATCTCGCCGCCCCAGACGGTGCCGTCGTCGCCGTAGCCCGTGCCGTCGAAGGCGACGCCGATCACGGGTGTGGTGCCGTCGAGGCCGTGCTCGGCCATCGCCGAGGCGATGTGCGCGTGGTGGTGCTGGACGAAGACGGGTGTGGGACAGGGCAGTTGGGTGGCGCGTCGGTGGGCCCAGCGGGAGGAGTAGTAGCCGGGGTGCCGGTCGGCCGCGACGAGTTCGGGGGTGACGCCGCTGAGCCGCCGGATGTGCCGTTCCGCCCGCTGGGCGGCCTCCAGGGTGGTCAGGTCGCCCATGTCGCCGATGTGCGGGCCGAGCCAGGCCTGGTCCCCCTCGCCGACACACAGCGCGTTCTTCAGGTCGCCGCCCACCGCGAGCGCGGGCCGCACGACGACCGGCAGACGCAGCGGGCGGGGCACATACCCGCGGGAGCGGCGCAGCACCTGTTCGGTGCCGTCGGCGCGCACCCGCAGCAGCGAGTCGTCGCACGGGGAGGCGATGACCCGGTCATGGGCGAGCCAGGCGTCGGCCAGCCCGTCCAGCCGGGTCAGCGCCTCCTCGTCGTCCGTGACGATCGGTTCGCCGGAGCGGTTGCCGCTCGTCATGACCAGCACACGGGGGCCCGGCGGATCACCGGGCAGCCCGAGCAGCAGCGTGTGCACGGGTGTGTAGGGCAGCATCACGCCGAGGTGGGGGCTGCCGGGGCACACTCCGTCAGCGAGCCGGAGGTGCGCGGCCCGCTCGTGCCGGCGCAGCAGCACGATGGGGCGGCGCGAGCCGGTGAGGGCCGTGCGCTCGGCGGCTGAGACCTCGGCGATCGACCGCACAACATCGAGGTCCGCGCACATGACCGCGAAGGGTTTGCCGCCGCGCTCCTTGCGGGCGCGCAGCGTGTCGACGGCCGCCGCGTCGGTGGCGTCGCAGGCCAGGTGATAGCCGCCGAGGCCCTTGACCGCGAGGATCCGTCCGGCGGCCAGCAGAGTCCGGGCTGCCGCCAGGGCGTCGGCGTCCCTTGCGGGGCGCAGCCCGCTGCCGGCCGCGGGCACCAGGCGCAGCCGGGGGCCGCAGTACGGGCAGGCGACGGGCTGGGCGTGAAAGCGGCGGTCCGCCGGGTCGCCGTACTCCCGGGCGCAGGCGGGGCACATCGGGAAGCCGCCCATCGTGGTCAGCGCCCTGTCGTACGGCATCCCGGTGGCGATCGTGAAGCGGGGGCCGCAGTGGGTGCATGTGACGAAGGGGTGGCGGTGCCGGCGATCGGCCGGATCGGCCAGTTCGCGCAGGCAGTCGGCACAGGTGGCGGTGTCGGGTGGGAGCTGGGTGCGGCCCGGGGACCGCTCGGTGGCCCGGATGGTGAAGGTGTCGTCGGCGCCGGTGGCGGGCAGGTCCTCGACGCCGACGTCGGTGACGGCGGCCAGCGGTGGGGGCTGCGTGGCCAGTCGATCGCAGAAGCGGGCCACTCCCTCCGCCAGGCCCTCCACTTCGATGAGGACGCCGCTGGCCGTGTTGCTCACGAAGCCGGACAGGGCGAGGTCGGTCGCCAGGCGGTGCACGAACGGGCGGAAGCCCACACCCTGGACTGTGCCGCGCACGGTGACGCGGCAGCGCACCGCCTGTGTGGCGGGCGCGGTCACGCGAGGCGGCCGGCCGCGAGGCCGGAGTCCTCACCGGCGTGCTGGTGACCGTGGGGGTGCGGGGCGAGGGGCGGACGGTGCGCGGGGGCCCCGTCCCGCGCGGCCAGCACCCGTTCCAACAGGGTTCCGACGCCGGCGCCGTCACGGGCGCAGGACCGGACGACCTCGACCCCGGGGTTGACCTGCTGCACATGCGTGAGGAACGCGGTTTCGTCGAACCCGGCGGCCTCGGCCAGATCGGTCTTGGTGAGCACCACCAGATGGGCGGAGCCGAAGGCCGTGGGGTACTTCAGTGGCTTGTCCTCCCCCTCCGTCACCGCCATGAGCACGATGCGCAGGTTCTCGCCGAGGTCGTAGGCGGCCGGACAGACGAGATTGCCGACGTTCTCCACGAACAGCACCGCGGTGTCCTCGGGCAGCCAGCCGTTCACATGGCCGCTGAGCTGACGGGCCTCCAGATGGCACAGCCCGTCGGTCAGCAGCTGTTTGACCGGTGCTCCGGAACGGGCCAGCCGCTGGGCGTCGTTCTCGGTCGCGAGGTCGGCGGTGAGAGCAGCCACCGGGACGCCTCGCTCCACCGCCAGGGCCAGCATCCGTCCGAGGAGCTCCGTCTTTCCACTGCCGGGACTGGACAGGAGGTTGGCCAGGCAGACTCCGCGCCTGGTCAGCTCGTCGCGCAGGCCGGCGGCCAGGCCGTCGTTCTTCGCCAGGACGGCCTGGGTGACGTCGTCCAGGGACTCGCACATGGGCGCTGCTCCTCGCGGTCGGTGTGGGGAGGACCGGGTGTCGGTGCGTCACCGATCCTCGACGCCGCCGGCCACCGGCTGCGGGACCCCGGCCGTGGACGGGCCCGTGGATTCGTCCGGGCGGCTCAACGGGGGCGTGGCCGCGGGGTCGGCGAGCAGCACCGGAGTCATGGCGTGCAGTGCTGTGACGGCCCGTTCGACCGCGTCGCGGACCGTCGCGCTGATGCCCGGGGCGATGTCGTCGTCGTCGCGGGGCCGCGCCTCGGGCTCGCAGGCCAGCACTAGGACGCGCGGCAAGGGCTCGTCGCCGAGGTGGGCGGCCAGGGCCAGTACCTTCGCCGGATCCATGCCGTGCGCCTCCGGCGGGGCGGCGCCCGTGCGCGTGTCCGGGAGTTCCGGCTCGATCAGCGACAGGGTGCCCGGGCGGTGCCCCCGCACGGACGCGTCGACGAGGACGACCGTGTCGTAGCCGTCCAGCAGCTCGTATGCGAGATCGATCCCGCGGATGCCGAAGTCCCGCACCCGCACCTCGGCGGGAAGGGGTCGCAGGTCCAGCGCGCGGATCACCTCGGGGCCGAAGGCGTCGTCAGCGAGGAAGATGTTGCCGACGCCCGCCACCAGCAGGCGGGTGGCGGACCGCGTCACCGGTCACTCCCGGCGACCGGCTCGTCGATGGGGGACAGGGGGCGGGCCGAGCCGCCCGGCAGCTTGCGGACGAAGGCAGAGCGCAGGGCGTGGTACGGGGCGTGCGGATCGAAGAAGATGGCGCGCATACGGGCGAGCTCGGCCCGCCGGTACTCCGCGAGCGGCCGCTGTTCCTCGTCCGCACGGCGGGCCGCGGCCTTCGCGGCGATCCGCCGCGGGAGGTCCGGATCACGGGCGAGTCCGGCCGCCATCCGGTCGACCTCGGCGGCGAACTCCTGTGCCGGGACCTCCACCACACGGTCCACCAGCCCGATCGCCGCGGCCGCGGCGGCGCTCACCGGGAGTGCCTCGGTCGTCAGCCGCCCGGCCGTCTCGGCTCCGACGCGGCGCGGCAGCGTGTACGTCCACAACTCCGACCCGTACAGGCCCATCCGCCGGTAGTGCGGGTTGAGGACGGTACCCGTGCGGCACCACACCTCGTCGGCGGCCAGGGCGAGCATGACGCCGCCGGCCGCGGCGTTGCCGCCGAGCGCCGCCACCACCATCCGGTCGGTGGTACGCAGCACCGCCTCGACCAGGTCGTCCATGGCGTTGAGGTTGGCCCAGGACTCGCCCGCCGGGTCGGCGGCCGCCTCGATGACGTTGAGGTGGATGCCGTTGGAGAAGAAGTCGCGGGCTCCGCCGAGCACCAGCAGCGAGGTGGGGCGGGTGAGCGCATACCGGTAGGCGGCGAGCAGCCTGCGGCAGTGGTCGGTGCTCATCGCCCCTGCGGGGAAGGAGATGGTCAGGAAGCCGACGTCGCCTTGCTGCCGGTACCGGATGTCGGTCCAGGTGCGCCGCCCGGCGGGCAACTCGAGCGGGGCGGTGTCCTCCGGCAGCCACCCGGGACGGCTGCCGGACCACGAAGGAGGCCCGATCCGCGACCTTGCCTCGGAGCCGGAGGGGACCGGGAAGGAAGCGAGCACGGCGGCAGCGGGTCGGCGGAACGGCGCGGGATCGCCGGAGTTCTTGCGGGGACGCAGCTCGGGAATCCACACCGCGCCGTCCAAGGTGGCCCGGCAGACCGCCCCGGCGCGCGTCGCGAGCAGTTCCCCGGGGCGGCCGCGCAGCCGGTCCTCGGGATGGCCGCCGTGCAGGAACACCTCCTGGCCGAGGAGCTCGTCCAGGACCCCCGGCTGCGAGTCGGCCCCGCGGAGCTTGCACAGGACCGTCTCGGTGCTGTCGCCCTCCCAGTCGATCCTGCGCTGGTCCTGGCGGAAGAAGTCACGCCACACCACGCGGATCGAGGGCTCGCTCTGCGCCTGGGGTTTGAACGAGCCGTCGGAGTATCGCTGTACGGCCAGCTTGACTGCGGCCACGGCGGCGTCGGAGGCCTCGTTGCGGTACAGATCGCTCTTCCCGACCGGCGCCATCGGGAACGACTCGGACGCCCACACGTCCCCCGCGTCCATCGCCGCCTCGGCCTGCAGCACCGTCACTCCCCACCGGGCGGCGTCCTCGGTGATCGCCCAGTCCAGGGATGAGGGGCCGCGGTCGCCGGGCGGCCCCGGGTGCACGACGAGGCAGGTGTCCGCCTGCCAGACGTCCTCCGGCAGCGCTGTCTTCAGCATCGGAGCGATGATCAGTTCCGGACACACTTCGAGGACGGCGGTCCGGATCGCTTCGGCGCCGTGGGAGGCGAGAACGACATCGACCCGGTGCCCTTCGTCCGTCAGTTCCGCGTACACACGCTGGGACAGGCTGTTGAACGCGCTGGCGACGAGCAAGATGTCCATGACGCGGCATGATCGTCGGTTCACTGGAGGCCGCGAAGGACCCCGGCGGCGTTTCGCCCTCCTCCGTCAGGTCTCTTCCCCCATCCGGATCGCATTCCGCGGGAACTCGAGCACCTCGTCGGCCTCGTCCGGCCCGCTCAGAGCGGAAAGACGGCGAAAGCGGAGGTGCACTCTTCGTCACCCCGAATGGCGACTTCCACGACCAGGCATTCATCACGCTCGACCCGCGGCTATGGAAAGCGGGTACCTACCACCGCACGGAGAACAGCGGACCGCTTCAACCCGCTCCATCTCGATCTGCGACCGCCGAGGCAACACCACCAGAGGGCCCCCGCCTCGCCTACCGGCTCGCCCTATGTCCCTGCCTTGGCCCGTCGAACACTGCGTGGGGCGGCGGACAACCAGGCGATGGCCGCGGTGATCAGCCAGGTCTGGCGTGCGGCGGACAGATCGTTCGCTGGGAGGGTGACAGTGGCGCACAGGGCGGCGGCGGGGTGGGCCGACCAGGAGCCGCGGGCGTCTGCGGGGCGCGTGCCTGGCGCCCACACCGGGGAACTCATCACTCACGCATCGGCGCTCGTCGCCGTGATCAGGCTATGGGACAGGCCCGCTGGACCATGCGCTGGAAGACTGCACTGAACGCCCGCGACATCACCTGGAGCGTGGCCCTTCCCTCAGCTGCTCGAGGACTGCGACCGCGGTCCGGTGGTCCCGGGAGCCGAATGTTCTGTGAGCCGTGGTGCGGCTATGTCGAGGAGGAGCTGTCGCCCGACGTCCTGGACGGCACCATCGCCCCCGGCCGCGTCTTCGATCAGACCTTCACTCTCGACCGGACACCTGACGCCTACCGGGCCATGGCCGACCGCCAGATCCTCAAGGCCCTCATCCGCCCCTGAACCCGAACTCCCTGTGCCCGGCAAGGACTTCCACTCATGCAGTACGTGACCTGGAACAACGGCGCTGAGATGCTCCTGCTCGGGCTCGGCGTCCAACAGATCCCCGCCGAGGAATGACGGCGTTCGCTGTACGCGGTGACGGCCTGCCGGCGTCGGTGAGCTGGCGCGTGGAAGGGCTCTTCGATCTGCTCATGTCCGAGCGGCAGAACGACCCGGGGGCCCTTTGGCATGGCAGCCCGGGGAGGCTGCCTCGCAAGCGCGCCGTCGGCCACCGCCTGTTCCCTCGGGGGCGCCTGTCCCCTCGGGGGCTACGGGCTGATTCCCCGGACCGCGATTGCCAGCAACCGTTCTGCCTCCGCGGTCGGATCCCGGCGGTGCTCCGTCGCCAGGACGATGCCGGTGACCAGCGTCACCAGATCCTCCGACGTCACCCCGGCCGGCACGGCGCCGACGTCGACCGCCTGCCGCAACAGTGGTTCACCGGCGTCGATGAGGCGGTCACAGGGGTGCTCCTGGCGCGCGTCTGTTTCGTCGCGCACCAGTGCCACGGCCATGCCGCGTGCTGTGGCGGCGTACTTCGCCAGCGCGGTGAGCCATTCGAGCAGCGCTCCCCGGGCGTCCTCGGTTTCGGCCAGCTCGAGGGCCCGGGTGTGGAGCGCCTCGACGCCTTCGCGGAAGACCGCGTGCAGTAGGGCGCGCTTGTTGGGGAAGTGCCGCCGCACGGTGGCGGACCCGACGCCGGCCGCGCGGGCGATCTGCTCCAGCGATGTCTCGGCGCCGTGCGCGGCGACTTCCTGCTGGGCGACGTCGAGGATCAGCGCGTAGTTGCGCTGAGCGTCGGATCGCTGCCCGCCCATGAACCACCTCCCAGTACCCCGAAGTGGCGGGCCCCGCCACTTAGTGGTTATCGTAGCGGAAACCGAAGTGGCGGGGCCCGCCACTTAGCCGTCCGAGGAGTGTCCATGTCCACCGCACCATCCGCGCCACTGGCATGCAGGACGGCGCTACCGCCCGTGACCTGCTAGTCGCGGGTGAGTTCCGCACACTGGTCGGCCTGCACCGGTGACCACCTACCACCAAGTGGGGCGCCGCACCGGCGTGCTGTGCGAAGGCGTCGCCCTGTGCCCGACCGATGGGGAGCCCTTCGTCCGGCTTGGCGAGTCCATCACATACGGGTACTGCGAGCAGGACGACTTCGAGCCGAGCGCCGGCCGGCCCTCGCTCTCGCTGGTGCAGTCACCACATCCGGCCGCCCTCGCCTGAGGGCGGCGCAACCCTGAGACGGAGAAATCATGAGGATTGGCGTTATCGGCACGGGTGCGATCGGGGCGACGCTCGCTCGCAAGTTCAGTGCGGGTGGACACGACGTCGCGGTCGCCAACTCCCGGGGGCCGGAGACCATCGACGCCGGTGTGCTGGAGTTCGGGGCGCGCGCGGCGACGGCCGCGGCGGCCGTGCAGGACCGGGACGTGGTCATCCTGTCCGTCCCCTTCGCGCGGATCCCCGCGCTGGCCGACCTGTTCTCCTCCGTACCCGGGGAGACCGTGGTCATCGACACCTCCAACTACTACCCCCACCTCAACGGCCCCGTCGAAGCGGTGGACAACGGGCAGGTGGAAAGCCTGTGGGTGGTCGAGCAGCTGCGCCGGCCCGTGGTCAAGGCGTGGAACGCCGTCCTGGCCGGAACGCTGCAGACCAAGGGGACCCCGGCGGGGACCCCTGGCCGCATCGCCATCCCGGTCGCGGCCGACTCCGGCGAAGTTCGCCGGTTGGCCATGCGCCTCGTCGACGAGAGTGGCTTCGACCCCTTCGACGCCGGTGTGCTGGCCGACTCCTGGCGCCAGCAGCCGATGGGTCCTGCCTACTGCACCGAGCTGACCCTGGACGAACTCGGCCCGGCCCTGGCCGCGGCCGACCGGGTCAAGGACAAGGGGATCCGCGACAGCCTGATGGAGCGATTCGCCACGATCGGCTCCTCGCCGACGCTGGAGGAGGTCGTCGAGCTCAACCGCTCCGCCCACCGCTGACGCACGGGACACCATCCTGGCGAACGGCCTCGCCGGCACCGCCCGTGAAACGCATCCGCCCCCACGGGAGCCGAACACACCAGAGAGGAATCGCATGCCCCCCAGCCATGCCCTTCACCGACGTCGTGCGGGCCCGCCGCTCCGTCCGTCCTGCCCACCCCGCTGTCCCCCTCCGACATACACGGCGTACTGGAGACGCTAAGAGGGCCCCGTCGAACTGCTGATCCTCGCCGTGACCGCGCTGCACGGCACCATGGCCGCCGACCCGCACGGCGCCGGGTACGCCCTGCTTGCCGTCGCCGTCACCGTCGGCGTACACCTGGCCTTCGGGCGGCGCACGATCCTGAGCGTCGGTATCGGCACCGCCGTCTACGTCGTCCTGCTCAACGCCCTCTGACCCCCGTCCCGAGGAGGAGCACCGTTGCGTCCCGGCAGCTACTACGAGCGCATCGACGAGCGCCGCTACAAGACTCTGGAGTTTCCCGATCTGCTGCGGCTGATCGACGAACGTGCAACCGCCTTCCGCGCCGCGATCGCCGCCGCGCCCAGCCTCGACCTGCCTGTGCCGACCTGCCCCGGGTGGAGGCTGTCGGACCTGGTGCAGCACATCGGCGAGGGCCGCCGCCGCTGGGCCGCCACCGTCGCCGCCGGGCCGGACGCCACGTCCAGGACCCCGGCCCAGGGGGACGCAGTCGCGCCGCAGGAGCGCGAGGCCGTGCAGGCCTGGCTGGCCGCCTCGACCGGGCTGTTGCTGGCAGCCCTTCGGGAGGCCGGTCCGGACCAGGGCTGCTTCACCGGCTGGGGTAACACGCAGACGCCGCACACCGCCGGTGGCGTCGCCCGGCACCAGGTCCAGGAGATCGCGGTGCACACCTACGACGCCCAGCTCACCGTGGGCGAGCCGGCCTCACTGCCTGTCGAGTTGGCGCTCGACGGTGTCGAGGAGACCCTGTTCATCACCTGCTTCACGACGAGCGCCTGGCCGCACAAGCCCACCGCCTTCGACTTCCACGCCACCGAGGGCCGCTCCTGGCGCCTCACGGCCGACGGCGACGGCGCACGGACCACCCGGCTGCCCGCTACCGGCGAGGACCCGGACGCGGCAGGCGTCTCCGTCCGCGGCACGGCCAGTGATCTCGTCCTCTACCTGTACGACTGTATCTCGGCGGACTCCCTGCAACTCGACGGGGACCCGCAACTGCTCGACCTGCTCCGCGCCTGGGAACCGGAGGACTAGGCGCGACGACACGCAACCGCGCACAAACCGGCCGCTTGAATCGCGAACGGTCTCGTAACGAACTGTCGGCGGCGCCCTGGCAGAGCGTCGTTTTCGAGCGCGAGCTGCCGGATGGCCTCTTCATACAGCTCCAGAAAGCGCCGCAGGTCGGTGTGGGGAACAGCCCCCGCTGGCCCAACTCCCTGGCAGGCGTGCCCACATAGAGGGCGGTCCTGTCGACAGGCGTCATCCTCCGGGCACACCGACCAGAACGCGCCGGCGTTACGGAGACCAGCGAAAACTGCCCAGCCGCGGGACGCTTTCCCGGTTTCCGCCCGGCCGTCCCGTCAGGCGAAGGGGTGTTTCTGCTCCAGCAGGGCGATACCCAGCGACGTCACGGTGTGGAGGACCGCCTTGCCTTTGTGCCGGATGGTGACCAGGTGAGCATCGCGCAGCACCGTCGCATGGTGGCTCGCGGTTGCCGGCGAGATGTTCAGGCGGCGGGCCGGCTCCGTGATGCCGCATCCGCCGACGGCCGCCCTCAGGAACTTCATCACCGCAGCCCGGCCCGAACCACTCAGCCACAGGTCCGCAAGAGGGCCGGAGGGCGTCGGCTACGGCGCTTCGCACATGGCGAGTGCGGTTCGTGCCAGCCCGCGCAGCCAGGTGTGGGCGTGGTCGGTGTCGTAGCGCTGATGCCACGACAGGTATATCGGCGCCGACGGCAGTTCCAGCGGGAGGGGAAGCACGGCCATGCCGAGGTCGTCGACCGCTGACCGCGTGGTCGCTTCGGGGACGCTGATCAGGACGTTGGAGCCGCGCGCGAACTCCAGGGCGGCCGCTTCCGTGGGCGCGGTCGCCACCACGCGGCGGGTGAGGCCGAGCCGCGCGAGGGCGTCGTCGATGGCATTGCTGAGGTTTCCACGTCGCGAGACGGTGACGTGCTCAGCGGCGGCGTACCGCTGCGCGGTGACGGTCCTGACGCGGGTGAGGGGGTGCCCCTGCCGCACGACGATGACGAGATGGGTCTCGCCCACGTTCTCGGCCCGGATGTCCGGTGCGCTCGGGCGGTTGGCGTTCGCCTCCAGATCGACCTCTCCGCGCCGCAACTCGGGGGTGTCGGTGCTCGCTTCCGCGACGAAGCGCAGTCGCACGCCCGGCGCCTGTGCGCGCACGGCCGCGAGCAGTGCGGGGCCGCTCAAGGCGACCAGGGAATCGTGCCAGCGGAGGGTGAACGTGCGCTCGAGCGTTGCCAGGTCGAGTTCACGGCTCGGTGCCAGCACCCCCTGGACCTGGTGCAGCAGCTCATGCACCTGTTCCCGTACGGCGATCGCATACGGGGTCGGTGTCATCGTGCGGCCGGTGCGTACCAGGATCTGGTCCCCGGTCGTGCGCCGGATCCGGCCCAGACTCCGGCTCATCGCGGGGGCGGTGACATGCAGGCGCGCCGCTGCCCCGGCCACACTGCCCTCCTCCAGCAGCGCGTCGAGCGCGGTGAGCAGATTCAAATCCAATTGCATATGAGTAATTCTATCCGTGCCTGACATGCATTTGAAGTTAATCGTGGGGCTGCATACCGTTGAGGCGAAAGCGCAAGAAGCAACGCGCAGTTCGGCCCCGACCGGCCTCAACACCCCTCCTCAGACGGGAACACCACCATGTCCGAAACGCTTCAGACCACTGACGTCACCGCCTCCGACGCCGACCTGCTCGGCCAGACCGTGATCGCCGTGCGTGAGGCGGGTTCGGCGCTGCGCGAGCGCTTCGGCGACGTGGTCCGCTACCAGAGCCGCGACGAGCTGATGAGCGCGCTCGCCGGCAACGACGACACGGCCCTCGACATCCTGCGCCCCCGCCTCACGCGCCTGCGCCCGGACGCCGGCTGGGTGGAGAATGAACTGGACGGCGGGGCGCTGCCGGCCGGCGAATGGTGGGTCGTGGATCCGGCCGAAGGAAACGTCAACCACCTGCACGCCCTGCCGGAGTGGGCGGTGACCGCCACTCTCGTGCGGGAGAACCAGCCGGTGCTCACCGTGGTCCACCTGCCGTTGACCGGTGAGACCTACACCGCCCTCACCGGCGCGGGCGCCCATCTCGACGGCAAGCCGCTGCACGTCTCCCAGACCGCGGACCTCGGCCTGAGCATCGTGGCCACCAGTCAGGCCCGGCCGGACGAGGACGAAAAGGTCGTGCGGCGCGTCGGCTCCTCGATCACCGCGATGCTCTTCGACGCGCTCGTCGTCCGCGTCGCCGTGCCCGCGACCCTGCATCTGCTGAACGTGGCCGCCGGCCGGATCGATGCCTTCTGGCAGTTCGCCGGCGCCCGCGCGGACCTGTTTCCCGGAGCGCTGCTCGTCACCGAGGCCGGCGGACGGATCTCCGACGCGGAGGGCCTCCCCTGGACCCCGCAGAGCCAGAGCTTCCTGGCTGCTGCGCCCGGCGTCCACGCCGAGGCCGTATCCACGCTCTCGCGCTGACCGCGCACCACCACCCGCACGCACGGAAGGACCCCATCATCATGACCACGATCGCAGTACTAGGTAATGGCCGCGTCGGCGGCAACCTGGCCGCAGCCCTCGCCCGGGCAGGACACAAAGTGACCGTGGCGGACCGCACGCCCGGCGCCGCCGCCGACGCCGCCCGCACTGCCCGGATCGTCATCAACGCCACCCCGGGTGCCGGCTCGCTGGACCGGCTCGCCGCTCTGCGCGAAGAACTCCGGGACAAGATCCTCGTCGACGTCTCCAACGCCACCACCGACGGGCCGGACGGACTGCCCGCCGATCTGATCCATCCCGGCTCGAGCCTCGCCGAACAACTCCAGGAAGCGCTCCCCGAGACGCGCGTCGTCAAGACACTCAACACCATGCTCTTCCCAGTGATGACCTCGCCGGCCACGCTCTCCCAGACGCCGACCGCGTTCCTCTCCGGCGAGGACCCGCAGGCCAAGCAGACCGTCCGCGAGCTGCTCACCGACCTCGGCTGGCAAAAGGACTGGATCACCGACCTCGGCGGGATCCAGACCGCCCGCGCCACAGAGGCCGCGATCCTGTTCGTACCGCACGTCATGCGGGCCACCGGATTCACACCCTTCGCGATCTCCATCGCCCGCTGACGGTCGAGCTGAGTCGGTGGGAGGTAGCAGCCAGAACTGGCGCGCCGCCATGCAACCGTCCTGTTTCGATGGGTCGGCCTGCGCTCCGGTACCGACGTGGGCGCACGGAGGCAACACCCCTTACTCAGGCAGTAGTTGAGTACGCGTGCTCATATCCGGCGCTCGCCGCGCGACCAGTATGGAAGCACGGCGCCGCTGAGAGCGCCGGTGGGATCCAATTGAGTCCGTCGGGGAGAGTTTCCATGTCGCGTCGTATCGTTCTGTCTGGTGTTGCCGGTGTCGTCGTGCTCGCTGGTGCCGGTGCCTTCGCCCTCGCCTACGCCGGGGACCAGGCGCCCGCTCTGGCGCACAGCACGGCCCGCTACACCGCTCCCGCCGCCGGCCGCGACGGCTCGCTGGCCTTCACCACCGACGTCACGGCGTCCTCCGGGGTCAAGAGCGTGAAGGTGGTGGCCTGGCCGGCGAACTCGTCCTTCGCGAAGAAGGGGCTGACGGCCAAGGAGATGGCGGCCACCGTCGAGTCGGCCGACTGCACGCCCTCGGGCGGGGACAGCGAGCGGTGCACCTACAAGGTCCCCGTCACCCGGGCCGACGCGGAGGGCTCCCCGAAGGGGCTGTGGCACGTCGCCGTCCTGGTCACCGCCAAGGACGGCGACACCACCCTGGACACCAAGGCCGCCGACTTCACCGTGGCCTGATCCGAACGCGAGCGACGGCCGCCTGCTGGCGCTCCCGCGGCCAGCAGACGGTGTCGCGCCGCCCCGTGCGAGCCCGGGCGGCGCTGAGCGAACCAGGCTCTGAAGCGGTCAGTTCGAGGTGGTGCGTTTTCGGCTTCCTTCTGAGCGTCTCTCCGAACCGCGAGTCTGTCATCACCCGTCCGAGTGGTGTGCCATGGCACCGCGAGGTACCGGGCGGGAGCCTCGTTCTGACGCCGCTCCTGCCACGGGCCTGTGCTGACGAAGCGCACGGCCGGTCCGCTCCCCAGTCGGCCGTTACCGATTCCGTGCACAGCCGGCAGAGCCGGACGCCGCCGCTGGCGTACCGGTGAGCCTTTCGCTGGCAGCCGGTTCAGGGGCCGACCTTGTCACCCGTGCAGACCAGGGCGGAGGGGTGCTGCTTCGGTGATCGGTGGGGGAGTGTGACGCTCGCCTGGGAGGTCTCCCGCATTGGCGTTCGCGGCTGCATCGGGTCGACTGGGAGGAACGCCAGGGCTGGTACTGCGCCCCGACCGGACTGAATGCCTCATAGTTGCGCAGGACATGCGGGCCGCCGCGGACGACTTCCGTCGCAGCCGCCTGGGTCTTGGACCCTTCCGTGCCGTGTGCGGCAGGCAGCGCCGCAGCCGCGTCCGCCGGTTCTGCAGCGGGTACTTCCCGCGGGACGGCGAAGCGGAGGTCGGGCTCTTCACCGATGTCTCCTGAGGAGAAACGGCCACGGACCCGTTCACTCCATGTCCGGGTTCCGTAACCGGTGCCGGTTGCGTACAACGCTGGTCGGGTGACGACGGTCGAACCCTTCGAGGTCGACAAGCTGTTGGAGCAGTCGACGAAACGGGGGATTCACATGAACATCATTCAGCGTGCCGCCGCGGTCGGAGCGGTCACCGCCGCCGTGGTCGGCGCCATGGGGGCTATCGCACCGCAGGCAGGGGCGGCGACGCCCCTGGCGAAATACAACGGTGTCTGCGGCGCGGGCTACAAGGTGGTCGACTCGGCACCGGTCGGTACGGCGGGCACGGTCTACCTGACGTACAACCCGTCGACCGGACAGGACTGCGTGGTCACCGTGCGCGCCCGTCCCGGCACCGCCGTGTCCATGCTGGCAGCGCTCACGGACGCCCAGGACGTCGACCCCGAGTTCGACGACGGCTTCTACACGACCTACGCCGGTCCGGTGTACATCGGCCACCCCGGGCACTGCGTGAGCTACTGGGGACGGATCTCCGGCCAGAGCGGCGGAGCGAACAACGTGCACTGCGCACCGCTCACCGACTGAGCGGTCAGCGGGCCCGGACCGGGTGCTCGCCGTACCCGGCCTTGCTGCCCAGCTGATCGCAGGGACCTGGTCGTCGCGCATGAGCGGGGTGACCCGGACCGGGTGCTGTCCCCGGTCGGCCTCCAGGCGAGGGAGTACCACGACGAACTGCTGGAGCCGGCCGTCCTGGGCGTGGCCTCCCTGTGCCACCCGCCGGGCGGCCATGCCACTGCCCTACCAGGACGAGCCCGGCGGGCCGGAGGAAGCCGATGAGCTGTGCACCGGCGCCTCCAGCGTTGCCAGCCCCCCCCTGGCGGAGCACGACCTGGTCCACCAGCCGCACCAGTGACATACCGCCGCCCGTTCGGTAGGGCTGCACGGGCGCGGAGCGCGACACTGCGCCGTTATAGGACATCGGCGAGACGGTCTACCTGATCCGGGTCGAGGCCGTAGCAGTAGAGCATGACCTCGTCGGCGCCGAGGTCGGCGAAGCCGGTGATCGCATCGCGGATCTCGGTCGGAGTGGTGAGCATTCCAGCTACCATCCGGTCGGCCATGCCGGTGAAGGTGTAATACGCGTGCATGTTGGCCTGGGCGTCGTGGACCACGTCTTCAGGGCCGAGCGCGACGTTGACCTGCGCGACAATGCGCGGTTCGCCGTCGCGGTCGTACTGCTTCCAGAACCTGCGGGCGATGTCGAACAGGTCACCGGCCCAGGAAAGCGCCGCGGCGGCGAGGAAGCCGTCACCCCAGCGCGCAACGCGCTCGATCGCGGCAGGCTGGAAGCCGCCGAAGAGCACCTCGGGGCCGCCCGGCCGGGCGGGCGCAGGACCGATCGGGCTGATGTCGTCGCCGTACGGCTCTCCGGACCACAGGCGGCGCATCACCGTCATCTGCTCGTCCAGGCGTCGGCCTCGGGTGCGTTTGTCGATGCCCGTTACCTGATGGTCGTCATCCCGGCCGCCGATACCCAAGCCGAGGACCAGGCGGCCACCGGTCATCCGATCCAGGGTGGCGGCCTGCTTGGCGAGGAGGGCGGTGTCGCGCAGCGGAGCGAGCAGCACCTCGGTCTGGACGCGGATGCGGGAGGTTGCACCCGCGAGGACAGCGAGTGCGACCAGCGGCTCGGGGTTGTGGTAGACGAGGCGGTCGAGCAGGCCGAGCGTGCTGAAGGGCCCGGCGTCGGCGCGCTGGGCCCAGGTGAGCAAGGTGGCAGGGTCGCCAATGGGCAGACCGATACCGACGTTCATGAAGGAGACCTCCGAAGGGAAGGGTCGACAAAAACTGCTGCCGCCCCTCCGGCACCTCAGTGAGGTGGGACGCTCCTGCTCTGCGGCGTGTTTCTGGGGAACGTCTAGTCGAAGTGATCTCACCCTAGAGTGAGTCGGTTTGGTGGGACAAGCCAATTCGGGCCATCTCCTGCCCCTGCGTCGCAGGCAAGACCTTTGACGCTGATCGAGTCGAAGAAGAGCGTCGGGACGCCCACCCGCATCCGCGCCGCCGTCCGGCGCCGGATCGGTCCCAGACACCGGCTCAAGCAGGGGCGCGGCCTGGCCCTGCGATGAAATGACGGCATTTCAGTCATAGAAGAAGAGCTCAAGGTCCTCGACGGACCCTGGCCCGGTGAAGAAGCCTTCAGCCTTGGCGATCTCGCCTTCCGGCGGCAGCTCGCCCTCTAGGAACTGCCGCATCCAGATTTCCCCTTGCTCACCGACCGCGTAGATGCCAGACAACAACTCGGCCATGCCCGCCGGGCGCGGCGGGCGGCACCCGACGACTGGCTGGAGCACCCACCCGCCTGACCGGGCCGCGAGCCGCAGCACCCCGGCCCAGTTTGCGATACGCCCGATTCGCACGTGCCGCAAGTCCTCGGTGAACGGGGCCATCCGTCCACCACACAGAGGGTTTGTGGCCGCGCCGATGTCCTTGATGACCTGCCGTTCCACGGCGTCACGGACCCAGCGCCCTGCCTGCGCTTCCTCGATAGCGGCCTCCCACCACTTCCACCCGCCATCGAACCGGCCTGCGAATGTGTCCATGCAAACAGACTTCCATGCAGGATGCCCCAAGCACTCAAGAGGGCGTCGATCAGCGGACCGACTCATCAAGGGGACAGGCTCTAGGGCCTGTCTGACAAATGATCACCCGGCTGGTTCGCGGAGCCAGAGGATGAGTGCTGCGAGGCGAAGTCCGGCGCGGTAGCGGTCTGCGAGC
>NZ_JBEXGM010000052.1:0-32519 GCF_040607335.1 Streptomyces sp. NPDC005303 | reverse complement strand
GCCGCCACGGCCGCGCGCTCGGCACGGCCCCGCAGGAGACCGGTGCGCAGGTGGGCGCCGATGCGCAGGTTCTCCTCGACGCTCAGCTCGTTGAAGGTGCCCCGGCCCTCGGGCACGTGCGCCACGCCGAGCCGGGCGGCCTGCTCGGGCGAGCGGCCCAGCAGCTCCGTACCATTCAGGGTGATCGAGCCTCGGCCGCGGGCCATGCCGCACAGGGCCCGCAGCATCGTGGTCTTGCCCGCGCCGTTGGGCCCGAGGATCGCGCACACCTCTCCGCGGGCGACGGAGAAGTCGAGGCCCTGGAGCACGCGGGCCTGGCCGTATCCGGCGTGCAGGTCGGAGACCTTCAGGAAGTCCGGCTCCACGCTCTCCGCGGACTCGGTGGGGTCGGAGGTGGGCTCGCTCATGCGGCCACCCCCAGGTACGCCTCGACGACCGCCGCGTCGCGCTGGATCTCCTCGGGCGAGCCCTCGGCGATCTTGCGGCCGAAGTCGAGGCAGACCACCTTGTCGCACAGGCCCATCACGAAACCCATGTGGTGTTCGACCACCACGAGGGTGAGGTCGAAGTCCTGGCGCACCGACCGGACCAGATCTGCGAATTGGTCGACCTCGCCGTGGCTGAGCCCGTTGACGGGTTCGTCGAGCAGCAGCAGCCGCGGCCGTACCGCGAGGGCCCGGGCGAGTTCGACGCGTTTGAGCGTGCCGAACGGCAGCCCGGAGGCGGGGTGGTCGGCGATGTCCGCCAGGTCGAGGCGCCGTAGCAGGTCGTCCGCCTGGTCACTCAGTTCCCTCTCCTCTCGCCGGACGCGGGGCAGCCGGAGCGCCGCGGCGAGGTGTCCGGTGCGCCCCCGGCTGTGGGCGCCGACCATGACGTTCTCCCGGACCGTGAGCCGCGGGAACAGGCCGAGATTCTGGAAGGTGCGGGCGATGCCGCGCCCGGCCACGGTGTGCGGCGGAAGGGCGAGCAGGTCCTCACCCTCGAACCGCACCGTTCCCGCATCGGGGGTGCAGCGCCTGGTGAGGCAGTTGAACAAGGTGGTCTTGCCGGCTCCGTTGGGCCCGATGAGCCCTACGGCGGTGCCCGGCTCGACAGTGAATCCGACACCGTCCAGTGCCGTGATCCCGCCGAAACGCACGCTGATACCGTCGACCGCGAGCATGAGTGACGCCCTTTCCGACGTGCTGAGGGGTGGGCGAGCGCCACAGTAGGTGGGGGTGTTCGGGGCGCACATTGGGTGTGAGCACCCAACTTCTCGGTCGCCTACCTGTGCGCGGCGCACAGGTTCCCGCGTATGTCTCACCCCGAGCCTGTTGACGGAGCACGAGTCGGGCCGCGACGATCGGCGCCATGCCGCGCGGTCCTGCCCTGGGCACCCCTCGACTCTCCGAACCGCTCCGCCGCGAGCGGCGGCGGATCCTGCATGCCGTCAACGACCGGATCGAGGAGGTGGCGGAGACCGCCGTCGAGGTGATGCGCACGGAGATCCCGTCGTACGCGCTGCAGGACGAGCGGTTCTTCCACGACGTACGGGATCAGGTGCTTGAGCACTACCGGATGCAGTTGGCGGCGTTGGCCGGCGACCGGGACATCGCCCCCGAAGACCTCGTGTTCAGCCGCGGGGCAGCGATGCGCAGAGCACGCGCGGGGTTCGCCCTGGAGGACTGGATCAGTGCCTTCCGAGTCGGCCGACAGGTGCTGTGGGACGCGCTGCTGGACTGCGCGGGCACGTCCGCCGAGGCCCAGCAGGCCGCGCTGTCCCTCGTCACACCGCTGATGCGGTACGTCGACTACGCGAGCACCCATGCCGCACAGGCGTACGTCGAGTACCAGCAGCACGTGGTGGCGGACGCGGACCGGGAGCGCCGGGACCTCCTGGACCAGCTCCTGGCCGGCGTCGCACCGACGCGCGGTCCGCTGTCCGCCGCGGCGCAGGCGTACGGCATCGGACCGCGCTCGCAGATGATGACGGTCGTGGCGGTGTGCGTCGGCGACACCCGCACCGGGGACCTCACCTCGGCCGAGAGCGGGTATGCGACCAGCGCGTCGATCAGCGTCGCCGGGCCCTGGGCCGGCAGAACCCTGGTCGTGGTGCGCCACGGCGAGGTGGTGGCCGTACCCGTGGTCCGGGCCGGCATGAACACGGAGGACATCTGCGCCCACTTCGAGGCCGTGCAGCGGCGGCTCGCGCGGGAGGGAAACATGCTCGCCATGGGCATCAGCACGGTCGCCCAGGACGCGTCCGAACTGCCGCGCGCTTACGAGGAAGCGCGGGCCGCCCTCGACCTGGTGCCGAGCGAGGGCGGAGTGGCGGCGCTGCCGCGGCTGTCCCCCTTCGACTACCTGGCGCTGCGCGCCGACGACCTCGCCCGCCAGCTGGTCGATCCCCGCGTGCGTGTGCTGCTGGAGGAGGACCGCAAACGCGGCGACACGCTGGCCGCCACCATACGGGCCTTCTCGGAGGCGGATCTCAACCTGCGGCTGGCCGCCGACCGGCTGCGGGTGCACCACAACACGGCGCACTACCGGCTGCGCCGGATCGAGGAACGCACCGGCCGCAATCCGCGCCGGATCGCCGACCTCCTGGAACTGCTGGTCGCCCTCGCCATCCGCGACGGGGCCGGAGAAGGTGGGGATCGTCAGTGAGCGGCATCGTGGAGCCCACCGGGGCCGAGGCGGCGCGTCAGCTGCCGGAGGGGCAGGGGAGCATGGGCCCGTCGCAGGGACACGCCGGTCAGGACCGCTCGTTCCGGCGTGTGCTGCTGGACGCCGCGCTGGAGGTGTTCGCCGCGCGCGGTTACACCGACGCCGGCCTCACCGAGATCGCCGCACGTTCCGGCATCCCGGTGGGCAGCCTCTTCCAGCACTACGGGGGAAAGCGAGGGCTTTACCTCGCCCTTTGGGAGGAGTTCCGGGAGGAGCAGGAGCGCCGGACCGCGGCCACGGTGACCGCCGAGCGCGCCCGTGGCGTGGACGACCCCGTCGCCCTCTTCGTGGCGGGATCCAGGGCGTACCTGGAGGGCGCCTGGGACAACCGGCGGCTCGGCAGACTCCTCGTGGAGGACGACGGCCCGGCGGGTTTCGACGCGCTGCGTCGTCAGTGGGACCGCGCGTGGGTACGGCGCAACTCCCGGCTCCTCAAGGTGGACGAGCGGCGACGCGCCGGGCGGGTCCGGGTGAGCGTACTGACCACCGTCATCGGCGGGGCGGCGCGCGAGCTGGGCGACTGCGCGGACGAGACGGAGGCCCGGGGGATCGTGGACGAGGTGTGCGGCATCCTGATCCATCTGTCGACACCGCCCGGCTGAAACACCCCACCCACGGCTCGATAGGGCGCCTCACGAGGGAGCGATTGGCCCACGCCCGCCCGCAGCGGACTCCGTGACTCCATTCCAGGCAGTTCTGGACGCCGGACGCGCCAGCCCTCACGCCTGGGAGGGGGCCACACGCGCGCCGGGCTCCGGAGGCCAGGGCGAGGTCATGTGACTTCTGAGCGGCCCGGGGGTCTCCACTTCAGATCCCGGCTTCGCCAGCGATTCGACCCGCCTTGCCCACGAGCGCGTTGATGCGTTCCATCGTGGGCGTCCCTGAGTCGCTCCTCCCCGGGACGACGCCGACCGCGGTGCCCCTGACCTGGGCCGCGGCGGTGTCTGCCGCTTCCTGGGACCGGGGGTGAGGACGGACGATCCCGCCGGCCCGTGGCGATGGCCTGGGCGATCGGCGGCCCGGTACCGCGCCAGGGGCCGGTGACGACGGCGGTGCGACCGGTGGGATCGAGTCCCGCCGTCTCAGCTCACCGCTGCCGTGGCCGCGTCGCGGTACTGCCGCAGTTCCTGTCTGGCGATGGCCCGCTTGTGGACCTCGTCGGGACCGTCCGCCAGCCGCAATGTCCGCAGCTGCGCGTACATCATGGCCAGCGGGAAGTCGTCGGTCACTCCTGCTCCCCCGTGCACCTGGATCGCGCGGTCGACGATCTTCAACGCGATGTTGGGGGCGGCCACCTTGATGGCCGCGATCTCGGTGCGCGCTTCCTTGTTCCCGACCGTGTCCATCAGATACGCGGCCTTGAGCGTGAGCAGGCGGATCATCTCGATGTCGATGCGCGCTTCCGCGATCCAGTCCTGGATGTTGGACCGGTCGGCAACCGGACGACCGAACGTCACACGTGACTGCGCGCGCCGGCACATCAGCTCCAGCGCCCGCTCGGCCGCGCCGATCGCCCGCATGCAGTGGTGGATACGACCGGGCCCGAGCCGGGCCTGGCTGATCGCGAAACCCTCGCCCTCGCCCTTGAGTACGTCCTTGGCCGGCACGCGTACGTCGGCGAAGTCGATTTCGGCGTGCCCCTCACGGTCCTGGTAGCCGAACACCGGCAGCCCGCGCATCACCGTGATCCCGGGGGCGTCGATCGGGACGACCATCATCGACTGCTGCCGGTGCGGGGCGGCGGTGGGGTCCGTCTTCCCCATGACGATGAGCACCTTGCAGTTGCGGTGCAGGGCGTTGGACGCGAACCACTTGCGGCCGTTGAGCACGTACTCGTCGCCTTCGCGCTCCATCCGCAACTCGATGTTGGTGGCGTCGGAGCTGGCGACACGCGGCTCGGTCATCGCGAAGGCCGAGGCCATCGTCCCGTCGAGCAGGGGCTTCAGGTACTTCTCCTTGTGCTCGTCACTGCCGAAGAGCGTGAGCACCTCCATGTTGCCGGTGTCGGGAGCGTTGCAGTTGCACGCCTCGGAGGCGATGTGGCTGCGACCCATGATCTCCGCCAGCGGCGCGTACTCCAGGTTCGTCAGTCCCGGGCCCCACTCGCGGTGCGGGTGGAAGAGGTTCCACAGTCCGCGCCTGCGAGCCTCCGCCTTGAGGTCCTCGATGATCGGTGGGTGGAAGTGCGGGTCACCCGACGCGCGCATCTGCTCGTGGTACACCTCCTCAGCGGGGTAGATGTGCGAGTCCATGAACTCAAGCAGGTCCGCCTGGTACCTCTTCGCGCGGTCCGACGTCTCAAAAAAGGACATCTGTACTCCTGACGGGTAGGGAGGAAAAACTCGGTCGGCGCTTGACGAGGTGGTCGACCACACCTTCGACGACATCGGGCCCGCGGAAGGCGTCGTGGTCAGTGCCTTCTCGGCGTGCGGCATACGACTCGACAGCGAGGTGAACCGGGCCGGAGCCGGGCCGAAGCGAATGTCGCAGTGGAGCGCCGCCACCATGCGCGGGCCGACGGCCACCCCGCGCCGGTCACGCCGTCGCCGGCAGGGAACCCCCGCCATGGCGTGACGGGCTCTTCTCTCTCACTCTGTATACTTGAATCCGATGTCAAGTTCAATAGATGTCGGCGCGGCAGCACGCGAGCACGCGGTGACCGCAGCCTGTCACCACGGGCATGAGCGGCTCGCCGGACAGACCGTCAAGGAGCTCGACTCCACGGGAACGGCCGGCGCCTGGCGCGGTTGTCCCGTCCGCGAGGGAGGGCGAGAAGGAATGCAGGTACCCGGCTGTACCGGGTGTGATCACGTACCCGGCTGTACAGAGTGTGCTGAGGCAGGCGGTCCAGGCCGCCGGATCAGCGGTGGCCGGGGAACCGCAGGGCGTTCGCCCAGAGCCGCGTGACCGTGGACACGAGCTCCTCGAAGTCCACCGGCGTGCCTTCCTCTTGCTCTTCACAGAGCACGAAGGCGTTGTAGGCCATACCGCTGACCATGCCCGACAGCGCACGGGAGGCCATCATCGGATCGACCTCACGGTCTGCGACACCACGCGCTTGCAGGTCCGCGATGCCGCGGGCATTGCGGCGGATGAACGCGTCCCCGCGCCGGCTTCGGAACTCACGGAACTCCGGCTCCACTTGGGCGACCTGCTCAAGCAGTGCCATCAGCTTCGCATTCCGTTTGTACGCCTCCAGATACGCGCGATTGCTCGCCTCAAGTACCGCATAGGGATCGTCGGCACCCTGCACCCGGCCCATGCCGGGGTGCATCATGTCCTCCTGCGCCTCCAGGAGGACGGCGGCAAGCACCTCTTCCTTGTTGGCGAAGTAGGTGTAGAAGGATCCCGCCGCGCATCGGGCCTCTTTGGTGATGTCGGTCAGGCGGGTGTCGAGGTAGCCGTCCCGTTCGAACACCTTCCGCGCGGCCTTCACCAGAGCAGCCCGTGTCCGCGCTCCCCGCTGCGTCGTGGGCGGCTCGCGAAGTTGCGAGAGAGGCGCCATGGGTGGTGCCGTCTCGCCGTCGATCTCCCCGGGCGCAGTGGTGTCCATCCCCGAACTTTACTTGAATCCGACGCCATAGTCATAAACAGACGTCAATCCCGAAGTTGCGGTACCGACCCGATCCTCACTGCGCCCGAGCGGTCGGTCCCGTCAGGTGGTGATCCTGAAGCGTTCGGCGAGTCGGCGGCGGGTATCGGCGGCACTCGTGTGCAGGACGCCTCCGATTCCGATCCGCGCCGCCCCGTCGAGGTTCTGCTGCAGATCGTCGATCATGACTGCCCCCTCGGGATCGATGTCGAGGCGTTCACATGCGATCGCGTAAATCCGCCGGGAAGGCTTGCGGACCCCGACCTCGGCGGAGATGACGACCACGTCGGCGACAGCGGCGAGGTCGACGCCGTCGTAGGTTCCGGTTCCGAACGAATTGGATACCAGCGCTACGGGGTAGCCGGCGCCTCGAAGATCACCGAGCAGCGCGAGCATGTCCTGGTCGATCGACATTCCCGCCTGCATGCGGGCCGTGAGCCCCTCGGCCGGTACGTCGGCGCCATGAACGCGGAGACGCTCGGCGAATCCCCGCTCGAAGGCTTCGGCGTCGATACGGCCGCATTCATGGTCGGCCAGGAGGGTGCGTGACGGCTGGTCCCGGGCGAGCAGGTGCAGCGGCAGGCGCGGGTCGCCGCCGAGCGAGGCGCCGAAGTCGGTGAAAGCCCGCAACACACTGGACGTGATGACCCCGCCGAAGTCCACCAGGACCGCGGTTCGGGCCTTTTCCACCATGTTCGACACGATATCCACGCCTCTCTCCAGCGTCGGCTCGCCGCCGTCCCCTGCGGACAGCGGCCATGTTTCTCCCGCAGGGATGCGGACCTCAGGCGGTCTCGAACAGTCCGGCCGCGCCCATTCCGCCGCCGACGCACATCGAGATCACCACATACCGGGCACCGCGGCGCTTGCCCTCGATGAGGGCATGCCCCACCAGACGGGCACCGGTCATTCCATAGGGATGGCCGACCGAGATCGCCCCTCCATTGACGTTGAACCGCTCCGGGTCGATGCGCAGTTCGTCACGGCAGTACAGCGCCTGGGAAGCGAACGCCTCGTTGAGTTCCCACAGGCCGATGTCGTCGATGGTGAGGTCGTGCTGCTTCAGCAGCTTCGGAATGGCGAACACCGGGCCGATGCCCATCTCGTCCGGTCCACAACCGGCGACGGTCATACCCCGGTAGACGCCCAGCGGTTCCAGTCCGCGGCGCTCGGCCTCCTTCGACTCCATCAACACCGATGCCGAAGCCCCGTCCGACAACTGCGAGGAGTTGCCAGCCGTCACGCTGGAATGCGCGCTCACCTGACCGTCGGGCAGCACCGGCGCCAACCCGGTCAGGCCCGCGAGCGTCGTCGACGCGCGGTTGCCCTCGTCCCGGGTCAGGGTGATCTCCTCGTCCCGAACCTCGCCGGACTGCTTGTCGAGGACCTTCTTGACGCTGGTGAGCGGGACGATCTCCTGGTCGAACCGGCCGGCCTCCTGCGCCGCCGCGGTGCGCTGCTGCGACAGCAGGGCGAACTCGTCCTGGCGCTCCCGGCTCACGCCGTAGCGTTCGGCGACGATCTCCGCCGTCTGCAACATCGGCATGTAGATGCTCGGGTTGTGCTCGACCAGCCAGGGATCCGCCATGCGGTGGGTGTTCATGTGGTCGTTCTGCACCAAGGAGATCGACTCGCCCCCGCCGCCGACAGCGATCTCCATGCCGTCCGTGACGATCTGCTTGGCGGCCGTCGCGATGGCCATCAGGCCCGACGAGCACTGCCGGTCGATCGTCATCCCCGACACGCTGTCCGGAAGTCCGGCACGCAGAGCGGCCTGGCGGGCGAGGTTGAACCCGGAGGACCCCTGCTGCACGGCGCAGCCGAAGATGACGTCCTCGACCTCGCCTCCCTCAAGCCCGGCGCGCCGCACCGCGTGCGCAAGGGCATGGGCGGCGAGTTCCTGTGCCTGGGTGTCGTTGAACGCGCCCCGGTATGCCTTGCCGATCGGCGTTCGTGCCGTCGAAACGATGACTGCTTCCCTCATGTGGCCTCACTGCTTCCTGTTGGTCCCGTCGGCCCGGGAGCTTCGGGGCCGGCATTTCGAGCTCCGTGAGCCGGGCTCGATACCGGTGGGCGGCACCGATCGCCGACTGCGGCGTGGTGTGATCGGTTATATTTGAATTCGGCGTCATGTTCAACAGGGCAGGCTTCCAGCAGGCTGGGCTCGTCGGCAACGGCAGGCCGCGGCGCCGGCCTACGTACCGCACCCGTCGGAGTCCGGTGCTCTCACCACGGCGCTCAACTGGTACCGGGCCAGCTGGCGCGATCGGCCTCGTCGACGTGCCCACGCTGTACGGCTGGAGCACGGAGGACAGCGCGTTCGGCCCAGCGGCCGCGCAGGCCGGTGCGACCGTTGCTTCGCCCGTGATTTCGGGTTCGGGACCGCCGCCCGCACCGAGCGTGAGCTGTGCCCCTGGGCCGGCCCATCAGTGGGCTGGCATAGGGGCGGCACGCACACTCGCCCCGCGAACTATGTTGTACCGCCACATGTGCCCTTGACGTGCGCGTTCCTACGGTGTGCGAACACGTACCCGTCCCCACCGCACACGAGGAAGTGGCGCACATGGCCTCCGCAGCATCCGCTCCCCCGACACCGAGCAACCTCAAGCGCATCGTCGCCGCCAGCCTCATCGGCACCACCATCGAGTGGTACGACTTCTTCCTCTACGGCTCCGCGGCCGCCCTGGTCTTCAACAAGCTGTTCTTTCCCGACTCCGATCCGCTCGTCGGGACGTTGCTGTCCTTCCTGACGTACGCCGTCGGATTCGCCGCCCGGCCGGTCGGCGCCCTGGTGTTCGGACACTACGGTGACCGGCTCGGACGTAAGAAGCTGCTGGTCCTGAGCCTGCTGCTGATGGGTGGGGCGACCTTCGCGATCGGGCTGCTGCCGACGCACGCGACCGTCGGCACGGCCGCGCCCGTGCTGCTGACCGCGCTGCGCCTGGTCCAGGGCTTCGCGCTCGGCGGAGAGTGGGGCGGGGCCGTACTGCTCGTGTCCGAGCACGGGGACGCCAGGCGGCGCGGCTTCTGGGCCTCGTGGCCGCAGACCGGTGCACCGGCCGGACAACTCCTGGCCACGGGTGTGCTGTCACTGCTGACGGCCGTCCTGTCGGACGCCGCCTTCGGCAGTTGGGGCTGGCGGATTCCCTTCCTGCTCTCCGGCGTCCTGGTGGCCGTCGGTCTGTGGATCCGGCTGTCCGTCGACGAATCCCCCGTGTTCAAGCAGGCGTTGGCGCAGGCGGAGGCCCGCAAGGCGGCCCGGGACGGTGCGACCGAGAAACTGCCGATCGTCTCCGTGCTGCGCCACCACTGGCGCGACGTGCTGATCGCGATGGGCGCGCGTATGGCGGAGAACATCAGCTACTACGTCATCACCGCGTTCATCCTCGTCTACGCCACCACGTCGGCCGGTGTCTCCAAGCAGACGGCTCTCAACTCGGTGCTGATCGCCTCGGCCGTGCACTTCGCGGTGATCCCCGCCTGGGGCGCCCTGTCGGACCGCATCGGCCGGCGCCCCGTGTACCTGTTCGGCGCGGTCGGCGTAGGGCTGTGGATGTTCCCGTTCTTCGCGCTGGTCGACACCGGCGGCTTCGGCAACCTGATCCTCGCGGTGACCGTCGGACTCATCATGCACGGCGCCATGTACGCGCCCCAGGCCGCCTTCTTCTCCGAGATGTTCGCGACCCGGATGCGGTACTCCGGTGCCTCCATCGGTGCCCAGTTCGCCTCCGTCGCGGCAGGTGCCCCGGCCCCGCTCATCGCCACCGCGCTGCTCTCCGACTACGGCAGCTCCACCCCGATCGCCCTCTACGTCATCGCCGCGGCCGTGGTGACGGTCGTCGCCGTCGGTGTCGCCAAGGAGACCCGCCACCGGGACCTGTCCGGCGTCGAGCCGGAGGCCGAGCCGGGGCCGGCGGCCGCGTCCCGCGCGGCGGACGCCCGGACCGCCTGAGCCCGGGCGCCCAGGCCCGACCGGCCCCCGTACGCCCTGCGTGCGGGGGTCAGTGGCGTGTGGGCGCCGACAACCGGTGCAGCCGCAGCGCGAGTTGGATCTCCAACGCGCGGGCGGGACTCTGCCAGTCCTCACCGAGCAGGCGGCCCACGCGCTCCAGGCGCTGGGCAACGGTGTTCACATGGACGTGCAGCTCGTCCTTGGTGCGGGCCGGGCTCATCCCGCACGCGAAGTAGGCGTCGAGGGTGCGCAGCAGATCGGTGCCCCGCCGGTCGTCGTAGGCGACCACCTGACCGATGGTGCGGTCCACGAAGCCCGCGATGTCCCGGTCTCCGGCCAGGAGCAGCCCGAGGAACCCGAAGTCCTCGGCCGCGGCTCCGTCCCCCGAGCGGCCCAGGAGGCGCAGCGCGTCGAGGCAGCGCCGGCCCTCCTCGTAGGCGGCGGCCACGGCGTCCAGATGGACGGCGAGATCGCGGACCGGGGCCGAGGCGCCGACGGTCACCGCCTCGTGAACGGCTTTGCCGAGGTGCCCGGCGGTGCGGCGGGCCAGTTCGGTGGCCGTGTCCCCGGCGGTGAGGGGCAGCAGCAGGACGGTGCCGCCGTCGCGGGCGGCGGCCAGGCCGTGCCGGGTGGCGGCGAGGTGGGAGGCCGCGGACCACAGGCGTCTGCGGGCGGCCGCCTCCTGGTCGGCGTCGGCCGCGGGGCCGTCGAGCCGGGCGGCCAGCACGACATGGGTGGCGTCGAGGTCGGCGTCCAGCCGGGCGGCCCGGTCGAGCAGCAGACGGGGGTCGCGGTCACGGGCGTCGAGCAGGTCGTCCAACAACTCGCCGCGCACACGCTGTTCGGCCTCGGCGGCGGACCGCCTGGCCAGCAGAAGCAGCGAGGTGACCATCGCGGCGCGCTCCAGGGTGCGCTGGTCCACGGGGTCGAGCCCGGGGTGGCCGCGCAGCACCAGCGCGCCCTGGTGTTCGCCGCCGGCGGCGACGGCGGCGATCCAGTCGTCCCCCTGTCGTACGGCGTGGCCTTCGGCCCGGGAGGCCTCCAGCGCCTCGGTGGGTGCGAGTTCGGCGAACTCGACCGTGCCGTCGAGGATTTCGGAGACGGCCGCCGCCACGTCGTGCACCCCACCACCGCGCAGCACCAGTTCGGCGAGCCGGTCGTGAACCTCGGAGGCCCGCTCGATGACACCGCTGTGATCCCGGATGATCTCGTTGGCCCGCTCCAGTTCGGTCAGGGCCGAGCGGGTCTCGGTGAGCAGGTTCGCGGTGTCGATGGCGGCGGCGGCCAGCGCGGCGAAGGATCCGAGGAGCGCGATCTGCTCCCGCTCGAAGACCCGGGCCCGCCGGTCCGCGGCGAACAGCACGCCGATCACGTGGTGCCCCAGCGTCAGCGGCACGCCGAGGATGGCGACCAGGCCCTCGTCCCGTACGCCCGAGTCGATGGTGAGGGTGTGCTGGAAGCGGTCGTCCTTGAAGTAGTCGTCGGTGACGTAGGGGCGGGCGGTCTGGGCGACCAGTCCGCCGAGCCCCTCACCCATCCCGAGCCGCAGCTGCTGGAAGCGGGCCGCGACCGAGCCCTCGGTGACCCGCATGTACGTGTCGCCCCGCGCCGGGTCGTTCAGGCTGAGGTAGGCCACGTCCGTGCCGAGCAGGGAGCGGGCGCGCTGCACGATGGCCCGCAGCACCGCGTCCAGGTCCCTGAGCCCGGCCAGGTCGTGGGCGGTCTCGAACAGGGCGGACAGCTCGGCCTCCCGCCGGCGCCGGCCCTCCAGCTCGGAGCGCACCCGCAGGGCGACCGCCTTGGCCTCCTCGAGGGCGGCGATCCGCTCGGCCGGCCTTCCCTCGGCACGGGCGATCAGCACCGGCTGTTCGTAGGCGTCGGCGGACGCGCCCCTGGCCAGCAGTTCGAGGAAGGGTGCCTCGGCATTGCCGACCGGGCGCTCGACGGACTGCGTGTGATCGCTGGACATGCCCACAGGATTGCTCATCGCACGCTCACCCCGTCAGGCCTGTGGAAAACTCCGCACGGCACGACGTGCGGGCGGATGCCGGTCAGTGCGCGGTCCAGCCGCCGTCCAGGACGAGCGACGTACCGGTGACGAACGAGGCCTGCGGACCGCACAGGTACGCCACGGCCTCGGCGACCTCCTCCGGCTCGATGAGCCGCTTGAGCGCGCTGTCCTGGAGCAGCACCTCGGACACCACACGCTCCTCGGGGATGCCGTGGGCCCGAGCCTGGTCGGTGATCTGCCGCTCGACCAGTGGGGTGCGCACATAGGCGGGGTTCACACAGTTCGAGGTCACGCCGTGGGGGGCGCCTTCGAGGGCGGCCGTCTTGGACAGACCCTCCAGACCGTGTTTGGCGGCCACATAGGCCGCCTTGTAGGCCGAGGCCCGCAGACCGTGTACCGAGGACACGTTGACGATCCGCCCCCACCCCTGTCCGTACATGTGCGGCAGGGCGCCGCGGATCAGGCGGAACGGCGCCTCCAGCATCACGGTGAGCACCGTGTGGAACACCTCGGGCGGGAACTCCTCGATCGGGCGCACCAGTTGGAGGCCGGCGTTGTTGACGAGGACGTCGGTGCCCGCGGCGGCGTGCTCGGCGGCGTCCAGGTCGGTGAGGTCGAGGACGTGCGGTTCGACGGTGCCCGCCAGCCCCGCGGACCGCTCGGCGAGCGCGTCCAGGCCGGCCGCGTCCCGGTCGACCGCTCTCACCTTGGCCCCGGCCGCCGCGAGCCGCAGCGCACAGGCGCGGCCGATGCCGCCGGCGGCGCCGGTGACGAGGGCGGTGCGGCCGCCGAGGTCGAGCGTGGGGGCGTGGGGGCCCGGGAGGGCGCTGCTGCCGGTCATACTCCGACCCTAGGCAGCGCCCGGCCCTGGCCACATGTGGTCATTCCCCATACTTCACTCGGAAGTCGTGGGGTCGAACCATGTGGGTGCGTCCATCAGCGCCTGCTTGATCCGCTGCATCCCGAACTCGTTCAGCTCCGGCAGGGCGTCCACCGCGAACCACCCCACTTCGAGAGACTCGTCGTCGTTCACCCGGGCCTCACCGCCGACGGCCCGGCAGCGGAACGAGATGTCCATGTACTGGCAGATGTCGCCGTTGTCGTACGTCACGGGCCGGAGCGCCTGGACCACGACGACCCGCTCGACGACGACCCGAACACCCGTCTCCTCCTCGACCTCCCGCACCGCGCAGGCCGCGGGCTGCTCCCCCGGTTCCGGGATGCCGCCGAGCAGCGACCACTTGCCGGTGTCCGAGCGGCGGTTGAGCAGCACTCTGCCCCCGTCGTCGAAGACGATGGCGCTGACACCGGGGAGCCAGAGGAGGTCGTGGCCGATGGAACGCCGCAGGGTGCGGATGAAGTCAGGAGTAGCCATGCCTCGACCCTAACGGCCGCTTTCATGGCTCAAGCGATCTTTCCGGATGGCTCAAGTGATCTTTCGGGGACGTACGGCCTCCGTGCGCCTACGCGCCTTCGGCGCGACGCCTGCGCACCCCGGCGCCGACAGCCCAGCCGAGCCCGCCCGCGGCGACCAGCACCAGGGCCATCTCGGGCAGGACGCCGAGCCGGGTCGCCGGAGTCTCCGTCGACCTGAGCGGCACCTTCTGCACCAGCGAGGCGGCCACGAACATGCCGGTCCTCTGGGTGATCCTCCCGTCCGGCATGATGATCGCGCTGACGCCGCTGGTCACCGGCACGGTGACGGTCCGGCTGTGCTCCACGGCGCGCACCCGGGACATCGCGAGCTGCTGATAGGTCATCTCGCTGCGGTCGAAGGTCGCGTTGTTGCTCGGCACGGAGATCAGCTGCGCGCCGTCGGTCACCTCGGAGCGCACGGCCCAGTCGAACGCGGCCTCGTAGCAGGTGACCAGGCCGACCTTGGCGTCGGCCATCCGGAAGACGCCCGGCTTGGTGCCGCGGCTGAAGTCCTGGCGGACCATGGAGGTCCAGTTCTTGTTGATCGCGCCGACCAGGGAGCGCAGCGGGAGGTACTCGCCGAACGGCTGGATCTGCCGCTTGTCGTAGGTGTCGGTGGGGCCCTTGACCGGGTCCCACAGGATCTGCTCGTTGTACAGCTTGCGGCCCCGCTCGACGACGCCGCCGACGGAGATCGGCGCGTCGATGGCCTTGGCCGCCTGCTCGATGACCGCGGCCGCGTCCGCGTCCGCGAAGGGGTCGACGTCGGAGGAGTTCTCCGGCCACAGCACGATGTCCGGCTTCTCAACCTTGCCGGCCTTCACCTCGGCGGCGAGCCGCTCGGTCTCGCGCGCGTGGTAGTCGAGCACGGCCCGCCGCTGGGCGTTGAACTCCAGGCCCGCGCGCGGCACGTTGCCCTGGATGGCGGCGACCGTCACGGTGCCGTCCTCGGCCTTGTCGCTCACCAGCGTCCGGGCGGCGAGCGCCCCGACCACCGGTACGGCCACGCTCAGCAGGGCGACGGCCGCGGCCGGACGCCGTACGGCGCCGGAGCCCCGCCGTTCCACGACCAGACGCACGACCTCGTAGAGGCCGAAGCCGCACAGGACGACGGCGAAGCCCAGGACGGGCGTGCCGCCCACCGCGGCGAGCGGCAGGAAGACGCCGTCGGCCTGGCCGAACGCGATCTTGCCCCAGGGAAAGCCCTGGAACGGCGCACGCGCGCGTGCCGCCTCTCCGGCGATCCAGACGGCGGCCGCCCACACCGGCGACCCGGGCAGCTTCGAGACGGCTGCGATGCCGACGCCCACCAGCGCGACGAAGATCGCCTCGATCGCCACCAGCGCGAGCCAGGGCCCCGGGCCGACCTCGACACCGGTCCACACCAGCAGCGGAAGCAGGAAGCCCAGGCCGAAGAGATAGCCGAGACCGAGCGCCGCCTTCCAGCCGCGGCCACGCAGCACCCAGCCGAAGACGGCGAAGGCGGGCACGGCCAGCCACCACAGGGTGCGTGGCGGGAAACTGACGTAGAGCAGCACTCCGGAGAGCGCCGCGGCGGCGGCCGGGACGAGACGGCGGAGCCGGGCGGCCCAGCGGGAGGCGGGCGCGGACTGCGGTTCCAGCCGGTCCGACTCGTCCACGGAAGTTGCGGTGACGGTCACTCCGGGAGTGTACGGCGGTTGACCTCGGCGTCCACAGCGCGGTCCGTCTGGTGACCGGGGCACCGCCCACCCGCCTCGATCGCACAGATCCCGTACAACTCGTCCACAAATCGCCCATCAGCGGTTACGGTGTGCCGAAGTCCCCGTCGTACGGGCCGGTAGCGTCCGGGCGGCGGTGGCCACAGGTCGGGGGACCGGGGTTTCGGGGGGCGGGGTGGGTTCCACGGGGATGGTGTCTGTGGCCGGTTCCGAGGAGGACGGCGACAGACGAAACGTTTCCGACGTGGTGGGCGTACTGGTGCTGGGCGCCTGTGCCGCCTGGTCGCTGATCACCGCGGCCGCGCACGACGGGCGTCCGGAAGGCGTGCTGCTCGCCCTGCTGGCCGTCGCCGCGGGCTATGCCACCGGCCGGATCTCGGGGGCGCTGCTGCCGGTCGCCGCCCCTTGCGCGGCCGCGCTGGCCGGAGTGGGCCTGACGGTGGGGCTCCCCCGCCTCACGCCCGGACCGGAGATCGTCGGCCCGCTGGGTCACGCGGGTGCCACGGCCGCACTGCTGACGCTCGCCGCCGGTGCCGCGTGCTGCGCCGCCTGGACCACCCCCTCCCCTGCCCTGCGACTCCTGCTGCGGCTGCTGGCCGTCGGCATCGCGGTGACCTCGGTCGTCCTGGGTTCGCTGTCCGGGCTGGTCACCTGTACGGCGGTGCTGCTGTGCTCGCTCGCCGCGGGGGGGATGCGCCACCGCGGCCCGGGCATCGCCGGCCTCGCTCTCGCCGCGACCACGGTGACCGGACTGACCTGGGCGGTGGCCGGGAACGCGGTACCGGACGGGCTCGCCGAATCACTGCGCGGCCGGCTCACCCCGCACCGCATCGACCTGTGGCACGACGCCCTCCACCTGGCACGTGCGGACACCGCCCTCGGTGTGGGTCCAGGCCGCTTCGGGGAGCTCAGTACGACGGCGGCCCAGTCCCTGCCACCGGACGGGAAACCACACTCGGCACCGCTTCAGATGGCCGCCGAGCAGGGGCTGATCGGCGTGCTGCTGCTGGCGGCCGCCTTCTGCTGGCTGCTGTACGCGCTGTGGCGCTCTCCGCGCCCCACTCCGGTCGTCCTCACGGCAGGCGCGGCCCTGACGTCGCTGGCGGCGATCGCCGCGGTCGGCAACGCGCTGAGCTTCACGATGGTGTCGGTGGGCGCGGGGTTCCTGGCGGGCCTGACGACGGCCCACCCGCTCACCGAGGCACCGGCCCCCGAGTGACCGGTCGGCCCGGTCTCAGCGTCGCGGACCCGCTGCCCTGGGCCGCAGCCGGTCACGGATGATGCGTACGGCGGCCTCCGCGTCGTCCACGGTGACGGTGAACGTGTGGCCGTCCCACAGTTGGAGGACCACGCCCTCACCGCGGCGTACGACGACGGCGGTCCCCTTATCGGGGCGCCAGCGGTAGCCCCAGCCGCCCCAGTGCCGAGGCGTGACGTGCGGGACGAACTCGGCTCCGGCGACATGGTCGAGCGGAATCCGGCGGCGCGGCACGCCGATGTGGCCGCAGCGCACCTCCAGGGAGTCCATGTCGACCCTGAGAGCGACATGGACGAATGCGAGCGTGAGGAAGAGGACCAGCAGTCCGGCCGCGATGCAGCCGACCACGGACATGACCAGCGGGGCCACGCCGGAGGTCCAGGCCGAGTCGACGGCGAGCTCGATGCCGAGCGCCACGATCGCGGCGCCACCGAGCGCCAGCAGCCACTGGATCCTGTTGGAGGCGCGGCCGGTCCAGACGTCGGCGTGATGCGAGGTCTGCTCGCCGTGGGGGTGGTCCCTCATGTCAACGAGATTACTCATGTTTCGCCGCGCGGCTACCTCGTCGCGCAGAGTGACTGCTCCTCCGGGCGGGGGTTTCCGGCCGCGCCCGGCGGTCAGCGGGCGGGCGTGGCCGTCCGCAGGAGCCGGCCCTCGGCATAGGCCAGGGCGGGCGCGGGCAGGGCGGCGCCCTCGCGTCCGCTGAGCAGCACCGTGAGGCTGCCGGTGGCCGCGGCCTCGGGCGCGGGCTGCGCGCCGATCCGGCGCAGCGCCTGGGCGGCGACCGCTCCGGCGGATCCGTGCAGGACGAGCGGCGGACGTCCGGGGCGCTGTACGGCGGCGCGGATGCGCTCGGCGACCAGTTCGTAGTGGGTGCAGCCCAGGACGACGGTCGTCACGTCCTCGGGGGTCAGGGCGGCCGCCGCGGTGACGGCGGCGTCGATGGCGGCCTCGTCGGCGTGCTCCACCGCCTCCGCGAGGCCGTGGCAGGGCACCTCGGTGGCCGGCACTCCGTCGGCGAACTCGGCGAGGAGACCGCGCTGGTACGGGCTGCCGGTGGTGGCGGGGGTCGCCCAGATGGCGAAGGGGCCGTCGGCGGCCGCCGCGGGCTTGATCGCGGGGACGGTGCCGATGACCGGCAGATCCGGCTCCAGACGGGCGCGCAGGGCGGTCAGTGCGTGCACGGTGGCGGTGTTGCAGCCGATGATCAGGGCCTCGGGACCGTGGGCGGCGGCGGCCTCGGCGAGGGTGAGCGCGCGCCCGATGATGTCGTCCGGGGTCCGGGGACCCCACGGCATGCCGTCGGGGTCGAGGGAGAGCACGAGATCGGCGTCGGGGCGCAGTCGCCGTACCGCGGCGGTGGCCGCCAGCAGACCGATTCCGGAGTCCAAGAGCGCGATCTTCACCCGGCCACGATAGACGATGAGCCCTTGGGGGCCGGTTCCGTGGGGCAGACTGCGCGCGTGAGCGCCATCGCGTGGACCGCCGCCGTATCCCTCGCCGCCTGGCTGTGGCTGCTGCTCTGCCAGGGATTCTTCTGGCGCACGGATGTGAGAATCCCGCCGGAGCGGGATCCGGCGGCCTGGCCGTTCGTGGCCGTGGTGGTGCCGGCTCGCGACGAGGCCGAGGTACTGCCCGCGAGCCTTCCCTCGCTCTTGGCCCAGGACTATCCGGGGCGTGCGGAGGTCTTCCTCGTCGACGACGGCAGCACAGACGGCACCGGGAAGCTGGCACGCGAACTGGCGGGCCGGCACGGCGGACTGCCGCTGACCGTGTCCTCACCGGGTGAGCCGCCGGCGGGATGGACCGGCAAGCTGTGGGCCGTACGCCACGGCATCGGCCTGGCACGCGCGCGTGGCCCCGAGTACCTGCTGCTGACCGACGCCGACATCGCCCACGAGCCGGACAGCCTGCGACGGCTGGTCGCCGCCGCGTACGCCGGGGGCTTCGACGTCGTCTCGCAGATGGCCCGGCTGCGGGTGGAGAGCCTGTGGGAGCGGCTCGTGGTGCCGGCATTCGTCTACTTCTTCGCGCAGCTGTATCCGTTCCGGCGGATCGGCAAGCGGGGTGCGCGGACAGCCGCCGCGGCGGGCGGCTGTGTCCTGCTGCGGGCCGAGACCGCCGATCGGGCGCGGATCCCGGACGCCATCCGGCATGCCGTGATCGACGACGTGGCCCTCGCACGGGCCGTCAAGGGCGTAGGTGGCCACATCTGGCTGGGCCTCGCCGAACGGGTGGACAGCGTGCGCCCCTACCCCCGGCTGCACGACCTGTGGCGGATGGTGTCGCGCAGCGCGTACGCCCAGCTCCGCCACAACCCGCTGGTACTGCTCGGAACGGTCGTCGGGCTCGCGCTGGTCTACCTGGTGCCGCCGGTCGCCGTGGTCGCGGGTCCGGTGACGGGGGATACGACGACTCTGGTCCTCGGTGCTCTGGCGTGGCTGGTCATGACGGGCACGTACGTCCCGATGCTCCGCTATTACCGGCAGCCGCTGTGGCTCGCTCCCCTGCTGCCGTTCACCGCGTTCCTCTACCTCCTGATGACGGTCGACTCCGCTGTGCAGCACTACCGGGGGCGCGGCGCGGCGTGGAAGGGCCGCACCTACGCGCGCCCGGACGCCGTCGTCGGCGAGGAGCGGTGAGGCCTCACTTGCGGCCCGGTGTCCAGTTCATGCCCCAGCCGTAGACGTGGTCCACCGTCCGCTGCGGGCTCACCCCGCGGTCGGGCACCAGATAGCGCGCCTCGCGCTGGACGACCAGGTCGTCGCCGGTGTTGGTGATCAGGGCCAGCGCGCACACCGTCGAGGGCACCGTGCACTCGTCGAGCGAGAAGTCGATCGGGGCGCCGTACTGCGGCTGGAGGGTGACCGTGGCGTGCAGTTCGGCGAAGGAACGCGCGCCCTCGTAGATGGTCACGAAGACGAGGATGCGCCGGAAGTCCCGCTTGTGGTCGAGGTTCACGGTGAGGTTCTCGCCGCTCGCGACGGCACCGGTGCGGTCGTCGCCGTCGAGGTGGATGTACGGCGGCTGATGCAGGGCGCCATAGGCGTTGCCCAGTGCCTGCACGACTCCCTTGCGGCCGTCGGCGAGTTCGTACAGGGCGCAAAGGTCGAGGTCGAGGTCGGCGTGCATGGCCACCGCGCGGCCGCGCTTGCTGCCCCAGCCCGAGAACTGTTTACGCACCTGCCAGTTGAGGTTCACTCGCATCGCTCCCGAGGTGCCGCCCTGTTTGGTGAGGGAGACGGAAGGAGCCGCCTTGGTCAGCGTGACCTTGGAAAGCCGGACGGGTGGTGAAGAAGGGGTGGGTGGTGATGCCACCGGTGCCGCCTGCTGGGGTTCGTCCACGGTGATGCCGAAGTCCGTTGCCAGACCTTCCAGTCCGCTGTCGTAGCCCTGTCCGACGGCGCGGAATTTCCAAGCGCCCTGCCGACGATAGAACTCCCCGAGCACGAAAGCGGTTTCTACGGTCGCGCCCGTACTGTCGAACCGCGCCGCCACGGTTCCAAGCGCCGCATCGCGCACCTCGATGTAAAGATCCGGAATGCCGGCGAAGGTCCCGCCGTCCGCCGAAGCGGCGAGCACGACTGTCTCCACCGAGGGCTCCACGCGCGCGAGATCGACGAGCAGCGTGTCGGTCACGCGGCCGCCGTCGGTCCGTTTGCCCTCGTGGCGGACGGCTCCGGAGGAGTGCTGCGGCTGGTTGTAGAAGACGAAGTCGGCGTCGGAACGGACCTTCCCGCCGACGAGCAGGAGGGCCGAGGCATCCGCGACCGGGACTCCCGGCCCGGAGCGCCAGCTCAGTTCGACGCGCAGTGCCGTCGTGGGCACCGGCGCGTTCGACCCTTTCGACATTGACATGTCCGCCCCCATCAGGTGTCGGCAGGCCAGGACGTGCCCGGCGGTCCCGGGAGTTCTCCCCGCACAACCTATTCCCCCGGGACGGCGAACTCCCCTCCCGCACCCGGGAAGATCGCCGGCCAACCGCCGGTAACCCGCTCGGAACTCGGCCTTTACAGGGATGGGACCTGGATTGGCGTCCTTTTTTGCCGAGTTCGCTCGCATTGGGGATCCCGCGTCACTGCCGACACTGAAAACAACCCTCTTATCGGTCTCCCCAACCAGCACATCGTGGGCTTAACTTATGTGCCATGACCTCCCCCCGCTCCACTTATGGCGGCGGCTACTACTCCGCCTCCTTCCCGGACACTCCGATCTACGACTCACTCGTGGCCGAGCGGGGCACCCCGCAGATCGCCCCGATCCGGGTCCCGGCCGCGTACGACGTCCCGGCCAGCCACCTGCCCGCGCTGCCGTCCGCGCTGCCGGCTCTCCCCGCAGGTCCCTCCTACTCCTCCTACGGCTACCCGCAGGCGCAGCAGCCCTCTCCGCTGCAGCAGGCGCCCGGGACGTACATCCCGCAGCAGGCTGCCGCGCCCCGCGGTTATCCCGGGCCGCAGCAGCAGCCGCGTCCGGCCGGCCCCGGTATGGGCACGGGCTACGAGGCGATGCGCCCCGCGGCTCCCCGGCCCGCTCCGGCGGCTCCCTACCAGGACCCGTACAACAACCAGCAGTACCGCGGTTACTGATTGCCCTCCCCGGCTGTCGGTGCCACCTGGCACGATGGCCGCATGGGGAATGCGCAGCTGCTGTCGATTCACGTCCATCCGGTCAAGGCGTTGCGGAGTCTGGGACTCCGGGAGGCCGAGGTCGAGCCCTGGGGGCTGGCCGGAGACCGGCGCTGGGCCCTGGTCGACGAGGGCGGAAAGGTCGTCACCCAACGACAGCAGCCACGCCTCGCGCTGGCCGTCGCCGAGCTGATGCCCGGCGGCGGCGTGGTTCTGTCCGCGCCCGGCATGGATGCGCTGACCGTGCCGGTCCCCGAGCCGGGCGAGACCGTCACGCTGGATCTCTTCGGGGACAAGGTCGAAGGAGTGCCCGCCGCCGACCCGGCCGCACACGCGTGGTGCAGCGAGTACCTCGGCGCCCGGACCCGCCTGGTCCACATGGACGACCCCGCCACCCGCCGCCCCGTCGAACCCGAGTACGCGCTGCCGGGCGAGACCGTCACCTTCGCCGACGGCTATCCGCTGCTGCTCACCTCCGCGGCCTCCCTCGACGCCCTCAACTCCCTGATCTCCGAAGGCCGACACGCGGCAGAGGGCCCTTTGCCCATGAACCGTTTCCGGCCGAACGTGGTCGTGGGCGGCACCGACGCCTGGGCCGAGGACGACTGGTCGCTCATCGCCATCGGGGACGTCACCTTCCGGGTGGCCAAGATGTGCGGACGGTGCGTGGTGACCACCACCGACCAGGACCACGCCGTCCGCGGCAAGGAGCCTTTGCACAGCCTGGGCCGACACCGCCGCTTCGGAGGCAAGCTCGTCTTCGGACAGAATCTCGTGCCCCGGGACCGGGGCACGATCCGGGTCGGTGACCCGGTCACGATCCTCGAATGAGGAGCGAGCGCGGGGCCGACGTGGTCGCGGCGGACGGAGTTCCGCCAAAGATCCACCCGGGCCCTTCCGCCGGGAACCCGGCGCGGGGGCCTGCGCGTTGGGGCTTTCATGAGGAGTTCATGAGAGGACCCGGCCGCAGGTGATTTCGCTCTCTCTTCGGCCGGTCCCGCGCGTGAACGACTCCGTCGGGGGTTATCACGGAGCGGGAAGGGGGTGCGGACGGTGCGAGCGATCAGCGGACTCTGGCGTTGGCGGCGCAACCCGCTGCGCCGCGCGACCGACCTGGCCGAGGCCTGGGTCGGCCTCCTGGCCCTGCTGCTGATCCTGGTCGTCGGACCGGTCCTCGGGTCCGTCACCGGGAACGCGGCCCAGGACGCGCTGCAGCGGGCAGTTCGCGAGCAGCACGAATCCCGCCGTCTGGTGACGGCGACCGTGATCCGCGAACTGGACCGCTCACCACTGGACGCCGACCCGGAGGCCGCCTCGGGGCGGGATCTGCACACCCGGGTGATGGCCGACTGGACCGCGCCGGACGGCACCACGCACCGGGGCACCGTGATGGCAGGCCTCCAGAGCCCGCACCGCGGCGACCACTTCGGCGTGTGGACCGACCTCCACGGCCGTACGGCTGCCCGGCCGCTGGACTCCGCCACCGCCACCACCCATGCCGTTCTCGCGGGCACCGGCGCGGCACTGCTGACCGCGGGCCTGATCGAGGGCGGCAGGCGGCTCGCCGTCTGGCGCATGGTCCGTCGCAGGTACGCCCGTTGGGACCAGGCCTGGGACCGCGCGGGCCCGGACTGGGGCCGGACCGGCACCGGCAGCTGACGGCCTCACGGCTCTGGTCAACCCACCACCCGCGCGCACGCTACGGTGGACCGGCCGACGTTCCTCGGCAGCACAAACCCGCGTACTACGAGGTGGGGGCACGACAACGCCATGGCACAGGGCACGGTCCAGGTGACGCACACCGGTACATCGCGGTGGCGGCGCCGCACGGGTGAGTACGCGTCGCTCGCCGCCGCCCTGGAGGCCGCGGCGGACGGCGACGTCCTCACGGTCGCGCCCGGCACCTACCGGGAGAACCTCGTCGTGCAGCGGGCGGTGACCCTGCGCGGTCCCGAGGGATCGCCCGGTTCCGTGCGGATCGCGCCCGTCGACGGGGTGCCGCTGACCGTGCGTGCCTCCGCCGTGGTGCAGGATCTGCACGTGGAGGGCCAGGACGCGGCCGCGCCCGCCCTGCTCGTCGAGGAGGGCACACCGGAGCTCGCCGACATCCGGGTCGTCACCCGCTCCGCCGCCGGCATAGAGGTGCGCGGCGGCGCGCGGCCGACCGTGCGGCGCTGCACCGTCGACAACCCGGCCGGCATCGGCATCGCCGTACTGGACGGCGCGGGCGGGGTGTTCGAGGAGTGCGAGATCGTGGCGGCCGGCCAGTCCGGCGTCGCGGTGCGCGGCGGCGCCCACCCCCGTCTGGAGCGCTGCCGGATCCACCACACCTCGGGTGCGGGCCTTGCGGCCACCGGCGAGAACTCCGCGCTGGAGGCGGTGGGTTGCGAGGTCTACGAGGTCCGCGGCAGCGGCGTCCAGATCACCGGCCGGGCCACCGCGCACCTCACCGACTGCGATGTGCACCGCACCACCGGCGACGGCGTCACCCTCGACACCGACGCGGTGCTGACCCTGGCCGACTGCCGTATCCACGACATCCCGGAGAACGCGGTCGACCTGCGCTCCCGCTCGGTGCTCACCCTGACCCGCACGACGGTCCGGCAGTTCGGACGCAACGGCCTGTCGGTGTGGGATCCGGGCACGCGCGTGGACGCCAACCAGTGCGAGATCTTCGACAGCACGGGCGACTACCCGGCCGTCTGGGTGAGCGACGGCGCCACCGCCGTCCTCGACTCCTGCCGGGTGCACGACGTACCGGACGCGCTGTTCGTCCTGGACCGCGGCTCCCGCGCGGACGTCGTCGACAGCGACATCTCGCAGGTACGCAACACCGCCGTGTCCGTGAGCGACGGTGCCACCGCGCAGCTGGACGACTGCAGGATCCGGGACGCGGCGACCGGTGCCTGGTTCCGTGACCACGGCAGCGGCGGCACTCTCAACAACTGCACCGTGGACGGCACCCAGACCGGCGTGATCGTCACCAAGGGCGCCGACCCGACGATCGAGCGCTGCACGGTCGACTCCCCCGCGGAGGCGGGCTTCTATGTGTCGGCGGGCGGCCGTGGCAGCTTCCTGAACTGCCGGGTGACGGGCAGCGGTGGGTACGGCTTCCATGTCATAGACGGAAGCCGTTCTACGCTCAGGAAGTGCCGCACGGAGCGCTGCGCACGCGGGGGCTACGAGTTCGCGGACGCCCCGGACGCGGCCGCCGGGGCGGGCCCCGTCGTCGAGGACTGCACAAGCGACGAGAGCGGCGGTCTGACCCCGCCGGCGGCCCGGGAGCCGGCCGTGCAGACGGAGGCCCGCTCCCCCGCTCTGCCGGGGACGATCCCCGGACAGCGCGTCACCGAGCAGGAGCCGGCGGTCTTCCCCGCCGAGCCGGACAAGCTCTCGCGGACCTCGAAGGACGTCCTCGGTGAACTCGACGCCCTGGTGGGCCTGGAGAGCGTCAAGCGCGAGGTGCGGGCCCTCACGGACATGATCGAGGTGGGCAGGCGACGCCAGCAGGCGGGCCTCAAGGCGGCCTCCGTCAAGCGCCATCTGGTCTTCACCGGCTCCCCCGGCACCGGCAAGACGACGGTCGCCCGGCTCTACGGCGAGATCCTCGCCTCCCTCGGTGTGCTGGAGAAGGGGCATCTCGTCGAGGTCTCCCGTGTCGACCTGGTCGGCGAGCACATCGGTTCCACGGCGATCCGGACCCAGGAGGCCTTCGACAGGGCGCGCGGCGGAGTGCTGTTCATCGACGAGGCGTACGCGCTGTCGCCGGAGGACTCGGGCCGGGACTTCGGCAAGGAGGCCATCGACACGCTGGTGAAGCTGATGGAGGACCACCGGGACGCGGTGGTGGTGATCGTCGCGGGCTACACCGCCGAGATGGAGCGGTTCCTGTCGATCAACCCGGGTGTGGCCTCCCGTTTCTCACGGACCATCACCTTCAGCGACTACAACCCCGATGAACTCCTCAGCATCGTGGAACAGCAGGCCGAGGAGCACGAGTACCGGCTGGCGCCGGGCACCGCGGAGGCCCTGCGGAAGTACTTCACCGTGCTGCCCAAGGGACCCGCCTTCGGCAACGGCCGTACCGCGCGCCAGACCTTCGAGGCGATGGTGGAACGGCACGCGAGCCGGGTCGCCCAGGTGGACGACCCGACCACGGACGATCTGACCCTGCTCTACGCCGAGGACCTGCCCGAGTCGTCCTGAGTCCGCGGGCCCGGCACGTCCGGCTGGAGTCGGCCCAGCAGTCTCGCCCGCTCCTCGGCGAAGACCGGGTCGGCTTGGTAGTCGGAGTGACCGAGGATCGGCGCGGGCAGCGGGTGCAGTTCGGTGCGGCCATAGGCGAGCGGGTCCTTGAGGGGCTCCCGGTCCACCTCGGGGCCGCAGTCGCCGGGCAGCCGGACCGGGCCGCCGATGGGGTCGGTGAGCCGGTACAGGTTGCGCCAGCAGTCCACGTCGTGATGCAGGGCGGTGAGCGCGGCCGGGCCGAAGTGGGCCGGGAACCAGCGGCCGTAGAGGCGCTCCAGCGGGGAACCGTAGGTCAGCAGGGCGACCCGCGCCCGGACCGACGGTTCCAGCTGCCAGGCCGCGGCGGCCGCGAGCACGCTGCCCTGGGAGTGGCCGGAGATGACCAGCCGGCCGCCCGTGGCCCGGGTCCAGGTCGCGATCCGCCAGGTCAGGTCCGGTACCGCACGCTCGGCGTAGCAGGGCGGGGCGAAGGGGTGGGCGGCGCGCGGCCAGAAGGTGCCCACGTCCCACAGGATGCCGATGGTCCGGCGCGCGGAGGGGTCCTTGTAGGCGCGGCGGCCCCAGGTGACGAACAGGATGAAGCCGAGGCCGATCAGCCAGGAGCCGAGTGCCTGCGCGGTGTCGGCGGCGCCCTGGACGAAGACGTACGCCCCCTCGGTGGCCTTCGCCGGTGTCTTGCGGGAGGTCAGGGCGCCGACGAGGGCTCCGGCTCCGAGGAGCAGGGTGCTGGCCGACGTCACGCCGAGCAGGCGGGGCCCCCGGTCCGTCAGCGCCGCCATCGCGCGGGTGCGGGCGATGCGGCGGGTGCGTGCCGCGTCCTTGGGTTCCGCGGGGTACTCGCTCTCGACCGTGCCCAGTTGGGCCCGGACGGAGCGCCAGGTGCGCCGACCGAGCCAGGCGAAGTGCACCAGCAGCACGAGAAGTACCAGTGGGATCACGGACGCCTGCCAGGTCAGCAGGACCGGCGGGCCGAGGATCGTGGCGCCGGTGCCGTCCAGCCAGTCCGCCACGCGCTGCGACACGCCGCCGGACATCACCCCGCCCAGGGCGCAGGCCAGCGTCGCCACGGCCGGTCCGGCCAGGCCACGCAGCGCCGCGCGCGGGTCGGGATGGGTGCGGTACAGCAGGTGGGCGACCACGGCCAGGGCGACGACCAGAAGGCCCTGCACCAAGGCGATGCCGCCGAAGGTGGCGTCCCCCGACAACCGGCCGTACGACTGCCATCCCGGCCGCTCCCACCCGGCGTACACCGCGGCGACGGCGAGCAGGGCGAGCCCGGCGAGCGGCAGACGTCGTACGAGATGCTTGTCGAGCTGCCGGTCGAGGTACTTCTCGCTGCGGCCGCGGCGGCACACCACCCAGACGACGGCGACCCCGGCGGTGACGAGACCGGCCTCCAGGAGTCGGCCGAGCGTGTCGAGGAGGGCGGGGCCGCCCGGTTCGCGGTCGAAGCGGGCCGCTGTCGAGCTGACCGCCGCGGCGATGGTCAGCAGGCCCGCGGCGGTGTGCGCGGCCCGCAGGCGGGCGACCAGGCGGCGGCCGTACCAGAACCCGGGTCGGCCGAGCGCGGTGCGGCCGTTGTCCTCCTCCGGCTCCCCAGCGCGTGACATGGGCTGCTGGGACTCGTAGGCGCTCCAGGTGCGGTGGGACAGGTACCAGAGCAGGCAGGTGAGCGCCGCCGGGACCAGGGCCGCGAGGGCGAGGCGGCGGCCGGGCCTGCTCCACCAGCCGTCGTCCGACACGTCGGGTGACAGGAAGCCCAGCCAGGAGTGCGACTCGGCGCACGCGCGTGTGCCCGCGCACTGCCAGGCCGCGAGGTCCAGGGCGACCTCGCAGGCGGCCGCGACCAGCAGAACGGTCAGGGTCAGACCCGTGAGCCGTACCAGGAGGCCGTAGAGGCGCACCGTCCGTGTGCGGTCGCGTGCGGTGGGGCGCATCCAGTGGGCGAGGTTGACCACCATGAACGGCAGTAACAGCAGCCACAGGGCGCGGGTGCCGTTGCCGGAGGTGAGGTTGCACCAGACGTACGCCTCGGGCACCGGGCCGGTGCGGCCGTCGCGCTGTCGCTTCTCGGCGTCGACGTCGTCGGCGCGCCGGAAGACGGCCGCGATGTCGTCGCCGGTGATCCGCACCGTGCGCGGATCGTCGAGCATCTTCTCCGGCGTGGTGCCGCCCACTCCGTGGACCAGGAGTTCCAGGGCGGTGCCGGTTTCTCCGGGCCGGGCGGCAGAGCCGTCCGCGCCCTTGATCGGGACACGTTCCACCATTTCGCACTTCCCCCGTGACGCGCCGTCGGCATCTGTCCGTGCGGGCACAAGGATCTCCGCTCGGCGCGTCGCGCACACTACTCGTCACGCAATCTCCCCGATCCGGGTGACCGCCCCGAAGTACGGCTGTCACCCCGGCGGCATGAGCGCGACGGAGTGGTCGGTGGCGCTCCCGGTGGGGGGCCGTGCGAGTATGGGACGTCCCGCGCACCGGGGACGGGCAAAATGTGCTTGTGGGAGTGGGTGCGCAGGGTGTGTCGGACGGCCCCAGGCGAAAGGACCGGAGCGTACGTGAGTGAGAATCAGAACCTCCTCGCGGAGCAGCGGCGTGCCCTGATCCTGGACGAGGTCCGGCGCCGAGGCGGGGTGCGCGTCAACGAGCTGACCCGCAAGCTCGGCGTGTCGGACATGACCGTGCGGCGCGATCTGGACGCGCTGGCCCGTCAGGGTGTGCTGGAGAAGGTGCACGGCGGCGCGGTCCCGGTGGTCGAGGCGAGCACTCATGAGCCGGGCTTCGAGGCGAAGTCGGGTCTGGAGCTGACCGCCAAGGAGGACATCGCGCGGTCCGCGGCGGAACTGGTCGCCCCGGGCACCGCGATCGCGCTGTCGGGCGGTACGACGACATACGCGCTGGCCCACCATCTGCTCGACGTGCCGGATCTGACCGTCGTCACCAACTCGGTGCGGGTCGCCGACGTGTTCCACGCGGCGCAGCGCTCCACGGGCCCGCGTCAGGGCGCGGCGACCGTGGTGCTGACCGGCGGTGTGCGCACCCCCTCCGACTCGCTGGTGGGGCCGGTGGCCGACCAGGCGATCGGGGCGCTCCACTTCGACGTGCTCTTCCTCGGTGTGCACGGCATATCGGTCGAGGCCGGCCTGTCGACGCCGAACCTCGCGGAGGCGGAGACGAACCGGCGGCTCGTGCAGTCGGCCCGGCGGGTCGTGGTGGTCGCCGACCACACCAAGTGGGGCACGGTGGGCCTGAGTTCGTTCGCCTCGCTGGAACAGGTCGACACCCTGGTGACGGACGCCGGGCTGCCGACCTCGGCGCGCGCGGAGGTCTCGGAGCATCTGCGGCGGCTGGTCGTGGCGGGCGAGTCCGTTGACGGTACAGACATCTGACTGAGCGTCAACTAGGGTGGCTCCTCCCGATCACACCTGGGGGGTGTCCATGGCTCACCAACTGCGCGAGGTGGGGCTCGACTTCATCGCGACCGCGCCCGTACGGCTGGTGTTCGTGCAGGAGATGTCGGCTCCGCCGGAGGCGGTCTACCGGGCGCTCGCCGCGGACGTACCGGGCTGGGAGGAATGGTTCTCCGCGGTGACGCTGGCCCGCTCGACCGGGGACGGCTCGACCCGGGAGATCCACCTCAAGGGCGGCGGGCGCTTCCAGGAGACGATCATCGCGGCGAAGAACCCCGAGACGTACGCCTACCGCGTCGACGTGGCCAACGCGCCCGGTGCCCGTGCGATCGCCGAGGAGTGGCGGCTCACTCCGGCCGGGACGGGCACCCATGTGCGCTGGACGTTCGCCGTGGACGGCACGGCGGCGTTCCGCATGGTCGCGAAGCTCGGGCGCGCCGGGCTGGGGCACGCCTTCCGCGACGCGGTCCGTACGCTGGACCGACGGCTCGCGGCGCAGGGGGCCTAGCCGGGGCCGCCGAGCGGACCGCGGGCGAGGGGCCCTTTCGTGCCCCGAGCTGCCCGCCGCTGCCCGGCACAGGGGCCCTCGGTCACCTCCGGCCCGAGCGGCCGGAGAAGTTCTGGCTGGTCCGCCCGAAGCTGACCCTCATCGGCTAGGGGCTGCCGGGAGCGACCTGGGCCGGCCAGACGCCCGTCTTCAGCAGTGCGGCGATCGCGGCCGTGTACGGCTCGATGTCCAGGCCCTGTTCGGCCAGCCACGCGTCCGAGTAGTACTTGTCCAGGTACCGGTCGCCAGGGTCACACAGGAGGGTGACGACGCTCCCCCGGCGCCCCTCGGCCACCATCTCGGCGATGATCTTCAGCGCGCTCCACAGTCCGGTCCCGGTCGAGCCGCCCGCCCGGCGGCCGATGGTCCGCTCCAGGGCGCGCACGGCGGCGACACTGGCCGCGTCCGGGACCTTCATCATGCGGTCGATCGCCCCGGGCACGAAACTCGGCTCCATACGGGGCCGGCCGATGCCCTCGATGCGCGAGCCGCAGTCGCACGTGACGTCCGGATCGCCGGTGCTCCAGCCCTCGAAGAAGCAGGAGTTCTCGGGATCGGCGACACAGATGCGGGTGTCGTGCTGCATGTAGTGCACGTACCGGGCGAGGGTCGCCGAGGTGCCGCCGGTGCCGGCCGTGGCGACGATCCACGCGGGCTCCGGGAAACGCTCCAACTCCAGTTGGCGGAAGATGGATTCGGCGATGTTGTTGTTGCCACGCCAGTCCGTGGCCCGTTCCGCGTAGGTGAACTGGTCCATGTAGTGGCCGCCCGTCTCCACCGCGAGGCGGGCGGACTCCTCGTACATCGTGCGCGGGTCGTCCACGAAGTGGCACCGGCCGCCGTGGAACTCGATGAGGCGGATCTTCTCGGCGCTCGTCGTGCGCGGCATGACCGCGATGAAGGGCACGCCGATCAGCTTCGCGAAGTACGCCTCGGACACGGCCGTGGAACCGCTGGACGCCTCGATCACCGGGCGGCCCGGCCGGATCCAGCCATTGCACAGGCCGTAGAGGAAGAGCGAGCGGGCGAGCCGGTGCTTGAGACTGCCGGTCGGGTGGGTCGACTCGTCCTTGAGGTACAGGTCGATGCCCCACTTCTCCGGGAGCGGGAAGCGCAGGAGGTGGGTGTCGGCCGAACGGTTGGCGTCGGCCTGGACCTTGCGGACGGCTTCTTTCAGCCAGCCGCGATAGGCGGTGTCACTGCGGTCGACATCGAGGGTGTCGCCGGTCCGGATCTGCTGAGGGGTGCTCACGGCGGTGCTCCTAACACTTCGCGCCGACGGCGCGTCGCGCGGCCGATGTCTCGATCATAGACACCTCCCGCACGCTTCTCACCTGCATAAACACACCTTTGAGAGCCTCAAAGACACTCTGGGGTCAGGGCGGCGCGCGGCAGCGGGGGCGCATTCGGAGGAGTGCTTCGGGCGCCCCCGGTGAGATGTCATGCGTACTGGTGCTGGACGCCCGTGGCGGGCAGACTGCACCGGGCGGGACAGATGTCTCGGACGGGGGCGCGCACACTGGATCACGACAGAAGCCGGCTCTCGGCCCACGCGGGAGCAGGGGCCGGCACACCGACGCGCACAAGGGGGCGGGGCGGCATGGCGGAGCCGGAGTTCACGGCTACGGGCGTGCGGATCGGGAAGAGGTTGCGCTCGCTCACCCGGGCCGGACAGGTCCGCATCAATGACGGCAGACTGGAACTGCTCACCAGTTACGGCAGCGAGATCGACAGCGCGCCGGTACAGGCGGTGCGCGCCTCCAAACCCTGGTTCGCCGCGGACGACCGGGCTCTCGCCGACCTCAACGGCAATCGGTATCTGCTCACCCTGGGCGAGCACGATCCCGCTCCGGGCGAGCCGGGGCCGCCTGCGGCACGCCGGTTCATCGAGGCCGTACGCAGGGCTGCGGGGCGTAGCGACTGAGTCACCGCGAGTTGCGGTACCGCACCTCCTGCGTCACGCTGGTCTCACATCACTCTGGGTTTACCGGCGATCACGCTGCACACCAGCCCGCCGGGCACGACAGCAGGCGGCCGTTCCACGCAGGCACCTGCTCGATCCGAACTCCGTGTTCTTCCGGACCTCACGTCGGGGAGTCGCAGCCGTGATCAGTCACCCAAGCAGGCATTGCACGGTGGAGCTTCAGGCTCTGCCGTCGCGGATCGGCCAGGTCCGCAGAATCCTTTCTGCGCAATTGCGCTACTGGCATCTGGATCCCCTCATAGACCGGGCCGTGCTCGGTGTGACGGAGCTGTTGACCAACGTCCACCGCCATGCGCAGCCCGACAAGACGTGCACCGTGAAGATCGAGCTGGTGCTCGACCGGCTCATGGTCTCGGTGCACGACCACGACCCGCGTCTGCCGGTCGTGGCCGACATCAAGGACACCGAGCCGCTCGCCACATGCGGGCGGGGGCTCGCGATGGTCGCCGCCGTCAGCGAGAGCTGGGGCGTACGGCCGGAGGGCGAGTCGGGGAAGGTCGTGTGGTTCACCCTGCCGACCCCCTCCGCCTCGCGTCCACAGCGGCGAACCGTCCTCGACAAGACCGCGTTCAGGTTCACCGAGGTGCGGGCCGAAAGCCTCAGGCCCGAACACGCTCCCGCCCGGTCGGCCGTTGCCGGCTGACCGGGCGGTGACGACTCCCCTCTCTGCCCCTTGTGGCCTGCGGAGCGCTTGCGCGTTCGGCCGGTGTCGGGACGACGATCGCGCGCAGGCCGCCGGGCCTTTGCGTGTTCCGTCGTCCCGACACCGGCGTGCCCCTCCGGCCCGCTCGCGGCCCACGCGCCGGCCCAGCGAACGGCTGGGCGACTGGGCGGCTGGGCTCCTGCCCGACTCACTCCGCCGCGACCGCACCCAACACGTCGAGGCGTGCGGCGCGGCAGGCCGGGCACAGGCCCGCGAGGTTCCCGTACATGCGACGTTTCGACGCCGACGCGCCCCCCGCCGACCCAGCACCGGCCCGCGAGCGGCTGGGCTCCTGCCCGACTCACTCCGCCGCGACCGCACCCAACACGTCGAGGCGTACGGCGCGGAAGGCCGGGCACAGGCCCGC
>NZ_JBEXGM010000051.1:0-35953 GCF_040607335.1 Streptomyces sp. NPDC005303 | reverse complement strand
TCATGATCCTCCTGCGGCACCCCGAGCGCGTGGAGTTCAACGACATGGACCGGGTCACCGGCGCCGAACTCGCCGCCCGCGCGGGCCTCGTGCTCCTGTCAGACCCAGCGGGGTCTCGACGCCCCGTCGGTTTCAGCGCACGCTGCCCATGAGCTCCTTGACCCGGTTGCGGTACATCCACACCGCGACACCGGCGAGCACGGCGAGCGTGGCCTCCAGAGCCACCACTCCCGTCTTGTTGAGGTCGACCCCGGCGATGGACAGCAACCCGGTCGTCGCGTCACCCGCGGTCACTGCGAGGAACCAGACGCCCATCATCTGCGAGGCGTACTTCGAGGGAGCCATCTTCGTGGTCACCGAGAGACCCACCGGGGACAGCAGCAGCTCGCCCACGGTCTGCACGAAGTAGATCGCGACCAGCCACATCGCGGCGGCCTTGTGGCCACCGTCCGCGATGGCCAGCGGCGCGAGGAACAGGAAGAAGGACGCACCGACGAGCACCAGACCCGAGGCGAACTTCACGGCGGTGCTCGGCTCCTTGCCCCGCCGGTTCAGCGCCAGCCAGAACCAGGCGAAGACCGGGGCCAGCGCCATGATGAGGACGGGGTTGACCGACTGGTACCAGGAGACCGGGAACGTCCAGCCGAGGACGCTGTTCTCGGCGGAGGAATCGGCGAAGATCGACAGGGTCGAGCCGCCCTGGTCGTAGATCATCCAGAACACGGCCGCGGCCACGAAGAACCAGATGTACGCGGACATCGACTTCTGCTCGGTGCGGTCCAGGTCCTTGTCGCGCTTGATGTTGGCCAGGACCATCACCGGGATGATCACACCGAGCAGGGTCAGCGGGACCAGGATCCAGTTCAGCGTGTAGTGGCCGGAGAAGCCGACGATCGCGTAGAAGACGACGGCGATGCCGGCCCAGATCGCGGCCTTGCGCAGGGTGGAGGACTTCTCCGCGTCGGACAGCGGCGTCGGGACGACGCTGGAGCGGTCGGCCAGATGACGGCTGCCGATCAGGAACTGGGCCAGACCGATGGCCATGCCGACCGCGGCGAGCGCGAAGCCCAGGTGCCAGCTGACGTTCTCGCCGATGGTGCCGATGACCAGCGGCGCGGCGAAGGCACCGAGGTTGATGCCCATGTAGAAGACCGTGAAGCCGCCGTCGCGGCGGGCGTCGTCCGGGCCCTCATAGAGGTGGCCGACCATCGTGGAGATGTTGGCCTTCAGCAGACCGGAGCCGATCGCCACCAGGCCGAGGCCGGCGTAGAAGGTGCCCGAGGAGGGCAGGGCCAGCGTGAGGTGACCGAGCATGATCACGGCACCGGCGACGGCGACGGTCTTGCGGGGTCCCCACACGCGGTCGCCGAACCAGCCGCCCGGCATCGCGAGCAGGTACACGAGCGACACGTACACGGAGTAGATCGCGGTCGCGGTCGCGGGGCTGAGGTGCAGGCCGCCCGGGGCGACGAGGTACAGCGGGAGCAGAGCCCTCATGCCGTAGTAGGAGAACCTCTCCCACATCTCGGTCATGAAGAGTGTGGCCAGTCCGCGGGGGTGGCCGAAGAAGGTCTTGTCGGAACCGGGGGTGCCCGGAGTCACCGAGTCCTTCGTCAGGCTGGACGCCATGGTCGTTCCTTGCTGGTGGGGATTACCGCACACAAAAGAGACCTTCAGCGACGGATGCGCGCCAAAGGTCCCCACGATGCGACAGGCATTGATTCACCATACGACAGGATACTGACTGAAATGGAAGGACTTGAGAGGTGAATCACAGGTGGCGGAGGAACCGTACACCCGGTTTCTAAGGTCTCTACGCAAACGGCACCGCACAGTCACAGGTTCACACCAGATCCACGAAAGGTAAGAACCCCCGGGTTGTGATCACACCCCAGCATCTGTCAAGAGCGGTCTACCATCAGCTCATGACCCGTGTACTGCTCGCCGAGGACGATGCGTCCATTTCGGAGCCGCTGGCCCGTGCCCTGCGCCGGGAAGGGTACGAGGTCGAGGTGCGTGAGGACGGCCCCACCGCACTCGACGCCGGAATGCAGGGCGGCATCGACCTGGTCGTCCTCGACCTGGGTCTGCCCGGCATGGACGGCCTCGAGGTGGCCCGCCGACTGCGCGCCGAGGGCCACGCCGTACCGATCCTCATCCTGACCGCGCGTGCCGACGAGGTGGACACCGTCGTCGGTCTCGACGCGGGCGCCGACGACTACGTGACCAAGCCCTTCCGGCTCGCCGAACTGCTCGCCCGGGTCCGGGCCCTGCTGCGGCGCGGGGCGGCCGAGCCCGCGCAGCCGCCGGCCACCCACGGGGTGCGGATCGACGTCGAGTCGCACCGGGCGTGGATGGGCGACGAGGAACTCCAGCTCACCGCGAAGGAGTTCGACCTGCTGCGGGTTCTGGTGCGGGACGCCGGCCGGGTGGTGACCCGGGACCAGCTCATGCGCGAGGTCTGGGACACGACCTGGTGGTCGTCGACCAAGACCCTCGACATGCACATCTCCTGGCTCCGCAAGAAGCTCGGCGACGACGCGGCCAACCCGCGGTACATCGCGACGGTGCGAGGAGTGGGCTTCCGCTTCGAGAAGAGCTGAACCCCGGGGCCCGTCGGGGGTATCCGTCTAGCAGGTAAGAGGACATGCGCCGTCGACTGATCCAGTCCACGCTCGCCGTGGTGCTCGTGGTGATCGCCGTCTTCGGCGTCTCCCTCGTCATCGTCGAGACCCGCACCATCAGCAACAGTGCCCAGGAGCGGGTCGACTCCGAGGCGATCCGGCTGACCGGGATCGTGGACAGCCGGCTGTTCGCCCATGAGGACGTGACCGCGGAGATCCTGCGCGCTCAGGTCGCCCAGGAACGGTACGCCGTGATCCGGGTCCCCGGTGAGAAGCCGATCGAGGTCGGCGCCAAGCCGTCCGGTCAGGTCATCAGCTCCACGCAGAAGGGCGAGGAGGGCGAGTCGGTCACCGTGCAGGAGCCGCGCTCCTCGGTGACCCGGGAGGTCGGCCGCACCCTCCTGATCATCGGCCTGGTGGCGCTGCTCGCGGTGATCGCCGCGGTGCTGCTCGCGATCCGCCAGGCCAACAAGCTGGCCTCGCCCCTGACCGACCTCGCCGAGACCGCGGAACGCCTCGGCTCCGGCGACCCGCGCCCCCGGCACAAGCGCTACGGCGTCCCCGAGCTGGACCGGGTCGCCGATGTGCTGGACTCCTCGGCCGAGCGCATCGCCCGCATGCTGACGGCGGAACGGCGCCTGGCCGCCGACGCCTCCCACCAGCTGCGGACACCGCTGACCGCCCTGTCGATGCGCCTGGAGGAGATCACCCTCACCGACGACCCGGACACGGTGAAGGAGGAGGCGAACGTCGCGCTGACCCAGGTGGAGCGGCTGACGGACGTCGTCGAGCGGCTGCTGACCAACTCCCGTGACCCCCGGGCCGGCAACGCCGTCACCTTCGACCTCGACGAGGTCATCCAGCAGCAGCTCGCGGAGTGGCGGCCCGCGTACCGCAGTGCCGGCCGGGCGATCGTGAGCTCCGGCAAACGCCACCTCACGGCCGTCGGCACGCCGGGCGCGGTGGCCCAGGTGCTGGCCGCGCTGATCGAGAACTCCCTCATGCACGGCGGCGGCACGGTCGCGCTGCGCACCCGCGTCACCGGCAACCAGGCCGTCATCGAGGTCACCGACGAGGGCCCCGGCGTCCCCGCCGACCTCGGCGCGCGGATCTTCGAGCGCACGATCAGCGGTCGCAACTCCACGGGCATCGGCCTCGCGGTCGCCCGGGACCTGGCGGAGGCCGACGGCGGCCGTCTGGAGATGCTCCAGGCCCAGCCCCCGGTCTTCGGCCTGTTCCTCTCCCGCACCCCGCTGAAGTCGGCGGTGCTCGACGACGACGAGCCGATGGTGCGGTGAGCCGCGCGGGCTGAACCGAGAGCGGACCGGCGTCAGCGCCGGGTCAGAGCGCCCGCTGCCGGGGCCGGGGAGGCTTCCTGGTCACCGCCTGCTCGGCCTCCTCCAGGAAGGACTCCGCGCTCGCCACGGCCTCGCGGACCGGGAGGGCCTTGAAGACCCAGCTGCGGTAGGACCAGAAGCGGAAGAGGGTGGCGATGCCGATGCCGACGAACTTGAATATGTTGCTCTGCAGGGGGCTGTCCCAGCCGAAGCCGTAGGTCGCGGCGTACAGGATGCCGTTCTCGATGACCAGGCCGACCACGCTGAACAGCAGGAACAGGGTCAGTTCCTTCGTACGGCCGCTCTTGTCGCGGTCGCGGTACGTGAAGTAACGGAACCCTATGTAGTTGAAGACGATCGACACCACCGTGGCCACGACGCTCGCCCGGACCACCGGAAGGTCGGTGAGATGCCGGACGACGTTGAACACGACGAGGTTGACGAGGAGCCCCGCTCCGCCCACCGCACCGAACTTGGCGACTTCGCGAACGATCCTTCGCAGCCCTGAGGAACCATGTCCCATGGTTGTGCAGTCCCCCAGTCGGGTCGGTCAGTCGAGTGATTTCGTCAACTCAGCCATGCTAACCACCCCTCTCGCCCGCTGCCTGTGCATGAACTCACACACAAGGAAACAAGCTGGTAAGAGGACCGGTAAGAGGCGCGGAATCCGGCCGCCGTGGCGCGACCGATACCCTGGTGTCGTGACGTTCCCGGTAGTCGGCATGGTCGGCGGGGGCCAGCTCGCGCGTATGACACACGAAGCAGGCATCCCGCTCGGCATCAGGTTCAAGCTCCTCAGTGACACCCCTCAGGATTCCGCGGCGCAGGTGGTGAGCGATGTCGTCATCGGCGACTATCGCGACCTCGACACGCTGCGCGACTTCGCGCGCGGGTGCGATGTGATCACCTTCGATCACGAACACGTACCCACCGAGCACCTCAGAGCCCTGGAGGCGGACGGCATCCCCGTGCGCCCCGGCCCCGACGCGCTCGTGCACGCCCAGGACAAGGGCGTGATGCGCGCGCGGCTCGACGCGATCGGGGTGCCGTGCCCACGGCACCGGATCGTCAGCGATCCCGAGGACGTGGCGGCCTTCGCGGCGGAAGGTCTCCCCGAAGGCGCCGAAGGCGACGGCTTCCCCGTCGTCCTCAAGACCGTCCGCGGCGGCTACGACGGCAAGGGCGTGTGGGTGGTCGACTCGGTCGAGGAGGCCGCCGACCCCTTCCGGGCCGGTGTCCCCGTCCTCGCCGAGGAGAAGGTCGACTACGTCCGCGAGCTCGCCGCCAACGTCGTACGGTCGCCGCACGGCCAGGCCGTCGCCTACCCGGTCGTCGAGTCCCAGCAGGTCAACGGCGTCTGCGACACAGTGATCGCCCCGGCCCCGGACCTGGACGAGGCCCTTGCGCTCAAGGCCGAGGAGATGGCCCTCAACATCGCCAAGGAACTGGACGTCGTCGGCCACCTCGCCGTCGAGCTGTTCCAGACCCGCGACGGCCGCATTCTGGTCAACGAGCTCGCGATGCGCCCGCACAACTCCGGCCACTGGTCGATGGACGGCGCGATCACCTCGCAGTTCGCCAACCACGTCCGGGCCGTCCTCGACCTCCCGCTCGGCGACCCGCGCCCCCGCGCGAAGTGGACCGTGATGGTCAACGTCCTCGGCGGCGACTTCCCCGACATGTACTCCGCGTACCTGCACTGCATGGCCCGCGACCCCAAACTGAAGATCCACATGTACGGCAAGGACGTGAAGCCCGGCCGCAAGGTGGGCCACGTCAACACCTACGGCGACGACCTGGACGACGTTCTCGAACGCGCACGTCACGCTGCCGGCTACCTGAGAGGCACGATCACCGAATGAGCCCCGTTGTAGGCATCGTCATGGGGTCGGACAGCGACTGGCCCGTCATGGAGGCCGCCGCCCAGGCCCTCGACGAGTTCGAGATCGAGTACGAGGTCGACGTCGTCTCCGCGCACCGCATGCCGCGCGAGATGATCGCGTACGGCGAGCAGGCGGCCGAGCGGGGCCTGAAGGCGATCATCGCGGGGGCCGGAGGAGCCGCCCACCTCCCGGGCATGCTCGCCTCCGTCACGCCCCTCCCGGTCATCGGCGTCCCGGTCCCGCTGAAGTACCTCGACGGCATGGACAGCCTTCTGTCCATCGTGCAGATGCCGGCCGGGGTCCCCGTCGCGACCGTCTCCGTCGGCGGCGCCCGCAACGCCGGTCTGCTCGCGGCCCGCATCCTCGCCGCGCACGACGAGGAACTCCTCGGCCGGATGCGGGAGTTCCAGCAGGAGCTGAACGACCAGGCCACCGAGAAGGGCAAGCGCCTGCGGTCCAAGGTCGAGGGCTCCAACGGCTTCGGCTTCGGCAAGTGACGGCCGGGTCACCGCTGGAGACGGCCCGGGAACTCCTGCGCGAGTTCCCGGTCGTCGACGGCCACAACGACCTCCCGTGGGCGCTGCGCGAACAGGTCCGTTACGACCTCGACGCCCGTGACATCGCCACCGACCAGTCGGCCCACCTGCACACCGACCTGGCCCGGCTCAGGGCGGGCGGGGTCGGCGCGCAGTACTGGTCGGTGTACGTCCGCTCGGACCTGCCGGGCGCGGTGCCGGCGACGCTGGAACAGATCGACTGCGTACGGCAGTTGATCGCGCGGTACCCGTCCGAGCTGCGCGCCGCGCGCACCGCCGCGGACATGGAGGCGGCGCGCGCGGAAGGCCGTATCGCCTCCCTCATGGGGGCCGAGGGCGGCCACTCCATCGCCAACTCCCTCGCCACGCTACGCGCGTTGTACGCCCTCGGCGTGCGCTACATGACCCTCACCCACAACGACAACGTGGACTGGGCGGACTCGGCGACGGACGAACCCGGTGTCGGCGGGCTCTCCGCCTTCGGCCGTGCGGTGGTCCGGGAGATGAACCGCGAGGGCATGCTCGTGGACCTCTCGCACGTGGCGGCGACGACCATGCGGGACGCGCTGGACGCGAGCCAGGCGCCGGTGATCTTCTCGCACTCCTCCGCGCGAGCGGTGTGCGACCACCCGCGCAACATCCCGGACGACGTCCTGGAGCGCCTCCCGTCCAACGGCGGCATGGCGATGGTGACCTTCGTCCCGAAGTTCGTCCTGCAGGCCGCCGTCGACTGGACGGCCGCGGCCGACGAGAACATGCGCGAGCACGGCTTCCACCACCTCGCGACCACCCCCGACGCGATGAAGGTGCACCGCGCCTTCGAGGAGCGCAACCCGCGCCCGGTCGCCACGGTCGCGACGGTCGCCGACCACCTGGACCACATGCGCGAGGTGGCCGGCGTGGACCACATCGGCATCGGCGGCGACTATGACGGCACGGCGTTCACCCCGGACGGCCTCAGCGATGTCTCCGGCTACCCGAACCTGATCGCCGAGCTCCTGGACCGCGGCTGGTCGAAGCCCGACCTGGCCAAGCTGACCTGGCAGAACGCGGTACGGGTGCTGGGTGCGGCGGAGGACGTGGCAAGGGAGCTCCAGGCGACACGGGGGCCGTCCAACGCGACCCTGTCCCAGCTCGACGGCTGAGCGTCCGGGGACCCTCCACCTGGTGGCCGGGGCGGCACACGGCACCTGAACCGCCGTACCCCCGAACGCCCCGCCCACCAGGAAGCCCCCCGCGCTCCGTGCGACGGTGACCGTACGGCGATCAGGAAGATCACGACGTACGGAGCCCGTCATGGCAGATCTCCAGGACGAACTGCAGCCCGCGGCCGAGGCGGGAGAGCTGCCCCGGCTCTTCGAGGCCGCTCCGCAGCCGTCCACCTCCGGCTCCGCCGCGGACGCCGAGCTCCTGGAGCGCGCCCGTGCCATCCTCGACGCGCACCCCGTCGCCGACGGCTACAGCGGGCTGCCCTGGGCCCTGCGGCACCTGCCCTGGTACGACCTCGAGGTCGGGGAGAGCGCCGTGGACACGGATGTGCCGAGGCTCAGGGAGGGGCACGTGGGTGCCCTGATGTGGTCGCTGCACCTGCCCGGGGGGATCGACGGGGACCGTGCCGTCGGCGCCACCCTGGAACAGCTCGACCTGGTGAAGACGGTCGTACGCAACCATCCCGAGGGCCTGCGGCTCGCCTGTACCGCGGGACAGACCACCGATGCCCGCAACTGCGGCCGCGCCGCCGTCCTGCTCGGCCCCGCCGGTGCCGCCGCCCTCGGCGACTCGCTCGGCATCCTGCGCTCCCTGCACGCCCTCGGCCTGCGCGTTCTCACCCTGTCCGGGGTGTCCTGGGCGAGCGTGGCGGGGCTCACCCGGTTCGGCGAGGAGGTGCTGCGGGAGATGAACCAGCTCGGAGTCCTCGCCGACCTCTCCGGCGCCTCCGAGGCCACCACCCGGCGGACCCTGGCGGTGTCCAGGGCACCGGTGCTCTTCAGCCGCTCCGCCGCCCGCGTCCTGCGCTCCCACCCGGCCAACCTTCCCGACGACCTGCTCGCCGAGCTGGGCGCCGCCAAGGGCCTGTGCATGGTGCCGCTGACCGCCGAGCAGACCGGCCCGACGGTCCGGGACGTCGCCGACCACCTCGACCATGTGCGCGCGGTCGCGGGCGCCGAGTGCGTGGGCCTGTCCGGCACCTACGACGCCGGCGCCGCCCATCCGCGGGAGCTGGGCGACGCCTCCCGCTACCCCCACCTGGTCGCCGAGCTGCTCCGCCGCGGCTGGGACGAGGCCGACCTGGCGCTGCTGACCTGGGGCAACGTCCAGCGGGTGCTGCGCGAGTCCGACTTCACCGCGCGGGCGGCGCAGCAGCGGCGGGAGCCGTCCACGGCGACGATCGCCGAGCTCGACGGATAGCCGGTGGCGCCGTTCTGCGACCGGGGCGGACGACCGGCGCGGACGACCGGCTGCGCTACACCGGGTCGATACGGCACAGGCAGAACGGGTGGCCCGCCGGATCCGCGTACACCCGGAAGTCCTCCTTGTCCTCGGCGTGCAGCAGTCGCGCGCCCAGCTCCAGCACCTTGGCCTCGGCCGCGTCGATCTCCTCCCATGTGGTCCCGCCGTCGAAGTCGAGGTGGAACTGCTGGGAGTTGCGGTCCGCCCGCGGCCACTCGGGCGGGGTGAGCCCCGGCGCGCTCTGGAAGGCCAGCCGGGGGCCGGCGGGGACGCGCAGGACCACCCAGTCGGGGTCGTCGTCCTCCGGGGTGCCGCCCACGATCCCGGCGTAGAAACGGGCGAGCGCGCGGGGGTCTGGGCAGTCGAGCACGATGGAACGGAAACGGGCGACAGTCACGAGAGGTCCTCCTGGTTCGACCGGCGGTTCAGCAGGCGCAGAGGCAGAACGGGTGCCCCGCCGGGTCGGCGTAGACACGGAAGGTGCGGGAGCGGTCCTCGGCGTCCAGGGGCTTCGCCCCGAGCGCCAGCACCTCCTTCTCGGCCGCGTCCAGGTCCTGGACGGTCAGGTCGAGGTGGAACTGCTGCGAGGCGTCGGGGGCGGGCCATTTCGGCGGTACGAATCCGGGGGCGGCCTGGAAGGCCAGCGACGGTCCGCCGGGGGTCTTCAGGTCCACCCAATCGCCCTCGCCCTCGACGGTGCCGCCGAGGACACCGGCGTAGAAACCGGCGAGCGCGCGGGGGTCCGGACAGTCCAGTACGACGACTCCGAGTTCGGCGACGGCCATGGCTTCCTCCTCGAAGCACGGTTACCTGTAGAGCCGAGTAACCAGTAACGGTTACTGCATGCTCCCGCATAGGAGGTAACGTCGCAAGGGAATTCCCTCAGCTAGGGAGCGTGCAGCCATGAGTGAGCGATCGCCCGCGCCCGGGGGACTGGCCCTGGTCGAGTCCCTGGTCAACACGGTGGACCTGGAGTCGGGCGCCGACTCGCTGGACTCGGCGGAGGAGCGGGCGCGGTTCGGGATCGCCGAGGGCGAGGTGGCGCGGGCGCGCGAGCTGCGGGAGTCGCTGCGGGTCGCCCTGCTGGCCCACGCGGGACACCCGCCGCACCGCACGGTGACGCCGCTGGGGGAGTTGCTGACGGCGGCACCCCTACTTCTCACGGTCGCCGCGGGCGACGGCTCGGCGGCCCTCACCCCCGCCGACGCCCGGCCCCTCCTCTCCCGGGTCGCCGCCGCCGTCGCCGAGTCGCTGGTCGCGGGGACCTGGATCCGCCTCAAGGCCTGCGAGGCCGTGGACTGCCACTGGGCGTACTACGACCGGAGCCCGGCGGGGCGGGGGCGCTGGTGCTCCATGCAGGTGTGCGGGGCCCGGGCGAAGATGCGGCGGTACCGGGCCAGGGGGTGAGTCCCGCCGTCAGGGTGCCTCCTGCTGTGCTCGGGAGGTCCTCGAACCGACCAGCAGGAGGCACAGGACCGCCACCCCGGCCACCAGGCCGGCCAGGACGAGCAGGGGATCCAGAGGACGTGCCGTGGCCGCCGCCGACTGGGTCGCGGGCGGTTGCGCCGCCGCCGGTTGCGTCGCCGTCTGCGGTACGGCCGCTCCGGGCGCCGTCGGTGTCGGCGTCGGTGACGTGGATGGCATCGTCATCGCCGGTGCCGAGTGTGCGGTACGTGACGGCGTCCGGGCCGGCGTCGAGTGCATGTGCTCTCGCGGTGCCGCCGAGGTCCTTGCCGGCGCCGGTGCGGGTGCCGGAGCCGCCCGGACCGTGATCCCGGCCGTCATGTCCGGATGGACCGTGCACACATAACCGTAGGCACCGGCCGTGGTGAACGTGAAACTCCAGCTCTGGCCCTTGTTCAGCATGGGGGAGTGGATCGAGAGCGGACCGGAGGTGGTCTTCACGTCGTGCGGAGCCGTGTCGTAATTGGTCCACGTCACCGTGGAACCGGCGGGCACGCTCAAGGACGCCGGCGAGAAGGCGTACCCCTTCATGGCCACGGAGTAGCTCGCCGCCGATGCCTGCCCGGACGGCAGCAGCCACACGGCGAGAAGGGCGAGCGCCGCCGCGGCCCGCAGCAGCCCCCTCATGCGAACTCCGCCGCGACGAGCAGCCTCAGACGCGTGGCCGGCAACCGCCACGGCAGCCGGAAAGCGGTGGCCCGGCGCAGCAGCCGGTAGGGCAGCCGGGCCGTGCCCACGACGAGCAGCCGGTCCTCGGCGCGGTCGACCACGCGCATCCGCAGCAGGACGGGGAAGGCGACGTCGTCGAGGACGAGGTCGGCGGTGAGCTGGAGGCGGTCGCCGGGCAGGTCCTCGACCCGCTCGGAGGTGAGCACGGCCCGCAGCTCACTGTGGTCGAACTCGAAGCGGAACGCGGGGTGTCCGGCATCCGGGGGCGTCTCCAGGGACGCTGTGGCGAGCGGCACCCGACGCCGCCGTACCGGCAAGGGCCCGTACCAGGCGGTGAGTTCGGCGAGGGAGCGGCCGGGGGCCACGGTGAGGCGGCGGGGCGGAGGAACGGTGGGCAGGGTGACGGTTGTCATCCCGAACTCCTTGGAAAGCGGTTCCCGAAATGTGGTGAGGGTGTGGAGAATGGCCGTGGACGCCGTTCCGGCCGGCTGAGCCCCGGCCGGAACGGCGTCCACCCAGCTGTCAGCAGCTGGTGGTGAGGAAGTCCGTGGTGGGCGTGAGCAGGTGCTCGGCCCAGACGGTGTGCATCTTCACGTAGGCGTCGGGGTTCAGCAGATCGCTGACCTGCTGCCCGAGCGACTCCTCCAGGTGCGCGGAGTTGATGTGGGCCAGCAGCACGCTGAGCGTGCTGTCGAGCACCGTGCCGCCGTCGTTGACGGCCGGCTTGAGGATGCTCTCGATCCACACCGTGTGCATCTTGATGTACGAGTCGAGCGACAGCGCGTCCTGCACCTGCTGGCCGGGCGACTCCTCCAGGTGCGCCGAGTAGAGGTGCTGGAGGATCGGCAGGAGCTCGTTGCGGATGCTGGTGCACTGCTCGCCGTCACCGCTGGTGGGCGTGGCCGTCGGCGTGGACGTCGGCATCGGCATACCGGTCGGTGTCGACGTGGGGCCGGCCGTCGGCGTGGCCGTGGGGGCCGTCGTCGGGGTCGCCGTGGGTGCCGTCGAGGTCGGCGTCGGCGCGGGCGTCGTACCGCCACCGCCACCGCCGGACGCCGCCACGACCTTCACGGACGACACCATGTCCGGGTGCACGGCGCAGTAGTACTCGTAGGTGCCGACCTTGCTGAAGGTGTACGACCACGAGTCGCCCTTCTGCAGCGTCCCCGAGTCGAAGGCCACCGGGGCCTTGGTCGTGGTCACCGTGTGCGGGGCGCTGTCGTGGTTGGTCCACCGGACGGTCTGACCGACCTCGACGACGAGCTGCTTGCCGTCGCCGAACTTGTAACCCGTGATGTCGACCTGGTAGTCGGGGGTGGCGGCCTTCATGTCGGCCATGTCGGCTGCGGCGGCAGCGGGCGCCTGAGCCGCGCCCGCGGCCTGCGAGGCCGTCGTGGAACCCGTGGCCGCGCTCAGCAGCCCGAGACTGAGCACGGCGGCGAGGGCCGCGCCGAGGCCGGCGAACAGCAGGGACCGGTTCCCGGTCGGCGACTTGCTTCGCCGGCCGGCGGTCTCGTCTTTGCTTCTCACTGCAACTCCTTTTGCTTTTGCGGGTGTTCAGCGGCCGGGATCGGCCGTGACCAGCAGACTCGTCACGGCGAGCACGACGAGGACGAGCCCCGTCTCGGCCGCGACCGAGTAACCGAAGGGCCGCACGGTGGCGGCGTCGCCGCGCAGCAGCACGGCGAGATCGAGACGGGTGCGCACCCACTGGCGGCTCGCGTAGGCGGCGACCAGGACGCACCCGAGGACGGTTGTCTTGACGAGCAGCAGATGCCCGTAGGAGGTGTGCAGGAGGCCGTCGAACGACCCCACCACCTGCCACGCGAGCACCAGCCCGGCGATGACGATGCCGGTGACGCTCAGCGCCGCGAGCCGCGCGTAGCCCGGCACCACCTCGGCCAGCTCCGCGACCCGCCGGCGCGGCAGCACCGCCAGCGCGAGCATGGCGAGCCCGCCGATCCACAGCGCGGCCCCGAGGAGGTGGACGAAGTCGGCGACGGCTCCCCAGGTCGGCTCGCCGCCCTCGGAGTTGTGGCCCGTCATACCGGTCGTGCGCAGCAGCCCGAACGTCACCGCGAGCGCGCCCACCCGCCAGCCCGGCGAACGGGCGGCACCCTGGAGCAGCGCGGCGAGCACCACGGCCGCGAGCACCCACATCAGGCCGCGTGCGGCGAGCACGACGCCGGGTTCGGTGGCCAGGACGTCCGCGTAGGTCGCCGGGCGCAGTGCGTCGCGCAGGCCGCCGAGGGAGGCGTACGCCCCCTGGAGCCCTGCGGCCGCCACGGTCGCCAGCAGTCCCACCGTCCAGGCCAGGCCCAGCAGTGCCCGGGCCCGCGGCTCGTACGCCCCGCCCGGCCACAGCAGCGCGACGAACGCGAGCCCGCCGACGAACAGCGCCAGGGCGAGATATCCGGCCCAGCGGGCGGCGACGAGGCCCTCGCGCACCGAGGGGGACGGCGCGGGCGCGGCGGCCCGGGCCTCGTCGCCGCCGGTCCTGGCGGCGGCCGCCCCCACGGTGAAGGTGACGCGGCCGGAGGAGGCGTGCCCGTCCTCCTCGTCCACGACGGACCACACGATCGCGAACCGCCCCTCCGCCGGGCTGCCGAGGGCGACCCGCACGACCTTGTCCTTCGCCGTGCCCTTCGACGGACGGGACACCGGCAGCCGGTCCCCGTCCACCGTCAGCACCCGTACGTCGGCCAGGTCCACGGCCTCGTCGAAGGTGAGGGTGAGGTGGTCGGGAGCCTTCGCGGGCGTGGCACCGTCCTTGGGGGAGGAGCTCACCAACTGGGTGTGCGCCCAGGCGGGTTGGGCGGCGCCGAGGAGGGCGCACAGGAGGGCGGCGAGGACGAGCAGTGGCCTCATGGCGTCGCCTCCGGCTGCGGGGAGGCGGAAGCCGCGGTGCCGGACAGGATCCCGCCGAGCAGGCCGGAGGCGGGGGCGAGGCCGACGCAGGGGGAGGGCGTCGGTGAGGGGGTGGCCGTGGCGCCGTCCAGGAGACCGAGCACGGGCTCGGTGAGGCCGACGAGCAGCGGCTGTACGAGGGTGACCTGGCCGTCCTGGCAGGTGGCCGTGGCGGAAGGGGAAGGTGTGGGGGTGGGCGTGGGGACGGGAGTGGGGGTGCCGGCGGGAGGCGGGCTCTCGGATCCGCCGTGCCCGCCGCCGTGCCCTTCGCCCCCGCCCACGGGGCCGGTGCCGGTCACGACGCCGCCCCCGGCGCTGCCGTATCCGGTGTCCGCCCCGGTGCCGCCGTATCCGAAGTCCGACCCGCCCCCGCCGTACGACGGCAACTCCCCGGATCCGGACGGGACTTGACCGGCCCCCGGTGCGTTCGTCTCCGGTGCCGTGGCCGCGGGCGACGCGAGGGGGGGAACCGCGGCCTCGGCCGCTCCGGAGGCGGCGGGGGCACCGATGCCCGACGCGTACCCCAGCACGATCACCACGGCGGCGACGAGCGCCCCGGCGACCAACTCGTCGCGATGATCACGCGGCCACTCCGCCCTGCGAAACAGGGGCATGACTCACTCCTGACATGCTCGTATCAATCCGGCCGAAGAGTCCGGCGATGACGAACAGTGGAGTGGAGGGCGGATTCCGCTTGACTACGCACCGGTTAACCGATCGTTGCCTACCTCTCCTTTGTGGGGGGGTGGTCTGTGAGAACGGTCAATTCCCCACTGTGCTCGAATGCAAATCGAACCTGTGCTGGTGATTCCGAGGACGACGGCATATGCCGAGCCCGGCTGCCCGGACCCGGCCTCGCGGTCAGGCCGTGGGCCGTCCCATCGCCCGGTACGTCCAGCCGGCCTTCCGCCACAGCACCGGGTCCAGGGCGTTGCGGCCGTCAAGGACCACCTTCGCCGCCGCGACCTCACCGAGGGCCGCCGGGTCCAGTTCGCGGAACTCCCGCCACTCCGTGAGGTGCAGTACGACGTCGGCGCCCCGGACCGCGTCCATGGCGGTGTCGGCGTAGCCGAGGGTGGGGAACAGGCGGCGGGCGTTGTCCATGCCCTTCGGGTCGTAGACCGTGACCTGGCCGCCCTGGAGGTGTATCTGCCCGGCGACGTTCAGCGCGGGGGAGTCGCGGACGTCGTCCGAGTCGGGCTTGAAGGTGGCGCCGAGCACCGCGACGCGCTTGCCGAGGAACGGCCCGCCGCCCAGTATCTGCCGGGCCAGCTCCACCATCTGGCCGCGCTGGCGCATGTTGATCGAGTCGATCTCGCGCAGGAAGGTCAGCGCCTGGTCGGCGCCGAGCTCACCGGCACGGGCCATGAAGGCGCGGATGTCCTTGGGCAGACAGCCGCCGCCGAAGCCGATCCCGGCCCGCAGGAACTTCTTCCCGATCCGGTCGTCGTACCCGATCGCCTCCGCGAGCCTCGCGACATCGCCGCCGGAGGCCTCGCACATCTCCGCCATCGCGTTGATGAAGGAGATCTTCGTGGCCAGGAAGGAGTTCGCAGACGTCTTCACCAGCTCGGCGGTCGGGAAGTCGGTCACCACGAACGGCGTGCCCTCGCCGAGCGGCGTCGCGTACACCTCGCGCAGCAGCCTCTCCGCGCGCTCGCTGCGCACACCGACGACGATCCGGTCCGGGTGCAGCGTGTCGTCCACCGCGAAGCCCTCGCGCAGGAACTCCGGGTTCCAGGCCAGCTCCGCGTCCGCGCCCGCGGGGGAGTGGTCGGCCAGGTAGCGGGCCAGCCGGTCGGCGGAACCCACGGGCACGGTCGACTTGCCGACGACGAGGGCCGGGCGGGTCAGGTGCGGGGCGAGGGAGGCGATCGCCGAGTCGACGTACGACATGTCGCAGGCGTACTCGCCGTGCCGCTGCGGTGTGTTCACGCAGACGAAGTGCACATCACCGAAGGCGCCCACCTCGGCGAAGTCCATGGTGAAGCGGAGCCGGCCGGTGGAGCCCTCGATCCCGGCGACATGCTTGCGCAGCAAGTCCTCCAGGCCCGGCTCGTACATCGGGACCTCGCCCCGCTGGAGCATCTCGATCTTCTCGGGCACCACGTCGAGCCCCAGCACCTCGAAACCGAGCTCGGCCATGGCCGCGGCGTGGGTGGCGCCGAGGTAGCCGGTGCCGATCACGGTGATTTTGAGGGCCATGGAGACTCCAGAAAGGGGGACGGGCCGATGCGCGCCCGAGCATAGTCGGAGGGGCTGACGGGCATTTTTCCCGCTGTCGTCAAGCTCACGTCTCACTCGTGTGAGCCGGGCCCTAAAATTTGAGTTACTTAACGGTAATTAGCACAGGCACCGCAGCGTCTTTGGAGCGTGAGAGACCTTGGCCGGATCGGCTGACTTCGACCTGTACCGCCCGTCCGAGGAGCACGACATGCTCCGGGACGCCATCCGTTCGCTGGCGGAGGCGAAGATCGCGCCCTACGCCGCCGCGGTCGACGAGGAGGCCCGCTTCCCGCGCGAGGCGCTGGAGGCGCTGGTCGCCAACGACCTGCACGCCGTGCACGTCCCCGAGGAGTACGGCGGCGCGGGCGCCGACGCGCTGGCCACGGTGATCGTCATCGAGGAGGTCGCGCGCGCCTGCGTGTCCTCGTCCCTGATCCCCGCGGTGAACAAGCTGGGCTCGCTCCCGGTGATCCTCTCGGGCTCCGAGGACCTGAAGAAGAAGTACCTGTCGCCGCTCGCCAAGGGCGACGCGATGTTCTCCTACGCCCTCTCCGAGCCGGACGCCGGTTCCGACGCGGCCGGCATGAAGACCAAGGCGGTCCGCGACGGCGACCACTGGATCCTCAACGGCGTGAAGCGCTGGATCACCAACGCCGGCGAGTCCGAGTACTACACGGTGATGGCCGTCACCGACCCGTCGAAGCGCTCCAAGGGCATCTCGGCGTTCGTCGTCGAGAAGTCCGACGAGGGCGTCTCCTTCGGCGCCCCGGAGAAGAAGCTCGGCATCAAGGGCTCCCCGACCCGCGAGGTCTACTTCGACAACGTCCGCATCCCCGCCGACCGCATGATCGGCGAGGAGGGCACCGGCTTCGCGACCGCGATGAAGACCCTGGACCACACCCGCATCACCATCGCCGCCCAGGCGCTCGGTGTCGCCCAGGGCGCCTTCGACTACGCCAAGGGCTACGTCCAGGAGCGCAAGCAGTTCGGCAAGGCCATCGCCGACTTCCAGGGCATCCAGTTCATGCTCGCCGACATGGCCATGAAGATCACCGCCGCCCGCGCCCTGACCTACCAGGCCGCGGCCGCCTCGGAACGCCTGGACAAGGACCTCACCTTCCAGGGCGCCGCCGCCAAGTGCTTCGCCTCGGACGTGGCGATGGAGGTCACCACGGACGCGGTCCAGCTGCTGGGCGGGTACGGGTACACCCGGGACTACCCGGTGGAGCGGATGATGCGCGACGCGAAGATCACGCAGATCTATGAGGGCACGAACCAGGTCCAGCGGATCGTGATGGCGAGGAACCTGCCTTAGCGGACCCGGCCCGCGACGACTGAGGGCGCCCCGGCCGGCGGATCGGATCGGCCGGGGCCCTGCGCTCGTCGGCCGGGCCGCGCGGGGCCGGTTGCGTGCGGCGGCCCCGGCGACACCGGCGGATCCGTCGGAGGGCCCGAGCCCCCGGAGATGCTCCGGGGGCTTTCGTCGCGCTGCGGGTGGGGTGTTTCGGGGCGGATTGTTCGCGTCCGCCCGATGGCGCTCGGCGGGGGAGGGGCGTAGGACGGAAGGGCACGGGGCCCGCCCCGGGCTCCCGCGTCCCCCAGGAGGAGCCATGACTCAGGCCGAGAGCATGTCCACGATGAGCAAGGAGATGCAGGACTGCGTGGCGGCGTGCATGGAGTGCCACAGCGTCTGCGAGGAGACCATGAGCTCCTGCATGCAGATGGGCGGCGAGGGGCAGATGCCGATCATGCGCGCGCTGATCGACTGCGCCGACATGACCCGCATGTGCGCGGACATGATGATGCGCCGCTCACCCATGTCGGCGGAGATGTGCGCGATGTGCGCCAAGGCGTGCGAGATGTGCGCCGAGGCGTGTATGTCCATGCCGGACGATCCCCAGCTGATGCGCTGCGCGCAGGCGTGTCGCCGCTGCGTGGAGACCTGTCGGGCGATGGCGGGCATGGCCATGTGAGGCACCTCGCCCGAGCGCGGCCGGGGACACCCGCCGAGGTGCCCCCGGCCATGGGAGGGGCAGGCTGCGGGGCATGACCACACCAGAACCCGTACTCGAATCCGCACCCGAGTCCGAACCCGCCCCCGCACCCGAACACACCGCGCCTGCGTACACGGAGGCGGACGCCACCGAGGCCTTCGAGGCCGCCGAGCGCGAGATGTGGAGGGGCCGCACCGAGGCCTACGCGGGCAGTTTCGCGCGCCTGTGCGCCCACCCCGTGGAGGCCCTGCTGGACGCCGCCGGGGTCGGGGCGGGGACGCGTGTCCTCGACGTCGGCACCGGTACCGGCACGGCGGCCGTGGCGGCGCTGGCGCGCGGTGCGCGGGTGAGTGCGGTGGACGCCGATGCCGGGATGGTGGCGGCGGCGCGGGCCCGCGGGGTCGACGCGCGCACCGGCGGGCTACCCGAACTCCCTTACCGGGACGGCGAGTTCGATGCCGTAGTCGGCAACTTCGTCCTCAACCACGTCGGCCGCCCCCGCGCCGCCCTCGTCGAACTCCACCGCCTGCTGCGCCCCGGCGGCCGGATCGCCCTCACCACCTGGAGCGCGAACCGCGGCGCCGGGCAGGACCTGCTCGGCCGGGCCTGCGCGGCGGGCGGGGCCGTACCGCCGCCGTATCTGCCGCGGTTGGATCCCGCGGAGGACTGGCCCCGTACGGCGGACGGTCTGGCCCAACTCCTCGGCGGGGCGGGCTTCCTGGCCTCCGAGGCGGCCGAACTCACCTGGGACCACCGGGCCGGCGTCGAGGAGTGGTGGAGCGGGGCCGCGGGCGGGGTGGCGACCATCGGGCTGGTCGTCACCTCGCAGGACCCGGAGACCGTCGTACGGATCCGGCGGGAGTACGACCGGCTGAGCGCCGAACACACGGTGGCGGAAGGGCGGTTGGCCCTTCCGCACATCGCGCTGCTCGGCTCGGGACGGCGGGCGTAGGGCTCAGTTGCCGGAGACGGTGACCTTCTCGTCGTTCTTCAGCTCGTCCACCAGGGTCTTCACCTTGGCCTTGTCCCAGACGAGGTTGCCTCCGGTGGACCCGGAGATCGGCATGTTCAGCGAGGTGCCGTCACCGCCGTTGACGCTCTTCATCGCGAAGAACATGGACCCCAGGTCGTACAGGCCCATGTCCTTGTCGACGATGAGCGAGTCCAGGCCCGAGCCGAGCGTCGGGTAGAGCTTGAAGGGGTTCAGGACCGTGCTGGGGGTGGCCACCTCGTGGGCGAGTGCCGAGAGGAACTTCTGCTGGTTCTTGGTGCGCTGCAGGTCGGACGCGGCGAACGCGTGCCGGGTGCGGACGAAGGCGAGCGCCTGCTCACCGTTCAGCTTCTGCTTGCCCGCCTGGAAGTCGGCGCCGGAGTACTTGTCCTTGAAGCCCTTGTCGATGTCGATCTCGACCCCGCCGACCGAGTCCACGATGTTGGCGAAGCCCGCGAAGCCGATCTCGACATAGTGGTCGATCTTCAGGCCGGTGTTGAACTCGACCGTACGCACCAGCAGTTCGGGGCCGTCCTCGGCGTAGGCGGCGTTCAGCTTCACGTGCCGGCCCGTGCCCTTGTAGGTCTTGCCGGACTCGGAGCCCACGAAGGTCGGGATCTCCACGTCCGAGTCACGCGGCAGCGAGACCAGCGTGTCGCCGTTGCTGCCGGTGTGCAGGATCATCATCGAGTCGGTGCGCTTGCCCTCGGCGGAGCCGGTGTGCAGCTGCTTCTTCTGCTCGGAGGAGAGCCCGGCGCGGCTGTCGGAGCCGACGATCAGGTAGTTGGTGCCGTCGCCCTGCTCGGGCCGGTCGATGACCTTGGACAGGTCGACCTCGCGGTTGAGCTTGGAGTCGGCCCAGAAGTAGGTGCCGACGGTCGTCACCACCAGCCCGGTGATCACGACGATCGCGGTCCACTTGATCCGCTTGCGCCAGTTCGGCGCGGGCCGCGGACCGCGGCCGCCGCCCGGGTCGGCGGGCCCGCCGTGGCCACCGCCGCCGTAGACCTGGCCGGTGTTGTAACCGCTGTCGTACTCGTCGTAGTCACCGCCGTGACCCCGGCCGTCGATGTAGGACGGCTGCTGGGGCACGCCGTTGCCGTACGGCGGCGCGGACGGGCCCTGGCGGCCGTACGCGCCCTGCCCGGGCGCCCCCTGTCCGCGGCGCACCTGCCGCATGACACGGGCGCTCTCGGGCTGTGCGCTCGCGCTGCCGCGTCCGTACCGGTCGGCGCGGTTGTCGCCGGACCATCCCTCGGGCCAATCGTTCATGGGGCCCAGTGTGCCGGTACCCGCTGTGCCCTTTACAAGGGTCGTCGGAAAATCAGGGCAGCGCTGTTGCCAAGCTGACACAAATTCCCGAATTGTCATCAGGCATAGGGTGGGGGCCATGACAGACCAGGCCACCGCCGCACACCAGGGCACCCCCGAGATCCCGGAGATCCCGGGCAAGCCCACCTCGGCGTCCCGCACCACGCTGAGCCACATCATGACCCAGGCCGACACCAACCTCCTCGGTACCGTGCACGGTGGCGTGATCATGAAGTTGGTGGACGACGCCGCGGGCGCGGTGGCCGGACGGCACAGCGGCGGGCCCGCGGTCACCGCCTCCATGGACGAGATGGCGTTCCTGGAGCCGGTCCGGGTCGGTGACCTCGTCCATGTGAAGGCCCAGGTCAACTGGACCGGCCGGACCTCGATGGAGGTCGGCGTACGGGTGCTCGCCGAGCGCTGGAACGAGTCCACGCCCGCCACCCAGGTCGGCTCCGCCTACCTCGTCTTCGCGGCCGTCGACGCCGACGGCAAGCCGCGAAGGGTCCCGCCGGTGCTTCCGGAGACGGAGAAGGACAGGCGCCGGTACCAGGAGGCCCAGATCCGCCGGACCCATCGGCTGGCCAGGCGCCGGGCGATCATGGAGCTGCGGGAGAAGCGGGCGGCGGAGGGGCTCGACGACTGAGCCGGCCACCGCCCCTCCCTCGCGGCTTCTCCCCCTCCACCTACACGCACCCCACCTCGTCCCCCGTGACCACCCCGAACTCCCCCTGCAGCTCGTCCTCGGCCCTTACCTTCCGCACCCGCTCGAAGTCCGCGCCCGCGAGGACCTTCAGTACCGCCCCCTGGCCCTTCACCACGCGCAGCTCGCTCCCGGGCAGGGCCGCCGCCAGGGAGCGGGCCGAGCGGTCCCAGCGGGGGTCGTAGGCGACGACCGTCCGCTTCAGGGTGCGGTCGGCCGAGGGCACGGGGTTCCCCGTGGTGCGGAATCCCGTCGACGCCAGGGCCGCGTCCACCCGCTTGCCGAGTCCGCCCGTCGCCGTGGCGTTCTCGACCTGGACGCGGATCTGCTGCGGGGAGACCGGGACCAGCAGCGCCTTGGTCCTCGGCCTGTGCGCGGCCAGCGGCTGGTCCTCGCGCAGGGCCTTGAAGAGCCGCGCCGACTTCACGGAGTCCCACTTCAGGGTCGAGCCCACACCCTTGACGGCGTAACCCATCTCCTCGATCGGTACGGTCGTGAACTCCGACGAGGAGGGGGAGAAGTTCCGCATCGCACGGCCCAGGTCGAGCAGTTCGTCCGTGCCGAAGCCCTTGTCGGCCCGTACGGAGCCGAGGACGGCCCGGGCGACGTCGCGGAACTTCATCGGGTTCAGCAGGACGCCGGACGAGGTCGCCCGCTCGATCAGCGCGGCGAGGAAGCGCTGCTGCCGCTTCATCCGGCCGAGATCGGAGGAGACGTCGGCGTGCCGGGAGCGGACGTACTGGAGTGCCTGCCCGCCCATCAGCAGGTGCCGGCCCGCCGCCAGGTCGAGCCCGGTGTACGCGTCCTTCAGCGGGTCTGCGTTGCAGATCTCGACCCCGCCGAGCACGTCCACCGTCTTCATGAAGCTGGTGAAGTCGACCTCCAGATAGTGGTCGATCTTGACGTGGGTCATGTTCTCGACGGTCCGGACCGTCAGCTGGGGCCCGCCCTCCGCGTACGCCGCGTTGATCTTGATGGGGTGCCCGCGGTGTTCCTCGCCCGTGGTCTGGTCGGCATGCGGGGGCGTCATCGCGTACGAGTCGCGCGGCAGGCTCACCACGCTCGCCCGTTCCCGGTCCTCCGAGATGTGGATGATCATGATCGTGTCGGTGCAGTGGCAGGGCGCCCCGCCCAGCCGGTACTTCCGCCGCTCCGCCTCGGTGATCTTGTCGCGGCCGTCGGTGCCGACCAACATCACGTTCATGCCGTGTCCGGCGCGCGGCCGGTTCTTCATGTCCTTGAAGGGATCCACGCGTGTGATGTCCGCGTCGAGGCTGGTCATCACCGCGTGCCCGATCCCGGCGGAGGCCAGCACGACGACGGACAACGTGGTCGCCGCCCGCATGGCCCAGCGAGGGCGCCGCCGTCGTACGGGGGGCGGCGCGGGCCGGCGCCGTGGGGGGCGGGGGCGGGCCGCGGAGGGCCGGGGCGGCGTGACGGGCATGGAGGGACACCTCCGCGAGAAACAGCCGAACGAGGGATCTTGAGCACCGTAGGCCCATACGATCTGCGACGACCGGCACCGCCCCGGGCGGGGCGCGATGGTGTCCCCCGTTCGCGGTAACGTGAGCGTCCTATGAACGCCAAGCCCGACGTGCAGCTCCCCGCCGTTTCTGTGATCATGCCCGTCCTCGACGAGGAGCGGCATCTGCGCGGAGCCGTCCAAGCGATCCTCGCGCAGGAGTACGCCGGCGAGATGGAGGTCGTGATCGCCCTCGGTCCGTCCAAGGACCGCACGGACGAGATCGCCGCCGAGCTCGTCGCGGAAGACGCGCGCGTGCACACCGTCCCGAACCCCACCGGCCGCACCCCCGCCGCCCTCAACGCCGCGATCAAGGCCTCCCGCCACCCGATCGTCGTCCGCGTCGACGGGCACGGCATGCTCTCGCCGAACTACATCGCGACCGCCGTACGGCTCCTGGAGGAGACCGGCGCGCAGAACGTCGGCGGGATCATGCACGCCGAGGGCGAGAACGACTGGGAGCACGCGGTCGCCGCCGCCATGACTTCGAAGATCGGTGTCGGCAACGCGGCCTTCCACACGGGCGGCGAGGCGCAGGCCGCCGAGACCGTGTACCTCGGGGTGTTCCGGCGCGAGGCCCTGGAGCAACAGGGCGGCTACAACGAGGAGTTCATCCGCGCCCAGGACTGGGAGCTCAACTTCCGGATCCGGGAGGCCGGCGGGCTCATCTGGTTCTCGCCCGAGCTCAGGGTGTCGTACCGCCCGAGGCCGAGCGTGAAGGCCCTCGCCAAGCAGTACAAGGACTACGGCCGCTGGCGGCACGTCGTCGCCCGCTACCACGAGGGCTCCATCAACCTGCGCTACCTCGCCCCGCCGACCGCGCTGTGCGCGATCGCGGCGGGGATCGTGGTCGGCGCCGCGCTGACCCCGCTCGGCTTCGTGATCCCCGGCGGCTACCTCGCGGCGATTGCCCTCGGCTCGCTGCCCGCGGGCAAGGGGCTGCCGTTGAAGGCGCGGCTCCAGATCCCCGTCGCCCTCGCCACCATGCACATGTCGTGGGGCTACGGCTTCCTGACCAGCCCGCGCTCGCTGGCCAGGCGCGTCATCGCCTCGCGGCGGCCCGCGGTGCTGAACACGGTGTGAGCCGCGTCACCACGTGAACCCCGGGTTCACGTGCATGCAGGCCGACTCGTCCGCCCCGTTGAGGGCCTCAGCCGTCTTCGGGGTGGTGTTGTCCTCCTTGGCCGCCTTGTACGCCGTACCCTCGCGCCAGTCCGCGCCCACGACGAGCGTGACCCCGGAGACCTCGGTGGACTTCTTCACCGAACTCATGGGAATGCTCAGGGACTTGGCGACCGCCTGGGCGTCACCCTCCAGTTCGGCGCTCGGATAGCGGACGAGGGTCTTCGCCTCGCTCAGGGACCCCGACCGGTCCGAGACCGCCTTGGTGTAGCCCTTCTCCACCAGTAGTCCGGCCACCGTGCTCGCGCGGCCGCCCGCCGCCGCCAAGGTGTCGGTGCGGGTGCCGTTCTGGACCAGCACCCCGATCTCGTCCTTCGCGGCCGCCCGGTCGGCGGAGGAGTCCTCGGACTTCTCGGCGGTGGCGTTCTTCGCGTCCTTGCCGTCCAGCGCGATGTCCTCGCGTACCAGCCGGAAGAGCTGCTCGGCGTCCTCGGTGGGCTCCACGCGCGCACCGACGTAACGATTCGGCATGGTCGTCATGGTGATGCGCTCCGGCTCGACCCCGCGCAGTTCGTCGCTGAGGTCGTAGAGCTTCTTCACGGTGCCGAGCCCCGAGTCGACGGTGATGGCACTCGTGGCCTGCTCGGCGAGCTTGCGCAGCTTGTTGGGGCTGCTGAGGGTGGCGTTGGCGCGCAACTCGCGGACCATCGAGTTCATGTACATGTGCTGGGCCTTGGCGCGGGCCAGGTCGCTGCCGTCCTCGAAGCCGTAGCGGGTGCGCAGCCACTGCAGGGCCTGCTCGCCCTTGACGGAGGTGGTGCCCTTCTCCAGCTTCAGACCGGAGCCGTGGCCCTGGCCGTCCCGGGAGTGGATGTTGGCGTCCACGCAGACCGGGACCCCGCCGATGGCATCCGCCATGGACACCAGGCCGGAGAAGTCGACCATCATGAAGTGGTCGATGTGAATGCCGGTGAGCTCCTGCCAGGTGGCCACCGTGCAGCCCGGACCGCCGTGGCCGAGGCTCTGGTTGGCCATCACCCGGCCCTCGCTCGCCGCGTACACCTTGCCGTCGTCCGGGTCGGTGCACTTGGGGATCTTCACGAGGGTGTCGCGCGGCATGCTGACGACCGAGAGGTTGCTGCGGTCGGCGGACAGGTGCAGCAGCATCTGCACGTCGGCGAGCGGAGTGGCCCCGAAGGTCTCCTTGGCACCGCCGAGTTCCTGGTTCTCCTTGCTGTCCCGGGCGTCGGAGCCGATCAGCAGGATGTTCAGCGGGGTCTGCCCCGCGGCGTTCGGCGTCGGCCCGGCGACCTTGTTGTCGCCCAGGTTCAGGTCGTCCTGCTCGATGTTGGAGTTCAGGTGGCGGTAGTAGAGGTAGCCGGTCCCGGCCACCCCGAGTATCAGCACCGCGAGCGTCGCCGCCGACCATCTGAGCACCCGGTGCTTGCGCGGGGCCCTGCGACTGCCGTGCCCGCTCTCCCCCTCGGTCGCCGGCGCGGCTTCCTGCACGCTGTATTGCGTTGTCAACGTTTTCCCGTCCTCCCACCCACCCCACCGGACCCACGGTCATGCCACGGGCCCGCCGCACGTCTTAGACATACGACGGGCCCGTGAGGTTGCCCTACGAACCTGTGGGAGACCTGGGGGCCGGCTCGCGGTCCCCGGTGGACCTCAGCTCGCGCACTGCGCCTTGTCCGCGGTGGACGCGTTCTGCGGGGCCGCCGCCGTCGCGGAGTTGAGCTTGACGCCCGCGCCCTTGAAGTCCTTGCCCAGGGTGAGGGTCATGGCCGGCAGCCCCTGGGAGTTGGTGACGCTCTTGCCCGGCTTCAGCGCCGAGCCCGACAGACCCATGATGTCCGCGAGGCGGCGGGCCTGGTCGGCCTGGTCGGGGGCGTACTCCAGGGTCGTCTTCGCGAGCGCCGCGTCGGCGTTGCCCGCGTTCTCGGACTTGGTCACGTCCGCCTCGGTCTGGAGGTAGGACAGCTGCTGCTGCGCGCTGCCCGCGACCGCACCGCCGTTGAGGATGCGCACCCGGACGTCGGAGGCGGCGGACTTGGTGCCCTTGAGCCGGGCCGCGACCTCCGCCTTCTCCTTCTTCTGCTGTGCCTTGACCTCGGTGAACGAGACGTCGCTGTTGATCGCGTCGATGACCTGGGGAGCCTTCAACTCGTTGATGACCACCGTCACCGGCTTCGGCTCGGCGGGATTGTCCTTGACCGGGATCGTCATGAAGGTGATGTTCTTCGTCGGCACCTTCTTCAGCTCCAGGGCGATGTCCTTGAGCGTGCCGACCTTGCCGATCGCCTTGTCCACGGTCAGCGCGCTGGTCGCGGCGTCCGCCAGCTTCAGCAGCTTGGCGGGGCTGGTGAGGGTGTCACCGGAGGTCATCTTGCGCATCAGCGAGCCCAGGAACTGCTGCTGCACCTTGATCCGGTCCAGGTCGCCCCTGTTGCCGAAGGCGTGCCGGGTGCGCACGAAGGCGAGGGCCTGTTCGCCCTCCACAGTCGACTTTCCCGCGGGCAGGTCGAGCTTGGACTGCTTGTCCTTGACGGCCTTCTCCACACAGACCTCGACCCCGCCCACCGCGGAGGTCAGGGTCTTCACCGCGTTGAAGTCGGCCATCACGAAGTGGTCCGGTTTGATCCCGATGGCCGCGTCGACCGTGCGCATCGTGCAGCCCGCGTCCCGGCCGCCCTGGCCGAGGCTCGTGTTGAACCGCTGGTCCTCCTCGCCCGCGACGACCGTCTCCGAGCCGTCCTCCTGTTTGGTCTCGCAGTCCGGTATGTCGACGATCAGGTCGCGCGGGATGCTCAGCGCGGTCGCGTTCGTCCGGTCCTTGGAGACGTGCAGCAGGATGTTGGTGTCGGCGTGGCCCACGCTGCCCACGTCGCCGTAGCCGTCATTGCCCTCACCGGTGCGCTTGTCGGTGCCGATGATGAGGATGTCGAAGGCCTCGTCCTTGCTGAAGTTGCTCGCGGCCGCGTCGCCGACGTCGGTCGTGCCGACGTTGCCCTCCAGGTGCTTGAGATAGAAGTAGCCCGTGGTGGCTCCGGCGACCAGGACGAACGCCATCGTGCCACCGGTCCACAGCAGCGCCTTCTTCGCCTTCGCCTTCGGCTTGACCGGCCGGCGTCCGCGCCGCCCCGGCAGCGGCTCCTCGGACGGTGCGCCCCGGCGCCTGCGCGGCGGCGGGATGTCCCGGCCGGGGGCCACGGGGGTGGTCGTACGACCACGCGGTGCTCCCGGCCCGTCCGGTGCGGGTGCGGGGCGGCGCTGACCGGGAACGGCCGACTGCGGTGCGGAAGGGGCCAGTCGCAGTTCGTATTCACCGGTGTTCGGATTGAGCACCCACTGGTCTGCGGGGTCGACGTCGCCCGCCCGCCCACGGCCTTGTGCGTCCACGGTTGTCCGAATCCTCCGTCAGGGCCACGCGGCGATCGCTGGATCACTCACACTATCCGCCCGGTCGGGCTTTGAGCGACGTGAGTTGTTCCCGTGCCGATTCTGTAAGCATGTACGTACGCCCGGACCGCTCCGTTCGACTACCAGTGGTAGACCGGGTACACGTCCATGCACTGCCCGGTGTCCGAGCCGTTGATGGCGTCCGCGTTGCCCGGCAGATCACCGGCCCTGGCCTCGGACTGCTTCGGATATGCCGTCCCGGTACGCCAGTCGGCACCCACGACCAGGGTGACCCCGGAGACGTCGGTCGACTTCTTCACCGAACTCAGGGGAATGCCCAGGGACTTGGCGACGCGCTGGGCGTCACCCTGTAGGTCGGCGCTCGGGTAGCGCACGACGGTCCGGTCCTCGGAGAGCCCCGCCGACGCGTCCTTGGACGCCCGCGAGAAACCTTTCCGCACGAGCTCCTCGGTGATCGCGCCGGCGCGTCCGCTCACCGGGCCGCGCGTGGAGGTCGCCGTCGCGTTCTGCACGAGGACCCCGATCTCGCCGTCCGGTGCCGACGGGGCCTTGGTGGCCTCGGTGGTCTTCTTCCCGCCCGCGGACGCCTTGCCGTTCTTGTCGAGGGCCACGTCGTCCCGGAGCATCTCCCAGAGCTTGTCCGCGTTCGCGCCGTCGGGTATCACGTGGTCCCTGTTCCCCGGGTCCTCCACGTTCGGCATCGTCACCGACGTGATGCGGTCCGTCGGCACCGACTTGAGCTGCATGCCCAGGTCGTAGAGGTCCTTGACCGAGCCGATCTCCTCGGACACCTGGAGGGACTTCGTGGCCGCCTCGGCGAGGCCCATCAGCCGTGGGGTGTCGGTGAAGACGTTCTGCCCCTTGAGCGTGCGCATCATCGAGTTCAGGTACATGTGCTGGGCCCGGGCCCGCATCAGGTCGCTGCCCCAGGCGTGCCGGGTGCGCAGCCACTGCAGGGCCTGCTTGCCCTTGACCTTGTGCGTGCCCGCCGTCAGCTTCAGCCCGGAGCCGCCGGGCACCGCGGCCGTCGGACGGTCCCACACGTTCTGCTTCACACAGACGGAGACACCCCCGATGGCGTCCGCCATCCGCACCACGCCCGAGAAGTCGATCGTCATCCAGTGGTCGATGTAGACACCGGTGAGGTTCTGCCAGGTGGCGAGCGTGCAGCCGGCGCCGCCGCGCGCCAGGGAGAGGTTGATGATGTCGGTGGTCGCCGGGTACGTCTTCCCGGTGTCCGGGTCCGTGCACTTGGGGATGTCGACCCGGGTGTCGCGCGGGATGCTCACCATCGCGGCGCTCTTGCGGTCCGCGGAGAGGTGGATGAGCATCTGCACGTCGCCCAGCGGCGGGTTGCCGCGGTTGTCCCGGCTGCCGCCGAGCTTCACGTTCTCGTCGGAGTTACGGCTGTCCGAGCCGATCAGCAGGATGTTCAAGGGCGTCTGCCCGGCCGCGTTGGCCTCGGCCTTGTGCGCCTTGGAGTCACCGCTGCTGCGCTCGCCCTTGCGGATGTTGCCGTTGAGATGCTGGTAGTAGAGGTATCCGGCGCCGGCCGTCCCGAGTATCAGCACGGCGAGCGTGGTCGCCCCCCATCTCAGCGCCCGGTGCTTGCGCCTGCCGCGCTGCCGCCCGTGCCGCCCGCCACCGTCTGTGCCGCCCCCGCCCCCGAGACCGCCGCCCCCCAGCCCGTCGCCCCCGTCGGCCTTCCGCGGCCCTGGAGCGGGCCGGGAAACCGGCCGCGCCCCCTCCTCGTGCACACCGCTGTGCGCCATCCCCTGTCTCCCCACCCTCACGCCGAACGAACCGAAAGACCTGCCGTACGACTGGTTAGACGCACGACAGGCCCTTCAGGTCACCTCACTTGGCGCACTCGACCTTGTCGGCCGTGGACTGCTGCACTCCTTCGGGGGCCTTGGTCGCCGTGGTGAAGGAGACTCCGGCGCCCTTGAAGTCCTTGCCCAGGGTGAGCGTCATCGTGGGCAGGCCCTGGGAGTTGGTCACGCTCTTGCCGGGCTTCAGCGCGGAACCCGACAGGCCCATGACGGCCGCCAGCCGGCGCGCCTGGTCGGCCTGGTCGGGGGCGTACTCCAGGGTCGTCTTCGCCAGCGACGCGTCCGCGTTGCCCGCGTTCTCCGACTTCAGCACGCCCTCCTCGTTCTGGAGGTACTCCAGCTCGGCCTGCGCGCTGCCCGCCGCCGCACCGCCGTTGAGGATGCGCACGCGCACCTCGGAAGCGGCCGACTTGGTGCCCTTCAGACGGGCCGCCGCCTCCGCCGCCGAGGCGCTCTTGGCGGCGCTCGCCTTCTTCTTGACCTCGGTGAACGACACGTCGTTCTTGATCATGTCGAAGACCGTGGGAGCCGTCGCGTCGTTGAGGACGACCGTCGCCTTCACCTTCTCCGCCGGGTTGTCGACGACCGGCACGGTGGTGAACGTCAGGTTCTTCACATTGAGCTTGCCCAGCTCCAGGCCGAGGTCCTTCAGCTTGCCGATGCTGTCGAGCTGCGAGTCGACGGTCAACGCCTTGGTGCCCGCCTCGGCCAGCTTCAGCATCTTCGCCGGGTTGGTCAGCGTGTCGTTCGACTTCAGCTTGCGCATCAGCGCGCTCAGGAACTGCTGCTGGAGCCCGATCCGGCTCAGGTCACCGCCGAAGCCGACCGAGTGCCGGGTGCGCACGAACGCCAGGGCCTGCTCGCCCGAGATGGTGTGCGTGCCCTTGGACAGCTTGAGCTTGGAGTCCTTGTCGTCGATGTCCTTGCCCAGACAGATGTCGACGCCGCCGACCGCCGTGGTCAGCGTCTTGACCGCGTTGAAGTCGGCCACCATGAAGTTGTCGGCCTGGATGCCGGTGAGCTCGGTGACGGTCCGCACCGTGCAGCTGGGGGTGCGTTCGGACTGGCCGAGGCTGGTGTTGAAGCGGACGCCGTCCGTGCCCGGGATGATCTTGGTGGAGCCGTCCGCCTGTGTGGTCGGGCAGTCCGGGATGTCGACGATCAAATCGCGCGGGATGCTGAGCGCGGTCGCGTTCGTCCGGTCCTTGGAGACGTGCAGCAGGATCGTCGTGTCCGCGTGCCCGACGCTGTCCTTGTCGCCGTAGCTCTCGTTGCCCGCGCCGGTGCGCTTGTCGGTGCCGATCAGCAGGATGTTGATCGCCTTGTCCGTCTGGAAGCCACCGGTGCTCGCGCCGTCGTCGGAGACGGAGGTGATGTTCCCGTTCAGGTGCCGGATGTAGAGATAGCCGCCGCCCGCCGCCGCGACCAGCACGAACGCCATCGCGCCGCCGGTCCACAGCAGGGCCTTCTTCGCCGACGACTTCTTCTTGACCGGCCGGCGCCCACGGCGCCCCGGCAGCGGCTCCTCGGGCGGCGCGCCCCGCCGCCTGCGCGGCGGCGGCACCGTACGGCCCGGCGCCACGGGACTGGCCGTACGAGCGGCGGGTGCGCCCGCCCTGCTCGGAGAGGGCGCGGATCTACGGGGACCGGGAATACCCGACTGCGGTGCGGAAGGGGTCAGTCGCAGTTCGTATTCACCGGTGTGCGGGTTGAGTACCCACTGGTCTGCGGGGTCGATGTCGCCCGCCCGCCCACGGCCTTGTGCGTCCACGGTTGCTGAATCCTCCGTCGGCCGGATGCACCGGATCGCTCACACTAGCCGTCCGATTCGCCGACAGGTTACGGCGGTGACGAATTCCACGTGCCTACAACCGGGCAATCCGCCCATTTGCTCGGACACTGCTTCAGTGCCTTGGGTAATGCTTTACCCGCAGGTGTCCTGGGCGGCCGTGCGGCCGCGGAAGGTGGGGGCCCCGCCGCCGTTCTCGGATTCTCCACGAGGTTCCTCGTCATGAGAATGTTCTGAAACCTTCGTGGCTTTCTCCGTCACCTTCACCGGCGCATCCTTGCGCAACCGTTCGAAAAGCCGCCTGGCCTCGGGTTCGACGAGTTGATCACGATTGGCGTCGTAGACGTACGACTCCCGCGGCACGGTAAGGAATTGCACACGCTCCGTGGGGATGTTCCTGAGACCCCGCACGAGTTCGTACAATCCACGCAGACTTGCCAGCTCGGGATCGGTGGTGAGCGAGGAAGTCGCGGCGTCCAGCACCGGATAGAGCTTCACCGGATTCAGCAGTACGTCATTGCTCTGCACCTTCTTGACCAGCGCGCCGAGAAAGCGCTGCTGACGGTCCATCCGGTCGGTGTCGCTGCCGTTGCCGAGGGACTTGCGGGCACGCACATAGCCGAGCGCCTCCTCTCCGTTCAGCGTCACCCGCCCCGCCGGGAGCCGCAGCTCGGCCGCCTTGTCGTCGATCGGTTCCGCGAGGCAGACCGCCACCCCGTCGACGGCGTCCACCATGTCCTTGAACCCATGGAAGTCGACGACCATGTGATGGTCCACGCGAATGTCCGTGAGTTTCTCGACGGTCCGGATCGTGCAGGCCGAACCGCCCTTCTGGAAGGCGGAGTTGAACATCGTGAACACGGGCTCGCTGCGGATCCCGTCCCGCCCCAGACAGGCCGGCACGTCCACCATCAGGTCCCGCGGCAGCGACACGGCCGTCGCGGTGCGCCGCCCGGCGGACAGATGCAGCAGGATCGTGGTGTCCGACCGCTCGGTCCCCGAGTCCCGCCCGTACTGACCGTTGCCGTCGCCCGACCGTGAGTCGGACCCGATCAGCAGGATGTTCTGCGCGCCCTTGACCAGCGAGGTCGGCCGGTCCTTCGCGTACCGGGCGAGTTCCGCGGCGGCTGCGTCGTCCGCGGTGATGTTCCCGTCGAGCTTGGCGTAGACGGCCCATCCGGCACCGGCGGCGGCGAGGACGACCGCGCCGAGACCGAGTCCGGCGCCCGCCAGTCGGCGCCGCCGGCGCCGCCGTATGAGCCCTTTCCCACTCGCGGAGGACCCCGCGCCGGGCCCGAGGGTGCCTGCGCTGTCGGTCACGGCGGGTGCCCCCTCACGGCGTACGAGCACGGGTGCTGTCTGCTCCTACGACGATGGCGTGAAAGAGGCGCCGGGGCCGGCCTCTGCTGCTCCATCCAGGTGACGGGGCGACCCACACCCGGCATGGAACCGTCCGGTCATCGACGAGTGGCGGTCACCCGCTCACTCTCGATCCGCTGGGCGATGGCCTCCTCGCTCAGTCGCTCCAGATGCCGGCACAGCACCAGGGACCCCCCGTTGGCCAACGGCCCGTACAACCCGGCGTTCAATCCGTCCCACGTGTCGTACGGCAGCCCCGACAGCACGCGATCCCCGGTTCCCTCGGCTCGCGCCCTCTCCACGACCTCCGCTCCGCTGAACTCCCGCCCCGCCACGATCAACGCGGGCTCCTCAGGGTCCACCGGAGCGAACGGAACGAACCGGTCACCCTGGCTCGGTACTTCCACGGCGTAGTCCACGAACCCGTCCGGGGTCTGCGGGAACCGCCCGCCCAGCGGCCGCAGTGCGAGAGCGACCCGCTCCCCGGAGCAGGCCCTGGCCGCCTCCAGGGCATCCGGCCCACTCACCACGACATCCGCCGTCGAGGGATCCCCGCCGATGTCGGCGACGACTCCCACCGACGCGCACGCGAGCAACCACACCGCCGTCTGCCAGTGCGCGGGCAGCAGCAGCGCCACCCGGTCGCCGGGCGCCGCGGCGAGGTCGCCCTGGAGGAGGTTCGAGGTCTTGGCCACCCAATTGGCGAAGGTGGCCACGGACAGTTCGACACGTTCGCCCGTGGCGTCGTCGTAGAAGGTCACCAGGGGGCGGCCGGGGTCCGCGGCGAGCGCGGATCGCAGCAGGTCGGCAGGGGTGCGATCGGTGGCGTTCATCCGCGAAAGGGTACGCGGGCACACGGCCGGACACCCGCGCGCGGGGCCACCGGTTCGGCGCAACGGCACCCGACGGTCCGTCAGTTCCCCGATGGACAGATTTATATGACTATGTCCAGGATCGGGAGCATGCGTGGACTTCTTGCTTCCTCGGTCGGCGTCACCTGTGCGGCCGCCCTCGCCCTGCCCCTCACCTCGCCCGCCGTCGCGGCGAGACCGGTGTCCCCGGCGGCCGTGAGACCGGCCGCGGGCGCGGAAGCCCTCGGCGGCACCCAGTCGCTGCCCCTCGCGCCCCTCGCCTCCCGCGACCGCACCCTCGCCCCGGTCGCCGAACAGGGCCTGCCCCGCCGGGACGTACGGCGCTTCTCCCTGGTGGGCGTGATCTGGGACGATCCGGACACCATCCTGCACGGCCGCGTCCAGGTCCGCACCCGTGCGTCCGGCCGCGACACCTGGTCGGGCTGGCAGGACCTGGAGACCCACGACGACGACGCCGCCGACCCCGGCACGGCCGAGCGCACCTCCGGCCGCGTCCACGGCGGGACGGCACCGCTGTGGGTGGGCGACTCCGACGGAGTGGAGGTACGGGTGCGCGCCGAGGCCGACCGCAGGACCGACGACACGGCCCGCGGCTCCCGTACGGCGACGACGACCGCCCCGCTTCCGGCCGGCCTGCGTCTGGAACTGGTGGACCCGGGGGAGAGCGCGCCGGAGCTCGCCCGGCAGGACACCGCGGCCGCGGGCGCCGCCCACCGCGCCCTCGCACCCCGCCCCGCTCCCACCGACGAACCCCCCGAGGACCTCCCCGCGGTGGACGCGTCCGAGGCCAACGCCGGTCTCGCCGGACTCACCGACCTGGATGCCACCGAGATCCCGGCGCTGGACCGGCAGCAGACCGAAGAGGAGCTGTTCGCCCTGCGTGCGGGGGAGTTGACGGATCGGCAGCGGGCGAAGCCGTACATCGGGCCGCGCCCGAGCATCGTCACCCGGCGCGGCTGGGGCGCCGACGAGGGGCTGCGCGAGCGGGGCTTCGTCTACACGAAGAAGGTCAAGGCGGCCTTCGTGCACCACACGGCGTCCGGCAACGGATACCGCTGTACGCAGGCGCCCTCGCTCATCCGCGGTATCTACCGCTACCACGTCAAGAGCATGGGCTGGCGCGACATCGGCTACAACTTCCTCGTCGACAAGTGCGGAAACATCTACGAGGGCCGGGCGGGTGGGGTGGCGAAGCCGGTCCTCGGCGCCCACACCCGCGGGTTCAACAGCAACAGCATGGGGATCGCCGTCCTCGGCAGCTACGGCTCCAGGAAGCCGCCCGCCGCCGTGACGAAGGCCGTCGCCCGGCTCACCGCGTGGAAGCTCGGTCTCTACGGCGCCAACCCGAAGGGCAGGACGTATCTGAAGTCGGGCGGTGGCAACCTCTATCCGAAGGGTAGGAAGGTACGACTGAACGTGATCTCCGGCCACCGGGACGGCTTCGCCACGGAGTGCCCCGGATGGCAGCTCTACCGCAAACTCGGGTCCACCCGCACGACAGCCGCCCGTCTCCAAGGTCGTTGACGGTCGCCGAGGACCGCGGAGAGGACCGAGGAGAGTGGTACCGAGGGGAGTACCGAGGACAGTTCGTACCACCCGTTTCACCGCCGTCGGGGGGCAGGCGCGAATGCCGTACGGCCGCCGAAGGTGCCGCACAACGGTCTGCATACACTGGCCGGTCGAAAGACAGTTCGGGCCGGTCCCGGCAGGAAGCGGAGACGACAGGTGACAGAAGCGATCCTCCTGGTCGGCGGCAAGGGCACGAGGCTGCGACCCCTCACGGTCCACACCCCCAAGCCCATGGTCCGCGCGGCCGGCGTCCCCTTCCTCACCCATCAGCTGGCCAGAGCCAGAGCGGCGGGCGTCGACCACATCGTCCTCGCGACGAGCTACCTCGCGGAGGTCTTCGAACCGCACTTCGGCGACGGCTCGTCCCTGGGGCTCCACCTCGAGTACGTCACCGAGGAGGAGCCCCTCGGCACGGGCGGCGCGATCCGCAACGTGGCCGCCCGGCTGCACTCCGCCCCCGACGACCCGGTCCTGATCTTCAACGGCGACATCCTGACGGGCCTGGACATCAGGGCCCTGGTCCGCACCCACGAGACGACGGGCGCCGACGTCTCCCTCCACCTCACCAAGGTCACGGATCCCCGGGCCTACGGCCTGGTCCCCACCGACGAGACCGGCCGGGTCCTCGCCTTCCTGGAGAAACCCCAGACCCCCGAGGAGATCGTCACCGATCAGATCAACGCGGGGGCGTACGTCTTCCGCCGCTCGGTCATCGACACGATCCCGCAGGGCCGCCCGGTCTCGGTCGAACGCGAGACCTTCCCCGAACTCCTGTCGGCCGGAGCCCACCTCCAGGGCATGGTGGACTCGACGTACTGGCTGGACCTCGGCACCCCCGCCGCCTTCGTCCGCGGCTCGGCGGACCTGGTCCTCGGCCGCGCCCCCTCCCCGGCGGTCCCCGGCCGCTGCGGCGACCGCCTCATCCTCCCCACGGCACGGGTCGCCCCCGACGCCAAGCTGACGGACGGCACGGTGGTCGGCGAGGGCGCGTACGTCGCGGAGGGCGCGAGAGTCTCCGGTTCGACGATCCTCCCGGGAGCGGTGATCGAACCGGGCGTCGTCATCACCGACTCCTTGATCGGCACCCGGGCCCGGGTGGGCCGACGCTCGGTCCTCACGGGCACGGTCATCGGCGACGGCGCGGTCATCGGCGCCGACAACGAGCTCCTGGTCGGCACGAGAATCTGGTGCGACGCGAAGATCCCGGCGGGAGCGGTCCGCTTCTCGTCGGACCAGTGAAGTCAGCCCCTCCGGCGTTTGAGGAGCGCGGCTCCGCACCATCCAGCCCCTCCGGCGTTCCCGCAATGCCCACGACCCGACAGCCCTTGGCTTTCGCGATCTGACCCACGATGGTGCCGACCGCTCCGGC
>NZ_JBEXGM010000050.1:0-40693 GCF_040607335.1 Streptomyces sp. NPDC005303 | reverse complement strand
GGCCGAGGCTTCTTCTTCCCCATGCTCTCCATGATGGACATCCTCCCGGGGCTGAACCCCTGATCTCGGATGTCCGTCAAAGCGGATCAAGCCCACCTGGCTTGATGGCGAGGGGCAGGACGTGTGGATCGCAATCCCACAGTGCCTTCCATTTGAGGGCGAGGACCATATCGGCATCGCGGGCAGAACCGGTTGGCAGCGTGACGGGCAGGCTTCGGCGTAGGCGCCGTGCAAGCCATGCCTGTCTGTCGGTTCCCCACCGGAAGGAGTTGTCCAAGTGGTGTGTGACGAAGCCGTTCTCGCTTATGTAGGCCGCCATGGCAGCGGGACGAGCGCCTCTGAACTGATAGAGGGCCTGCCAGGGGTCGCCGACCAAGGTGAGAGAGCTGGATGCTGATGCAACGAGTGAGAAGATGTCCCGGTCCAGATCGTTGGCGTCGAACACCTCATCTACGGTCAACGAGCGCACCGTGTTCTCGAAGTACGAGATGAGTGCTCGGCGTGCGGGGCCAGCTGTGAGAGCCCCTTGAAGAGCCTCCCGTACGTTGTCATGGGTACACGTTCCGGCCGAGACGGCTCCCTTGAAGTGCAGAGCTGAAGGGTGGCTGGTGTCCTGGGGCTCGTTGACGGTTCTTATGACGACGTGGACGCCGTCGACCTGCAGAACGGGTCTTATGCGGCCGGGTTTTGTCGGGAGGACCGTCCGCCATGAGTCCAACACGTCAAGTTCCGTGTGTCCTCCTGGCCAGTGCAGAACACCTTCATTGAGTAGGTGGAAGAGCAAGTCGCACAAAAGGGAGTCCAGGGTCACGACGCGGTGCGGCCAGCGCAGTGAGGCCGAACCCCATTGCCGGGCGACCCGCGTTCGTAGTTCCTCGGTGGCTGACCTGGTGAAGCTGACTGCTACGACAGCACGTGCGTCGGTGGGGGTGCCAAAGCGGTGCAGGCCGAAGCGCAGGGCCGACACTGTGGTCTTTCCGGAGCCGGGTGCCGCTTCGACGTAGACGCGGTCACGGGCGCTGCCACTCGCGGTGAGCTGTTGGGGAGTCAGTGCATGAAGCCCGGTGCTGGATCTAGGCATTGTTCTGTTCCTGCGGCCAGGCTCCGGGTATCGCTTGTGTGGGCCAGCTTCCTGGCTGGCGCCCTGCCGTGTGGTTCTGCCGGATCGGATGTGAGCGCAGAGGATCGTCCCAGTCCGCGGTTTCCTCGGCTTCGCCTGCCGCGGCACCGAACTCGAACTCGTGCTCGGCGTCGATGGGCTCGTCCTCTGGCCAGTACGCCGGGTCGTCGAGGTCGTCATCCCAGTCGATGACGTCAGGCAATCGCTCCCAGATGCTGTCGGGAGCAAGCCACTCGGGCGGTTCCGCGGCAGCGTCTTCGGACGCCAGATCGCTGGGGGAGTCTGGCACGGCCGGATAGAGGAAATTGAAGAGGTCTTCAAGGTGATCGGGTACGGATACGACGGAGAGGCCATCGTCTGCCTCGCGGTCGGCGTCGTTGGCTTCCCGGAGCGCCGCGGCGAAAGCGAGGGCAAACTCTGCCTTGCGCCGCGCGCCCCGGCCTTCTCTGACTGCGGCCTCGCCGTCCTTTGCAGACCGTCGGCTGGCGAAGTAGGACCGCACGCTGTCCACGGTGACTTCGGCTAAAGGATGGTTGGGGTCGACCGCTCGTTGGGCTTCCGCGACAAGGTCCTCATTGCCCGGAGTGATCGCCGGCTCAAGGGTGGGATGACTGATGAAAACCCGGACTACGGACGAGTCGTGCTCCGCCGCCCACCTGGGCATGTCGCGTGCGCTGTCGAAGGGAAGGTCGCTGTCGCTGTCACGGAGGATTGCCAGCTTCGTGCATAGTTCCTTGCCCGGTGTCGCCAGGAGATGGGCAGCCCACTGGCCGACTTTGGTGCCCATCGGGACGATGCTCAGGGCATCAATGAAGGCTTGCTTGGCTTCGTCGTCACCGGCCCAGGCGCGGCCGAACTCACGCACCACCGCGCCCTCAGTGACTCCTTCGACCAGGAGCAGACGTTCGGCGAAAAGGGCCGACGAACGACTCGCGTCCAGGTGCAATCTGGCCATGCGGAGCGTGGCATCGCGATGCTCTTCCGGGACGACATCCTTGACGCAGTGGCTCACACTTCCATGGTCGGTGCGACGCACAACGACGAGCTCGGTGGGGTCGCAGGCTGTGATGATGTCAGTCGCGTGACTGGTGAGGATCACCTGTAGCTCGGGGCGCGCCTTGACGACTCTGCGCAGGTAGCGGACCAACGAGTGCTGCAGCTGAGGGTGGAGATGGGCTTCTGGCTCCTCGATGATGACCGTTGCGTGAAACGGTGCCGTGGAGAAGAAGGAGTCTTCCTCGGAAGCCGCCTCCGCCTGTGCTTGAGCCAGATTCTCGAACGCCTGCCGCGCCTGCTCCTCCTCGGATGGAAGTTCGCGCTCGCCGCTCTCTGGTGAGTTCGTTGAGGCGAGGGGAACCTCGGTGGAATCGGGTATCGCAGCCAACGTCACGGCAATATGCAGCAGGTTGACGTACCCAAGGCCAGAGACTTCCAGAGGCCGGGCTGCGGAGCGGCCCTCGATCACGGCGAGCATGATCTCCAGGACGCGAGCGAGATAGGTGTCGTCGATCACCTGGCCTCGCACATAGGGCCACTGTCGGCTCACGCCGGCGGACAGTCTGCCCAGCTGCTCGCCGATGCGTGCCTCAACGGCGTCTATCAAGCTGTCCTTGGCGAGATCCTCCAATAGCTGGGAGGCGCGGGCCCGTAGAGCTACCAGGTTGCGGCTGCCATGGAGTTCCTGCTGCCGTGCGCGTAGCAGCTCCACCAGGATGCGCACCTCGCGGCGCGCCAGTTCGTCCAGTGGCTGACGCCAGGCGGGAAGATAGATCAGCTTGAACTGGTCGATTTTCCGGGCTAGGCCATGGCTGCTTGTCAGGCGCGAGGTAACCGTTCCCAGTTGTCGGTGAAGGGAGACACTCCAGGATTCAGCTTCTCCGCCGAGCCGCCGGTGCCCTGTGGTGTGAAGCTCGCGGCCGAGGCGCCCCTCGGCATGGAGGTCGTCGGCCAAGGCGTACGAGATGTCGATGCTGCGCTCGACGCCGGCATCGGGCGACGCCAGCGCGGCTGAAGTCGGCCTCGGGAGCACTGGAAACCGGTTTCCCGGGTGCGCGAGGTAGATCGCGTCGGTGAGTGTGGTCTTGCCCGCGCCGTTGGACCCGATCAGCACACTGAACCTGCCAGGAAGGTCACAGCTCATTGGCGTCTCTGCGCTCGCGCGCAGACCGCTCACCTTGACGCGACTCAGATGCATGGCAGGCCCCCCGATCGGCTCCGTCACTCTGGCAACATCATCGCTCAGCGGTCCGCTGCACTACTCAGTCGCCCCCGCTTCGCGGGAGCGGTCCGCTGCCCGCCGCGCGGCTGAGCAGCTGGCCAACGAAGGGTTTGACACAGGAATGTGAGAACCCTTCGACGGCGCGCTGAACCTTCCCCTCGGCGGTGGAGTGGGTGTGAAAACGCAGGGCTGATGCGGGGTGTTGATATGTACGGTTGCTGACGTGAACACAGATGCAGCATTTGACCCACGTCGCCTCGGGGTGCCGAAGGAAGTCGTGGACGAGGGCGCGCGCACCCTGCGCCATGCCCGCACGTCCCTCGAAGCCTTCGTTGGAAGCCTCTCCGAGGGGGACTCCGTCGACGGGATGTCGCCCGCCGATGTCAGCTGGGTCAATTCCTCCCTCCACCGGTATCGCACGGCACGTTCGCGGTTGTGGGCCTGGGCGGGCTGGAGCACGCAGCTCACTCTGGGCAACATCCTCGATCATGTGCAGGCAATCGAGCGGACGCTGGTGGGCGAGCCTGTGGCCATTTGGTCACTCGTCTCACTCTCGCGCGTCGTGCAGGAGGGCACCATCCGAGTGTGTCACCTCTATGAGCCCGGACTCAGCCCGGAGCGGCGTGCAGTGCGCATCGCAGCAGCATGGCTGAACGGAGCCCGACAGCATCAGACCGCGGCGAAGGACGTCGGCGCGCAGGCGGTTCCTGGGGCTGACAGGATCTGGCAGTCCGCCGAGCAGACCGCACAGCGTGCCGGGATGACCGTCGGCCGGGATTCGAAGGGCCGTCCGAGCTCGGCAGTGCTGGGTTCGGCGACAGCACCGTTCGCGGTGAACCTCACCGATATCGCTGCCAAGCGACCGACGCATCTTCCTGCCTGGTATCGCATATCATCCGCCACCTCGCACAGCACCGTATGGATGGTTGCTCAGGCCTTCGCGTACGACGAGGATGACCAGCCGGTCTTGCAGGCCGACCCGGAAATCGTCACCGCGGCGGTCCTGGCCGTCCTGGGAGCCTTCGAGGACCTCGTCGAAACTCTGGGGGCCTACTACGGAAAGGATGCCCATCAGGCGCTGCAGACTATTCGCCGCCGGACCGTCGCGGTCCTCGACCGCCAGCGCAAGTGGTGGCAGCAAGCTCAGGCCAATGCCCACCAGGCCGCAAGCACGGGTCCGCTAACGCAATAGGAGGCGCGCGCCTCGGACCCGGACGAGGTTCTCCTGCAGTCTGGTTGCTGTGCCTGTTGGCGGTCTTCAGTCGTACAGCCACTGCCCCCATTCTTTGCGGCAGGTCAAGACGGTTGCAGGGATACCCAGTTCGGCCAGTGCGCCGGGGGAGACGCGCTCGCAGGCCGTGTTGTAGGCGCTGGCGAAAGCTGCTGCATGACGTTGCTGAGGAAGCTGGCGGAGGCTTGCAGATCATCGTGTGCGACCACGCCAACCTGCCCGAGAAATGGTTCCAGGACGCCATCGTCGAAAACTGGCGCCCTCAGGACGGCCGACGCAGGGCGCCTATTCCTGTCGACTGGCGTGAGTGATTTAGCTGCTCATTGGCCGCCGACGGCCACCGGGTCCACGACGGACTGCCGAAACCGTTGCGATCGCGGGGATTCCGGAACGCACCGCAATACGTTAAGGGTGGACGGAGCCTGACGCGAACCAGTCGTAGGCGCTGGGCAGGGCTTCGTCGGGCACGTCGGTGAGGAAGACGACCGCGAGGCCACGGCGGGCTCTCGAGCACGAGACATAGAAGAGATTGCGTGATCGCTCCAGTCGTTTCTCGAGGTCACGGCCGGTGAGCATCTTGCCCATGTTGTACTGGGTCCACGACCCGTCATCGATGATCACGATGACGTTGTCGAACTCGTCGCCCTTAACTCCATGCTGGGTGTGGAACGGGGTGAGCTGCTCGCGGTACTCGATGAAGCGGATGACTTCCTTGTAAGGGACTTCCCGTAGGGAGTTAGAGAATTCGGCCAGTTTTGCGTCGTAGCCTTCGAGGTCTTCAGACCTCCGTCGGCGTTCGAGGTCGCTGAGCTTGCGGGGCACTGACAGGAGGTGCTGGCGAGCCATGTGGTCGAGTACGTCACCGATTGTTCCGGACTCTCGCACCGTCGTCAGCTGTCTGATGTCGGCTGCGATCCGCTGCTTGTCAGTGTGACTTGTGATGGTGGTCCGTCCTGCCACCAAAAGGCTCGTGAGCTCTGCGTAGTCGAGCGCGTGGAAGGCACGACAGAGAGCTTCGACCCGGCTGAAGTATTCGATGTAGGGCTCGTCGTTGTCCAGAAGCCTGTCGCGACCCCGAGAGCCGAGGATCAGGTACTGCTGTAGGAGGGCGCCGTAGGACAGGGCTCCCGCGATCCCTCGGTGGGTGAGCATCAGGTAGCTGGTGGTGTCGTCGCTCCAGCCCAGCTCGGCAAGTTGTCGGCGAGCCGCATCCAGGCGTGCCTGGCCAGTGGGCAGGGCGGAGTTGAGGAAGAGGTGCACTTCCCCCTCTGTGTGCTCGCCCACCGCTTCCTGCTGCAGCTCGGGACGGATCTTGTTGAGAACGGCGACAACCGGGGGAGAGCAGCGGTAGTTCTCGTGCTTGGTGATGACGGTCAGCTTGGGGTGAAGAACGGCGCCCTGCCCTGTGGCGTAGATCTTCTGCATGGAGTCGCCGAACAGTCCAACGACGCAGGACTGGCGGCCGGCCCCAGCGAGGTGGTCGAGCAGCAGGCGGATGGTCTTGGGGGAGGTGTCCTGGTACTCATCGACGAAGACGACGGGGTAGCAATCGGCGATGAGACGCGTGAGTTTGGGATGCTGGGTCACCATGCGCAGCGCGAGGTCGATGACCTCGTCGTGGGATATCTCCCCCCGGTCCAGGCGCCGTCGCCGGTCGACGTACTGGACAGGCGGCAGAGGGCTGGTGAGGTCGCTGAGATCCTCGGGCGTTGGCAGAGCATCGTTATATTCAATGATCTGCTGCCACAGTTCGGCTCCGAAGCCCTTGATGATCTCCCAGAGAAACTCATGGATGGTTGCGACCGTTACGAGCGGGTTGTCCTGGATCCGGTCGGCGATCTTGCGTTTGGCCACGTTGGTGAAGGTGATGCATGCGATGCGACGGCCCTTGCTTGCGAATTCCGCACCCTGGCTGCGGAGGCTGTGCTCCAGAGCCTCGACCAGTGTCGTCGTCTTGCCCGCGCCGGCACCGGCCTCCACAAGGAAGCTACGCCGTGCTTCCAGTTCACCGATGACCTTGTCGATCGTCGTCTTCACGGGAGTGTCAGCCACTGCAGGCCCTCGTCGATGTACCGGGGCACCTTCCAGCCGTCCAGAAGCATGGCGTCGAAGGCGAAGTCTGTCTTGTGGTCACGGAGGTTCTCCGCGATCTGGTAAGCCTGCGTCGCGATTGCTGCCTCGCTGGGGTGCTCGCCCACAGTGCGGTCGAAGTGCCCCTTCAACGCGAGGCCGGAGATGTTTTCGGCGAGGACAAGGGCGTTGGCGATGATGAAGGCGTCCTCGAAGCTGCGGCCGAAGGATCCGCCTGGCTGTTCGGGCACCTGATAGGCGACTCGAACGTTCTTGCTCAGCTTGTCTTCGTTTGGTGTGGAGAGTAGGTCGGCGATGACTTCCCTGCCCGGAAGCCAGTGCTTCAGGGTGGAGTTGGAGGTGCAGGCACCCGGGGTGGCAGGATGACAGCCGAGGCGCTTCTTATGGGAGGGGTCGACGGAGTCGATGTCCGTGATGATGAGGGTCTTGACGTTGAGGAACTCCAGCAGGCTGCGGAAGCGGACCGCGTAGGCGTCGCCCACTTCGATGACTGAGACGTACTGGCGCTGCAGACGCGCTGCGCAACGGGCGATCATCTTCGGCAGGAGGAGACGTTCGGCCGTCCCCTCGATGAGGATGATCTTGTCTGCGAAGAACATGTCGCAGCGGTGCAGTTCCATGTACTGCTCCAGGAACCGCAGAGTCTCTCTGCCGTCGCTCCTCTTCTTGACGCTGGCCTGGAACGTGGACATGTCCTTGATGGTGACGTGATGCTCTGTAGCGTCGAAGTAGCGGATCTTCGAGAAGCCGCTCCTGGCGACCATGTGGGAAGAGTGCGTGGTGATGACGACCTGCACCTTCCGGTCGGTCTTGCTCCGGATGTACTCCTCGATGTTCTTGATGAACGTCTCCTGCATCTGGGGATGCAGGTGGGCCTCAGGTTCCTCGATGAAAAGAATCTGCAGCGCAGGCTGTGGGCTGGCCTTGCTGCAACTCTCGATGAAGCCCCTGATCTGCAAAATAGTGAAGATGAGCTTGCTGTAGCCGAGGCCGTTGTGGCCTTCAGGCAGCGGGTACTGATCATCCCCGGAGGGGTACTGGATCCGGGTGCTCCCACGTAGGACGGCAGCGCCCTCGATCAGAGCGACGATCCGGGGCGGGTGCAGTGGAGACATCAGCTCCAGGCCGAAGCGACTCAGGTCGTCGAGGAACGGCTCGAAGAGTTCGTCGTAATTGGAGTCCAGCTCCTTCGACGCCAGCGCAAGCGCCTCTTCGATCCGGTCGACATTCAGCCCACGGTTGTCATCACTGCTTGAGGCCCGGTAGTAGGCCTCGAACGTCTTCGACAGGGTCCGGGTCTTGTCCCCGGGAGTGTCGTCGAACTTGTTCTGCGCGTAGATGAAGCGGACGGCGAGTATCGACCGCGCGGCAGTCGCTTTGAGTTCACGGCTGACCGAGTCATCGACGGGGCTCACCGCACGGTACGTCGTCGTGAAGTACTCGTTGAACTTCCGGCGCAGCCACTTGTAGCTGTCGAACTGGCTCCCGGCACGGCGAGCGGCTTCGCTGAAGTCCGCAAGGAGCTTCACCGGGTCGCTGGCAGCCAGCGTGGCAACGATGCGGACGCTGCGGCAGGTCTCGTCGAGATCGAGGATCGCGGCGCTGATAGGGGCGAGGTCGTCCTCCTCGTCGTATTCGACCGTGATCGCGAGACGAATGGCCGGCACCAGCTCAAGCGCCTTGCACCGCAGCGCTTCCGCGGTCTCCCTGTCGCCCGCAGTGTCCAGCTGCGCTGCGTCGGTGAACTGTCGGCGAGCGTGCTCCAGGTCGGCAATGCGACTTGTGGTGAAGTCCTCAAGGACGAACCTGACATCGTCGCTCGGGCTGAAGAATTTCTCGAACAAATTGACGAATGATGTCTTGCCGCTGTTGTTCCGGCCCACGACCAGTGTCGTCGACGCGTCGATCTGGATCTCCGCGTCACGCAAGGCGCGGAAGTTGGCCACTTTGGCGTGGGTGACGTGCATGGTGCTCCCGGAGCAGCCCGACGGAATCCGTGCCATCACCACGCCGTTACAACCTGTGGCACGTGAGGCGACAAGCAGTATCTGTTACGAAAAGCCGCTGTGGGGGAGTTTTTGGTCAAAGGGTGGACCGCTTGGGGAGCAACAGACCCGCCGCTGGGCGACGTCTGGCACGTGGTGCGGAGCCGGCTATGCGGCCGACCGGGCGCGCAAGGCATGGGCGGATCCCATCTGTTGCCAACGGGCGTGTGGCGTCGGCGATCCCCGCTAGGGTTCACATCTCGTCCATAATCGCTCTCGGCGGGGGTCTTGTTCGTGTCGCGGATTGCTGCTCGTCGTGCCTCGGACCCGGCCCGGATCGGGCGTTTCCGGGTGGTCGGGGTGCTGGGCGCGGGTGGGATGGGCACGGTGTACGCCGCGGTGGGGGAGCGGGGCGAGCGGGTAGCGGTGAAGGCTGTGCACGCCGGGCAGGCGGCGGATGACCAGTTCCGGGCCCGGTTCCGGCGCGAGGTCACGGTGCTGCGGCGGGTTTCAGGGCCGTGCCTGGTGCCGCTGCTGGAGGCCGATCCCGAAGCGGACATCCCGTGGCTGGCGACTGTCTATGTACCCGGCTCGACGCTCGGCGATCACACGGCGGCGCACGGTCCGTTGACCGGGATTCAGCTGCATCTGTTCGCCGCAGGTACGGCTGGGGCGCTCGCGGCCGTGCATGCCGCCGGGGTGGTTCACCGCGACCTCAAGCCCGCGAACGTGATCCTGGCCCCGGACGGGCCGCGGGTGCTGGACTTCGGCATCGCCCACGTCGCCGACGGTACTGCGGTCACCCGCACCGGCATGCTGACCGGGACTCCGGGCTGGCTGAGCCCCGAGTACTACCGGGACGGCACTACCGGGCCGCCCGGGGACGTTTTCGCCTGGGGTGCCCTCCTCGCTTTCGCGGCCACCGGCCGCCACCCTTTCGGCACCGGCAACGCCGAGGCGGTAGCGTTCCGCGTCCTCAGCGCCGAGCCGGACCTCGCCGGCGTCCCCGATGACTTGCTCAGCCTGGTGACGGCGTGTCTCGCCAAAGACCCGGGTTACCGGCCGTCGTCCGCCGTTGTGGCACAGAAGACCGGCGAACTGCTCGGCGAGCAGGCGACCCAGGTCCTCGGAGATGTCCACGACCGGCCGACCGAAGTCCCGAACCTGATCGCCGAGCAGTGGCACCCTCCGACCGTGGAAGACCTCGCCTGGCCTGCTCCCGACATACGCCGTCCCGGCAGGCGCGCCTGGCTCATCGTCGCCGCGGCCGCCGTGTTTGCCTCGGCCGCGACGGGCATCTGGTTCGCTCTGGCTTCGGGCCACGCCCCAGCGCGCGCCACCCACTCCCCACAGGCAACCGCAGTCCGCTCCACGCCTGCCGCCGAACCGGCAGCGCCCACGTCACGCCTCGCTCATCCAGCCACCAGCGAGTCACAGACCTCGACCGCCGCGGCCTCGTCCGCGCTGGCGCAGACCCAGGTGGTCACCCTCAGTCCCTGGTCACCGGGCGGTACTCCGGCAACCGGCATCACCATCACCGACCGGGCCAGCGGCTCCTGCTTCGGGACCGCTGAATCCACGATGCGCACGGACGCCTGGCGCTGTACCGTCGACGACCGGATCCTCGACCCGTGTTTCTCCCCGGACTCCAACCCTGCAGCCACCAGCGCCCTGTGCTTGGACGGAGCCCCCGACCGCATGGTCGAGCTGTCTGTTGCCGAGGGCTTTCCCGGCAACAACAACCACATGCCGGGCGGACCTGACATCGAACCGATCATCCTCGTCCTGGCCAATGGTGCCCACTGCTCGTTCGCCGGGGGCGGCACCGCGACGCTGGCGGGACAGCGCCTGAACTACGGCTGCGACAACGGCGGCTACCTGTACGGTTACCCGAACAAGACAGCCACGCTGTGGACCATCTCCTACGCAGCCCCCGGCAGCGGAGCCAGTGTCTCCACGCCGATCACCACCGTCTACCAGTAGCCCGCCGACGGTCGCGTCAGCACATCGGGCGGTCGATCAGCCCGACACCATTGCTGCGCCGATGAGTTCTCCGGCTACGGCGAATCTATGTGGGTTCGCTGTCATGAAAAGGGTGATGGGCCCTCTGAAACTTCTTCGCATGCGCGTGTATGCATTGGCTGCACAGATCCTGGAGCGCTGCACGCCAGCGACGAGTGTGTTCCGCTAGAACGGTAGTCCGCTGCAGCCAATCTACGTCGTCGGCCCAGCCGCCGAGCGCTCGCCACAGGATCGGTCGTGAGTTGCCTAGCTGGCAGCGATCCGGAGCGGCGATGCTCTCAAAAGTTTCACGCCGAGCTGTCACGTACTGTGAGATGTCAACCTGGTTGTACAAGATGGTGAACACGCTCACCGACGACTGGCGCTTGCTGATCTCGAACTCCAGTTGGACCAGGGGGAAAGGATCGTCTCCCGGCCAACGTGGGTAGTCGTCCGTGAGCGGCAGGCGCATGAAGCCTCGTCTTTCTGCGGGACGCTTCCAGCCCTGTACCTCCATTGGCCCGAAGGACGCGGCAATCTGATTCAGAGAATGCTCGGCCTCGGCTTTCTCAATGGTTCTTGCAGCGATCCGCTTCTGCGCGCGTTGGGCCGCACCGGAGGGAATGGAAGCAACCTCAGCCGGAGCAGGTGCTTGTGGGGTGGACGACAGCAGTGCGCTCCTGAGCGTCGGGTTTCCCACGAGATCCCAGATGCCGATCTTCAGGTCGTAGCGCGCCTGAAGCAGCGCCCGGGCGGCTTCGAGATCGGATGGATCACGCCACTCGCCATCCTGTACCAGCCCGGTGACACCGAACTGCGCCTCGATCGGAACGGGGCAGGTGTAGTGGACCGGATCCGGCGGAGCCGTCGGATCCCATGTCGTGACCGGAGCGGAGATCCTCTCTGCCGCGGGTCGGCCGCCACGCACCCATGCCAGATATCCGCGGACCAGCGATTCGCTCCGGTGGGTATGTGGCATGACGAGGACGCTGTTATCCCCCGTGAGGCGTCGCTTCTCGAATTCTGCATAGCGGCCCGGGAGAAGATCGCCACCTTGGGTGAGGGTGTCGCTTGTGTCGATGAGAACCGCGGCTCCGATTCTCTCTCCGGCCCGATCAAGATAGAACTCGCTTCCTTTGAGGAAACGCCATCGGCGACTCGGGTCCTTGGTCCTGAACCCCACGGTGCCCATGACGGTGCCGTTCCAGCTTTCGAGCTTGTGCGTCTCGGTATAGGTGCCCGGTAGCGGTTCGTCGAACGAGGTACGGACCAGTTCCAGCTCGGTCGTGCCGCCGGGCAGGACGGCGCGAAGCCCGGTACGGCGCAAACTCCCGTCGTGGCGCAGTTCGACCACCGTTCGCTGGCCAACCAGCAGGGCAAATGCGGATGCGCCTGCCGAATCGAGGAGGCGACCGACGAGCGAGGAGGCCGTCAGCCACCACAGTAGGGAGGTTGCGAGACTCCCATGCGTCACATGCGAGGTGGGGTCTTCGGCTACCGGCTGGCGCGAGTCCAGCGACGAGCCGTCGTCTACCGTCATCGGACCGCCGATGAGAATGATCGTGGGGCCGGTGGAGTCGGCGTGCTGGTGATCGCTCATCGTGGCCTCTGCTGCAGGGCGAGCAGTACTCGGCGCAGTTCCGGCGCGTCGTTGGCCGCCAGGGCCAGAGACTCGGGGTCCGTGCCGGTCAAGCCTTCGCGTTCGATGAACAGTCGCGCGCAGGCCACCAGATCGGCGTGTGCGTCACGTCCGTCGGTGTCGAACACACCACCCTGTTCGCCGACCGTGCTGAGCACTTCGAACGAACCCCTTGCCTGGTCACCTTCGTTGCCGCTGCTCACCCGAAGGGCGCGCTCCCCGTCCGTGACGATAACGATGGGAGGCGGAAGCAGGTCCACATTCTCGGTGATGCGACGCGCCATGCCGAGCAGCCGGGGATCGGCTGGGAGATAGACACGCCCGTGGTCGTCGACATTCGCGGGGTCCGTGCGGACCACCCGTCCCACGATCTGCCGGAACGACAGCAGGGTCAGACGGTTGGTGAGGTAGACCACGGCGCGCAGCCGTGGGATGTCGACGCCTTCGGAGACCATGTTGACCGCAACGATCCACGGATCGTGTGAGGCGCGGAACAGGCGGATCGCGTTGGCCGGGTCGGGATCGTTGTCATCATGGAGCCTGGAGCAGGCGACGACCGGACGGAAGCTGAGTACACGGGAAGCCATGTGACCGGCTACTCGGGCCGCGTGATCGCAGTCGATGCAGACGACGAGACCGGCGGCATCAGTGTCTCCGCGTTGTCGCAGGCTGAGGAGGTACTGGTTGGCATCGGTCAGCATCCGCTCGGCGATCGATCCTTCACCGATCCACTCGATCGCGGCGCGCAAACGTCCTCTCTCCCTGGCCTGCGTCACGCCTGTGTCGTCGAAGGTGACGGAGTGGGTCTGCTGGTCAGAGGTCCGGAATGTCGTCTCGCCACGGGCCTCGACGAACTGAACTGGCCGACAGGCGCTGTCGATGATGGCGTGGTCGTACGAATAGCGGTAGTGAGGGCGGGCGTTGCCGTCTTGGGAGGGTACGAACACGATCGGGTCGCGGCCTGTGCGAAACGGTGTGCCGGTGAGCGACAAGATCCCCCACGCGCCCGCTGCGAATGCCTCCTGGGCCGAGACGCCCCATGCGGCGTTGGCCCCTGCGTGGTGGACCTCGTCGAAGATGACCAGTGTCCTCTGGCCGGGATCCGTCGTGTGGGCCAAGAACATCTCGGTGGAGGAGAAGAGCGACTGGTACGTGATGACCGCCCCGAGCCACTCGTTACCGATGGGGTCGACGGCCCGCCAGTCACGTTGGGTCCGCAGCGGCAGCGTCGGCGCCCCCGGCGTTGCCGCTGACGACGCCCGTGCCCAACCGTCCGCGATCGCCAGCGAGGGGACGACGACGAGCACACGTGAGATCTGCCCCTCGGCTGCCAGGTCGTGGGCTACTTCAAGGCCGAAGCGCGTCTTGCCCGCGCCCGGGCATGCTTCGACCAGGACGGGCTCCTGTCCCAGCAGGGACAGGACGATCGGCATGGCGTCGGCCTGCCATGACCGCAACGGTGCCGCGCTCGGGCTGAGCAGGTCGGGCGAAATACGGACACTCGCGGCCGACTGCGCCGTGCTGCCCTTGCGTAGATTGCAGGAACCGCAGATTGCCTGGAGGTTCTCGCTACTGGTCCGCCCGCCCCGGCTCCACGGCACGATGTGGTCGCCCTGCATCAGGTCGAAGGGGATCGCGCGCCTGCAGAGGTTGCAGACGCAGCCCTGCAACTGCCATGCGCGCCACGTCTCCTGACGCGTAAAGGTTCGCCGAGCATCGAGGGCCACGTAGGGAGGGTAATCGCCGGGGACCGCAGTCGTGAACTGAGTCGAGTGCGCTGAACCGATCAGTGGATGAGCGGCAGGGGCCGCTGCGTCTGACCTGCACCGACCTACCCATGCCACCGACAGTGGAGCACCTCGCGCGTCAGTGCGGGCCTCTACGCTGGAATCCGAAGCGTGCGCCGTGGGGCGGCAGAACCGGCAGAGGACGGCAGTGGCAGCGAACGACAGCAGGGCACACAACTGGCAGAGCATCCGAGAATGGGACGGAAGTCAGCATCGTGCCTTTGAGGAACTGTGTTTCCAGCTCCGAAGCCCGGCGCCTCCGGGCTGGGACACGATCAAGACCGCTGCTCCGGACGGGGGCGTCGAATGGTACGACCAGGCTCCTGACGGCAGTGCGGCGTATGGATACCAGGTCAAGTTTGTCCACAGCATCGAAGACCTGATCCCTCAAGCGAAGAAGAGTGCTGCGACGGTCGGTGAGAACATCGCGAACCGGAAGATCGTCCGGCTTGAGTTCCTGACTCCCTTCGACCTATCCGACCCCACCCCTGTCACACCGCGCGGAAATCCGCGCACCGGCGCAAGGGAGCGGTGGAACAAGAACGTCGCCCAGTGGAAGGAGCAACTGCCCGGTCTCGCTGATGTCGACATCCGCTATGTCGGCGGTGGTGAACTGCTAGAACGGCTGACCAGGCCTGGCAATGAGGGACGCCAGTGGTTCTTCTTCGAAAGACGTGCGCTGGGCCAGGAGTGGTTCCAGGAACAGGTCACGCTTGCTGAGCGTCTGGCCGAGTCCCGGTACACCCCGGAACACCACGTGGCGCTGCCACTGGCCCGAGTGGTGGACGCGTGCGCCCTGTCCCACGAATTCCTGCGGCAAGCAGTACGGCAGGCCCAGGACCTGCGGGCTGCTGTCGACACGCTTCTCACCGAGATGACGTGGTGGCAGAACCGCTATCCCGCCCCGCAGGGCAGCCCGGCGCACGAAGCGCTGTCGCAGTGGGTGCGGTCGTGGACGCTGCCCCTACGGGAAGGCGCCGACACCTTGGTGCAGGACCTGGCGTCGGCATCCACGCGTTCCGGTTTCCCCGCCGGACAAGCAGCTGCTGTGGCTGATCACATGATGGATCTGCTGGACGAATGCGGCGGCCTGGCCGACCGGTTCGCTGAGCAACCACTCGAAAGAGATGACGCTCCGCCATCGCATCTGCCGCAGTCGGGCGCGGGGCGCGCACACACTGCGTCCGAGAGTGTGGAGACGTTGCGCCAGGGCGCCCTCGCCCGCGCCCGCGGCGCCTGCGCTCAGGTACTGGGTTTGCTGCGAGGCAGCGCTGCCGAGGCGGCGGAGCAGGGAGCTTGGCTGCTCCTGGGCGAGGCAGGGCAGGGCAAGACGCACTTGCTGGTCGGTGCCGCTCGAAAGGCTGTGGACGAGGGCAGGCCGGCGCTGGTGGTGTTCGGGCAGGAGCTCAGCGGGCACAGGACCTTGAGCGAGATCGCGCAATGGTGCGGGCTGGGCCAGATGTCGGAGCGAGACTTCCTCCAGGCGATGGACGCCGCGGGCGCGGCCAGCGGCTGCCGCTTCCTGCTGATCATCGACGCCCTCAATGACTCCGCCGATGCCCAAAACTGGCAGAGCGAACTGCTCGCCCTCCAGGGGCGGTTGGCCGGATACCGGCACATCGCTCTGGTTGTATCCTGCCGCTCGACCTTCACGTCCCTGGTCGTGCCTGACCGTTTCGATGGGCCAACGTCGGTGCACTCCGGCTTCGCAGGCCGGGAGGTGGAAGGGCTTGAGAGTTATCTCCGAGGGAGACCGGCTGCCCTCCCCAATACGCCCCTGCTCGCCTCGGTCTTCACCAACCCGCTGTTCGTGAAGCTGTACGCGGACAGCCTGAACCGGACCCAGGGCCAGGGCAGAGACGGGGCAAGCAGCCATCCGCGTGACCGCAGTGCAGTGTTCGACGCCTATGTCGACCACCGGGCCGAGGCCATCTGTTCCCGGCTCCGGCTGGACCCCCTCGAACGGCCCGTGCACCGTGCGGTGAACGCCCTGGCCTCACGCATGGCCGCCGAGCAGCGTTCCGTGCTCGGGCGCAGCGAAGCCCGTGGCCTTGCCGACGCCTACGCGCCAGCGGCCACAGCGTGGCCGGACACCATGCTCGGGCAGCTCCTGGCCCAGGGGATCGTGTCCAACGAGCGGGCCTACGGAGCCGAGGCGGGAATCGGCATCGGCTTCCCCTACCAGGCGTTCGGCGACGATCGCATCGTGCGGTCGGTCCTAGCCGCCCACCAGGACGAGATCGAATTGCTCCGTCAGGGCCGGAAGCCGGCCGCCGACTCCCCGCTGCGGGGCTGGCTGCGCCAGGCCGCCGCGAACTATCAGGAGGCTGCGTCGATTCTCCTGCCTGAGCAGGCCGGCACGGAACTTATCGACCTGCTCGCCTCGCCCGTCCAGCCCGCGACGGATACGCCCGAGCCCGACCACCGTGCAGACACGCAGCGCTACCTGCTGGCCCGGAGCTTTCTGGAAACGCTCCCCCTGCGCAGTGCACGGAGCGTCACCGAACGCACCATCGCCCTCCTCAACGAGACGGCCGCTTCTTACGGACACGCTTCCGATGTGCTGGAGGCCGTTCTGGCGGTCACTGCGGAGCCGGAGCATCTGCTGAACGCTGACCGTCTGCATCAGGTGCTGGCGAGAAGGCCGCGGCCGGAGCGTGACGCGTGGTGGGGCGTCGAGACCTACCCGATGGTGTGGGACGTCAACGCGCTGCACCGGCTGCTGCGCTGGGCCGAGCAATACCCCACCCCTGACGATCTCCACCCCGCGGTCTGCCTGGCCCGGCCCCGGGTCGGGGCGCGGGCACCCCGGCCCGTGACAGCACCCGGCGGCCCTGGCGAGGAAGTGGTCCGGCTGGCGGCCACGACGCTGGTGTGGACCCTCACCTCCTCCAATCGGTTCCTGCGGGACCGTGCAACCAAGGCCCTCGTGCAGCTCCTCCTGGGGCATGGGGAGGTTCTGCTGTCCCTCTTGGACCGATTTCTGCACGAGGACGCCGAGAGGGTGGACGATCCCTACCTCTTCGAGCGCCTGGTGTGGGTCGCGTACGGGGTGATGGCCCGGCGTGGCGAGAGTCGGGGACGGCGCGAACTCCTGGGACAGGTCGCGCGCAGGGTCATCGAGTACGTCTACGGCGACACCGTTTCACCCGCACACGCCTCGCGGAACGCGCTGCTCTGCGACGCGGGAACCCGCATCGTCACCATGGCGCACAGCGCAGGGGCCATTACCGCCGAAGAAGCAAGCATGGTCAGGCATCCGCACGCCTGCCCGGAGATCGGACAGGCCCCGCCGGAGAAGGATTTGGACGCTCTCTTCCCGCGGCGGGAGCAGAACAGATCCTTGTGGGGATCGATTCGCTCGTCCCTGTCCTCACTGGGAGACTTCGCCGACTACGAAGTCCGTCCAGCCGTCCACCACTTCAGCATGCTGCCTCTCGCATCGGACTATCCCCGCCGCCCCTTGTGGCAACGCCGCGACGATCCCGTCGCGGTGGACACCACCCGCATCCCCGCCTTCGCGGAAAGCCTCCCGGAGTCCATCCGGCCGACCCTCACCACCCCAGCCGCTGTCACTCAGCTCCTCACAGGCTGGACGGCGCGGCAAGTCCTCGACGAGGACCAGTACGCGCTGCTGCAGAGCTGCAAGGTGCCACCGGCTGACGACGAGCGCCTCGCCGATACACGCGTGGACGCGGCCTGGGCCGCGAGGTGGATTCTCGCCCGCCTCGCCGACCTCGGATGGTCACCGGACCTCTTCGCCGAGTTCGACAACTTCCGCGGGCGCATGTCGGGCTCCCGCCGGCCCCACAAGGGCGAACGGATCGGCAAGAAATACCAGTGGATGGCCCTCCACGAATTGGTGGAGCGGCTGGCGAACCACCATCACCCCCATCGGCACTCCGAAGACGATCCCGCCGAATACCCCGGAGCAGCACGGCTGTCCCTGCTCGACATCGATCCCACTCTTCCTCCGGCCCGACACCCCATCGCCGAGACTGACGACGAGGAAGCCCGCAACGAAGCGGACTATGCGACCTTTCCGCCCGCCAATCCTGCGGACCCGCTCGCACCGCCCATCCCGGCGCTACCTGACGACGACGGCATCGATGCGTGGATCAACCAGCCGGACAACCTGCCCGGCCTTGAGGAACTGGGCGTGCGAGCCGACAGCGAGGGCAGAGAATGGGTCGTACTGGACGAGCAGACCACGGACGACCACGACGGCCGCGGCTGGAATATCACCCGCGGACAAGCTGAGCAGTGGCACCACATCCGCAGCTGGACCGTCTCCGACGCGCAGCTCACGAGCCTGCTCGCGTGGCTTGAGGGCCGCAGCCTCATGAATCGGCTGATGCCCGAAAGACTCGATCGCCACAGTCTCCTCTTCGCCGACTTCCCCACCGTGCCCGGTCCATGGATGGACCCCGAACCCGACGCCTGGCACGTGCACACGTTCCAGCATCAGGAACAACAACCCGACCTACAGGGCTCGGTCGACCTCGACGATGCGGACGGTGACGAGGAACTAGCGATATCGGAGACGGACCCAGTACCGGCTGCTGCCGCTGACTATGGTGACGCCCTCGCCATCTGGCGGAGGAAGAGAGAAGAACGGCAGTCCGAGTCACTCGCCGACCTCGCGCAACAGTGGGCAGACGGTCCGGTCGCGGACAAGGACGACTGGCTGGAGCGCACTCTCGCAGCACAACCGCAGAGCCAGATCGACCGTGCCACTGACCCTGCCGGGCAGCCCGTTGCCGCCGTCCCGACAACTCAGACCTACAGCTGGAGTTCACAGAGTTCCGACTGCTCTCTGGATGCACCCGTATCTGTGACGCTGCTCAGTGATCCGCTCCTGAGGGACAGCGGTCTCCAACGCGACCCTGACCTGCCCCTCTGGTATGACGCCGAGGGACGGCTGCAGGTGCAATACCTATCCTGGGACCGCCCCACCGGCTCGGCCAGCAGCCTCCTCGTCTCCCGGGCGTGGCTCGAGCAGCGGCTCCAACGCCTGGGCTTCTGTCTGGTCCAGGGGATACTCGGCGAACGGCAGACCGTCACTCCCGAACGCCCCCGTATTTGGAGAGAATTCAGCCAGGCCGCAGGCCACACGGCACAAGGGCAGCGGACACCCGGCACAACCGTCACTGCGCTTAGGAGAAGCCTGAGGTAGTGGGCCGACATCCAAACGTGGTGGGGCCCGGTTCCGGGCTGTGCTCGGGCCGCGGTGGCGAGGCCGGCCACGCCGGTGATCTGCTCCCAGATGGCGAAGCCGGACGGTCATGTCGGCTCGGTGGGCGCCAGCGGTCATCAGATGGCGGCTGGGCCGGAAGTGGGGCGAGATACCGCTGAACGCGGACAGGAACCGCTGTGCTCCGCCCACTGAGCGGAAGCCTTTCATCGCCGGTTCACGCTACCTGGTGGGCTGGTGGCTGTTCTCGGCCCGGTTGTCCAGGTACTTCGACTGCGGTGCTCGACGCAGGGCATGACCTCGCGGTGGGCGGCGCCGTAGGAGCGGAGCTTGTCGGTGACGATCACCCGCGGCACCGCACCGGTCTTCTTCAGAAGTCTGCGGAAGAAGCGTCTGGCCGCGGCCTTGTCCCGGCGGTTCTGCACGAGGATGTCCAGGACGTTGCCGTTCTGGTCGACGGCGCGCCACAGGTACGGCTGCACGCCGTTTATCTTGATGAAGACTTCGTCCAGGTGCCACTTGTCACCAGGCCGAGGCTTCCGGCGGCGCAGCGCGTTCAGGCTGCCCGAACTTGCCGCATCAGCGGCGCACCGTCTCGTAGGAGACGACTGGCGTCATCGCGCAGCTGGCCCCACTTTTCCGGCCTGATGCGGCTGCAGGGCAAGGCGGGCGGACGCGCTTCCGGCCTGAACGGGCCCCGCCGCTGACCGGGGTGCCCCATGGCCCTCGAACTGCTCGGCGAACTCCGGGTGTGGGGCGGTGTCCTGCGGGTCGCTCCCAAAGGGCTGGTGGACGAGGTGAGAAGCGCTCATGCGGTGCGCTTGCGCTTATCGGCTAGTACTCCAGCCGTAGATGTGGATCTTCATGGTTGAAGGGTGGCTTGGTGTCGGTAGTGGCTGCGTTGGGCGCGGGCTTGGTGGCGTCGGCGCCAGGTGGACCAGTGCAGTCGATGGGCAAAGTCGCAGGTGGACTGTGCGGTCACGGCCATGAACAGACGCTGGATCTCGTTGCAGGTGAGAGGGATCAGCTCGTTTCGCGGCGCTCAAGGGCGGCAGCGACCGCCAGGAAGGCGTGGGCGATCAGGGCCAGGGTGACCCAACGGTGCCAGGAGTCCCAGCAGCGAACCTGGTGCTCGTCCAGTCCGGCCAAGGTCTTCGCGCTCTGGAACGTCTCCTCCACCGTCCAGCGGCTTCCGGCGACCTTGACCAAGGTGGACAGCGGCACCGGGCGGGGCGAGTAGCAACGGTAGTAGGCGAGTTCGCCGGTCCGGCGGTTGCGGCGGATCAGCAGGTGCTGATGGCCCGCCAGGCCAGGGGCGGCGATGGCGATCTGCGCCCAGTCATACCAGCGGTGGCCCTTCGCGCCGCGTCCGGCGGACAGCTTCTGCCAGGCCCGGCGTGGGATTCGTTTGGCCAGGTGGCGGGCGCGCTGAGGTCCGGCCGGTGTGGGGACGCGATGAGTGCTGGAGACTGCGAGGAGCTAGCCGAGCTGCCGTCTCTCCAGAGCGGCGCGCAGGTACGGGTTGTCGCCGTAGACTTCGTCGACGGCCGCCCACGCGGCCGCAACCCCCGAGTCCAGGGCGCGCTCGATCATCTGCCGGGCGAGCTGCGGTGTGGTGGCGAACCCTACATCGTCGGGAACGGCGACCAGCTGGCAGCGGTCCGGGTCGCTGGACCAGGACTTGGGCAGGTAGAGCGCCCGGTCAATGGCGGCGTGGCCACGGCGTGAGGCGTAGGTCGGGTAGACGGCAACCTGGGCGGTCTCGATCCTGCCGGCGGTTCCGGTGTACTGACGCTGTACGCCGACGGTGCGGGCACCCTTCTTCAGGTCGCCGGTCTCGTCCATCACCAGCACGGCCTGGTCATCAGCCAGGTGCTCCAGCACGAACGCGCGCAGGTCGTCCCTGACGAGGTCGGCGTCCCACTTGGCCCGGGCGAGTAGGTGCTGAAGTCCGTCTGGGCTGATATCACGGGTGTGCTCGGCAATTGTCCAGCAGTTCTTGCGGGGCAGGTCAGCCAGCAGACCGAGCACCAACTGCCATACTCGAAACCGGGGTTCGACTCGCGTGAAGCGGTTCGCGATCCGCTCCATCAAGCCCTCGAACATCGGCCGCCAGTGAGCAGGCATTACGCGGTGAGCTCCGGTCACCGTTTCATCGTCAGTCCACACACCTCACGATGATCACCGGTGGTCGCCGCCATCGCCGCACCAGCCCTCCCGGCTCTATCGCGCTCCACGCTTGGCCCAGGTGCCGCTTGCGAATCCCGCGGGTCGCCGAGATCAGCTCACGATCTCCTGAACGCGGCACCAGCAACGTGTGATCATGCCGATATGGCATTGGGTCGGATCATGGGCTTTGTTGCCCCCTCTGAAGCTGGGCTTGGTCACCCCCGCGTGATGCTGGTGATGGCCGTGGCCAGAGCGGTGGCCAGCGTGAGCGTGGCGGCGAAAGCCACCGCCGCCCGGGTCACTGCGGTGGGATAGGAAGGGTGATCCCGACGGGCGAGGTAGCCCGCGGCAGCTGCGACGAACAGCCCCGTCAAGGTCACCAGCGCGCAGGCGATGATGATCATGCTGCAGCGGTCGGACATGGTGAATGGCCCCTTGGAGTCGGCACGGTCATTGGCGTGCTGCCGAATTTCGGGTATGCCGTGTTCATCGTGGTTCGCTGGTCGAAGATGAACATGGGTAAACAACAGGACACGGCGAGGGGCCTGAAGGACGCGGGGTGGAGACGGACGAGGTACGAGATCCTGCAGCCTTGGCCGAGCTGCGCGCTCGCTTGGAAGCCGGCCGAATAGCGAGCCGGCTCAATCAGACCGCGTTGGCACGCAAGGCCGGTCTAGGACGTACGACGGTCAGCCGGGCCCTGAGCCAGAGCGCGCCTGGGCCGTCCGCGGACACGGTGGGAGCGCTGGGCCGAGTTCTGCACCTGGATGTGCCTGCGCTGCTCGGCCTACTGGACGCCGCCTGCGGCCGCGGACCGGCCGCCGTGGCTGATGCCGGACGGCCAGGCCAGGCAATCCAACTGTGGGATCCGCACGATCTCGAAGTCCATCCGGCAGCTGAAGCACCTGCCGCAGGCTCCAGCCCCGGTGCCGCAAGGGACAGGAACCCCGGCGCACGGGGCGGTGCGTTGCCCGCCTACGTCCGCCGCCCGCACGATGAACTCCTCGTCGAACTCGTTGCCTCCGCCGAGGACGGCAACAACGCAATGGCTGTCCTCGTGGGATCGTCCTCGACCGGCAAAACACGCGCGTGCTGGGAAGCCGTGCAGCCGCTCGCCGCTGCCGGGTGGCGTTTGTGGCACCCCTTCGAACCCACCCGGGCCGACGCCGCGCTCACCAGCATGCGCCGGGTGGCGCCACGGACAGTGGTGTGGCTCAACGACGCCCAGCACTACTTCGGCGGTGAGAACGGCGAACGAATCGCTGCCGCAGTACACGGCTTGCTCACCGACGCTTCGCGCAGCCCTGTACTGATAGTCGGGACTCTGTGGCCTGAGGTAGCAGACACCTATATGACCCCGCCGCGCTCGGGAGAACCCGATCCGCATTCACAGGTCCGTGGCCTGTTGGCCGGTCGCCTCATCGCTCTGCCGGACAGCTTCGACGGCACCGCCATCAAGGAGGCCGAAGCATTCGCCGCCGCGGGAGACCGCCAGCTCGCCCACGCCTTGAAGCACTCCGACAACGGCCGACTGACCCAGTTCCTCGCGGGTGCACCCGAACTCCTGCGCCGCTACAGCACGGCTTCCCCGCCCGTTCGGGCCATGCTCGAAGTGGCCATGGACGCTCGTCGCCTTGGCGCAGGAGTGCACCTGCCAGCCCGATTCATCGAACAGGCCGCAGAGGATTACCTCAGTGACGAGGAATACGACGATCTCGCCGACAACTGGCCGGATCAGGCTTTCACTGATGTAACTCGCCCCGTTCAAGGCCGCCTCGCTCCCCTCCGCCGCGTCCGCCCGCGCACTGCTCAGAACACACCCGCAGAGGAAGCCGCGCCGGTGCCCTCCTACCGGCTTGCGGACTACTTGGAGCAGCACGGACGAAGACGCCGCGCCCGACTATGCCCGCCGGAGTCGTTCTGGCAGGCAGCGCACGACCATCTCTCGCCCGAAGAACTCACCAGCCTTGCCGAGGCAGCCCGCAGCCGCCATCGCTTCCAGTGGGCTGAGCAACTGGCACAGCAGGCCAGTGGCTCCGGCAACGCCAACGTTCTCGTCAGAATCGCCGAGATCCGACGGACAGAAGGAGCTTTGAATGAAGCAGATCGGCTCATCCAGCGAGCCGCTGACACTGGCAACACTACGGCTCTCATCAGCCTGGCCATAGCCCGGGAGAATGCGGGCCGCAGGGAAGAAGCCGAGCAACTCGCTCAACGGGCGGCCGAAGGGGGCGACAGTAAGGGGCTGGGGCAGCTCGCCGAGATGCGCGAGAGCCACCGAGATCCCAAAGGAGCCGAGGAGCTGGCCCTGCGAGCTGTATCGCTCGGCAATACCAGCCCCCTCATACGCCTCGCCGAAGCCAGAGAACTGGCGGGAGCCCACCAGAGCGCCGAACGTCTGTGCCAGTTAGCGGCCAACGCTGGTGACGCCACCGGTCTGGTCCGAGTGGCAGCTATCCGCGAGACACTCGGCGCCCGCAAGGGAGCCCAGAAGCTGTACCAACTCGCCGCCCGTGTAGGCAACGCAAGCGCCTTGGTCCGCCTCGCCGTCCAACGCGAGATGGCCGGGGACCGAACGGGAGCCGAGCAACTCGCTTGGCAGGCTGCCAACGCGGGGCAGTCCTTCGCCTTGGTTCGAATTGCAGAAATGCGCGAAGCGGCAGGTGCCCAGGAGGCGGCGGAGAAGCTTGCGCGACAAGCCATCGAGGCCGGCCACCGCTTCGCCTTGGTCCGAATCGCCACTATCCGTCAGGTAGCCGGAGATCACAAGGGGGCGGAACGCCTGTACCGGCAGGCCGCTGAGTCGGGCAATCCCAGCGCCACGGCCCGCCTCACAGAGATGGCAGAGGCCGCTGGAGAACCGGAGGCCGCAGAACGCCTAGCTCTGCACGCAGCCAAGTCGGGCAACCCCAGCGCGCTAGCCCGCCTCGCCGACCAAAGAGAGGCGGCAGGAGACCCGCGCAGCGCCGAGAAGCTCGCGCTACTTGCTGCAGAGGCCGGAGACACCAGTGCTCTGGCCCGGATGGCGGAGATGCGTGAACTCACCCGCGACACCGAAGGAGCAGAGCGCCTCGCTCGGCAAGCAGCCGCAGCCGGCAACCCCAGCGCCTTGATGCGGTTGGCCGACATCAGGGAAGCGGCGGGAGACAGCAACGGAGCCGAAAAGCTGGCACGCCTTGCTGCAGATGCCGGAGACATCCATGCCTTGGCACGGGTCGCGTTGATGCGTGCGATGGCAGGAGACACACGACAAGCAGAGCAACTGGCTCGGCTCGCCGCTGACGCGGGCAATCCCAGTGCCCTTGCCCAACTCGCAGAACGTAAAGCTGCAGCCGCCCGAAACGATTCGCGTCCCATGCTGCACGGCCCTGACTCGGACGCGAGCGCAGTACCGGTAGCTCGGTGAGGGCGTTCCTGGCGTTGTTCGACGGCCTCTGGTCACCGACTTCCATAGGCACCACAGGTGCGTCGTTCGGGCGATATGCCGAAGCAAGGCGGAAGTTGTCGCCAGTCGCAACTGCTGACCATGACGTTGATGATGGCCGCGAACAAGGTCTCATCAGGTGTCCGGCGTTCCGCCGCCCTGCGGTTGCACTCTCGACGGCGGGATCGGCGGCTTCGCGATCTCCCACAGCCCGTCCGGAACAATCCAACTCCACGGGCCCGGGCCTATGCCCGAAACCACGACCCTCACTACGTAGGACGCCGAACAACGGCTAACAGGTGAGCCGAGTTGGAGGTGGATAATGATGCAGCAGGCGAGTTTGAGGAACGCTTCGTGGACGTCGGCTCGCCGTTCCCCTCGGATGCGTAGGCGTCGGAAGCCGTGCAGCCAGGCAAGACTCCCATCCACGACCCGGCGGTAGGTGCCCAGTCCCGTGCCGTACAGAGTGCCGCGGCCTCCGCCGTCAGTACTGCGACGGCGGCTGGTGGCCGCATACGGACGAACGAACGCTGTTTCGACCCCGGCGAGGTACGCACTACGCGGTACCGATACCGGAGCGCGGCGATCCCGACTGCGTGGGCGGTCAAGGGATGAGGAAGCAGACTGCTCAAACGGGACCTGTGGAGCGCCCGGTGCCTGGTAACAGGCACGCGGGGTGCGCGGGCGATGGCTGGCACGATGCCGCGAACACCGTTCTGTTTCCCTCGTTGGTGCGTGTCGAGCCATCAGGCGGTGATCAAGGAACACGCAGTTCAGAGGGCACTCGCACCCGTGCTTCAACGCATGACCCCGTTTTGTAAGGGTGCGTCATGCGAGGGCATCAACAAGGCGGATGAGGGCGACAAGGACGGTGTCATACGTCACGGCGAGGACACCGCAGAGGTGGCCGAAGGGGCGCGGCATCCCCCTCCAGGGGCGCCGCTTCCCGGACAACAACAAGTCGGCCACCCGCGGTCGTCTACCTGCTCGGCCGGCTCTGGCACAGCCGGCGCGAACAGGCCGAGGGAATCGAGTTCCTCCGCAAGCACGAGGTGTCCGTGCTGTGCGTCAAGGACCCCGAACTGGACCTCACGACGGCCGCCGGCCGCCTGCTGGCCGGCCTCCTCGGCGAGGTCGACACGTTCGAGGTCGAGCAGATGTCGGAGCGGGAGATGCGCTAGCGCGTCGAGGGCGGCCTGCCGTCGACCGGGCAGCGCTGCTTCGGCACTCGGTTCAGGTCTTCCTCGGGCTGCGCAGCAACACCCAGCGCGTGCACGAGGTCTTCTACCTGCGGCGCGATGGGACGGTCACCGAAGAGGCCAAGGACGTCGTCGAGGTCGGGCTGACCAAGGCCGTCTCCCCGGCCTACGACCGGGTGCGCATGCGGTTCATCGCATCCGTCGACGGCGAGCCGGAGGCAGGGCACCTCGCGACTGCGGCGGGAGTCTCCACGGAGACAGCCGCTGGACGGACACAAGCCCTACCTGCACAGGCGCTGGCGCGGGGGCTGCCACGACATCCCGCAGCTGCACCGTGAACTGCGCGCACGTGGCTTCACCGGAGACATCCAGTGCGTCCGCCGCTACTTCCGCCCCTTCAAGAAGCCGCACAGCCCCAAGCCGAAGAACCCGCCCGCGCCTGCTCCCGAACTGCGGCCCGCCCCAAAACCCTGGCGTATCGTCCGCTGGATCATGACCAACCCCGGACACCTCGCCGAGTCCGACGCGGCCGAGCTCAAAGACATCCGGGCCGCCTGCCCACACCTCGACGCAACCGCACGCCACGTTCGCGACTTCGCCGACATGATGCGCGATCTGGGGGGCGAGAAACTGCCCGCGTGGATGGACCACGTCCTCGCAGACGACCTGCCCGCTCTGCATTCCCTGGTCAACGGCATGAGGAGGGACCTGGACGCGGTCACAGCCGGCCTGTCCACGCACTGGAGCTCCGGCCAGGTCGAGGGACACGTAACCAGAGCCAAGCTCCTCAAGCGCATGGGCTTCGGCCGGGCCAACCTCGACCTCCTCCGCAGACGCATCCTTCACAGCACGTGACTCCATCCTCGGGTGAGCGGGCGGCTGCAGTAATCGGGATGCTGTCATTTTGGTGGCAGGCTGGGGCCCGCCCCGGTAAGTTAGCGATCTTCGGGCGGTGCTAACTCCCGGAGTCCTCGAAGGCGAACGTCCATGATGAACCTCGACCGATCCCGCGACCGACTTCGCCTCGACGCCGCAATGGAGGGCCTGGCAGCCACCTTCCGGGGGATGACCGCCCACCCCGACGAGCACAACTGCGAGTGCCACTGGGGCAGCGCGGAAGATCTTGCCCAGCTCAAGGTGGCGGACACGGAGCTGGACCCCGACCTCCTGCAGCGCACATGGGAGGCCATCGACTGGAGCGATCACGCATCCGTCCTCCGCAGGATTCTGCCCCAGTTCGCCACGGCCCTCGTCAGCGGCCTGATCGAGCCCCTCTTCGGCATGGAAACGGTCGGGCGCTCGTTCGCACTCGGCCACTGGCAGCAGTGGCCTGCTGACCAGGCCGCGGCAGTCGAGGAATTCCTGCGCGCCTGGTGGGCGCACACGCTCACCGATCCAGATCCCGCCGTACCCGCGTACGAGGTCCTCATACTGAGCGCCGAGGCATCGGGCGCGCTGAGCCCGTGGCTCCACACCTGGGAAGTGCTGACCGGACCCGCGGCCGACCAGCACTTGGCCGAAGCGGCGAAGCAGTGGGAGTACGACCTGCTCGGTGACCAACTGCCCTGGGACGCCTGGGAGAACGGGGAGGAGATGCGCGCCGAGCTGACCGGCTGGCTGGTCCGCCATGCTCCAACCCGGCTACGTGCCATCGGCGCATCCGAAGAACTGCTTCACCGGATACGGCTGCTCGGGGTCACCGGTCTTGACCGCTGGGAGGACCCGCACTGGCCCGGCCACCGCTACTGATCCACCGAACGCGTGATGCCCCCGACTGCGTAGAAGCAGGTACGCCGGGGCGGGCCGCATCACAAAATCTCCGACAGAGCCCGTATTTCCCCATCGTGAGCGTCAGCTTCCCCGCGCAGGCGTTCGCCCCGTCGTCACACCATCGTGGTCGTTTCTCGACCGACCGGAGGGTGAGGCCAGGTTCGGACTGGTCAGTGCCAGTCGGATGCCGGCTGGTCGACTCGACCGCCCTTGTGAGGCGTGGGGATGCAGTCGCAAGCACCGCCGGGCAGGGCGGCGACACACGCCGCCGAGCAGGCGCTGACCAGCAGGGGCAGTACGTCAGTGGTCACGCGCAGTGAGATCCACACCTGGCGGAGTCCGCTCTGTTCGATCGGGCAGTCGCAGACACTGCAGCTGTGGATGGCGGTGGGGCCCCAGTTCCGAGGATCCAGGTTTCCCGGATCGAGGTCGGCGACGGAGTCCGGGGAAGGCCGTAGATGCGGGAACGGCGGTCGCAGTTGTATTTGCCGAACAACGCGCGTGTGCTCACCGAGCTGCGGGTCAGCCTTCCAGCATCGGGTGATCTCGTGGGGGAACCAGTGCAGCCGGTAGCCGTCACCACAGGCGGCAGTGGGACCGGGCTGATGCCGACGCCCCGAAAATCACCGACAAGTCGCGGGATATGCTCCACAGATGGGTGACAGGTACACCCAGACCGCGCGCGCTCACAGCTGGGTCCCGTGCCGTTTGCTGCTGACAGCCAATGGCACGACCTGACAGGACGGGCAATATTTACCCTGCCGCCGCAAGGCGATGGGGAATCCCCAAAGGCACAGCCTGCGCGGCTCCGGCAATGGAAACGCCCATCCCCAACGGCCCGCGCACAGCAGCCTTCCCAACAACCGAGGCGCCACATGAACTTCCGAACCGCAGCGATCCTGGCCACCGCGATAAGCGCCCTGGCCCTGACTGGCTGCGCCAGCGGCAAAGATCCCGACGTGGTCGAGCAGGCCACGGGCGGCCCCGCAAAGACGACAAGCTCTCCTTCTGCCAAGCCGTCCGGCCAGCTCGTCGCCAGCGGCTTCGGTCAGCAAGACGAGTACGTGTGGGTTACTTCCCTCGTCCGCAACACCTCCCCGCATGTGGGTCAGACCGTCACCGTACAGTTCAACGTCCTCGACGCGAACAACAAGATCATCGGCAGTGAAAGCCAGGTTGAAAACTTCAGCCAGCCTGACCAGTTGCTCGTCGTCGGGACTCAGGTCGACGTCAAGCCGAATGAGAAGGCCGCGAAGGTCAAGGCCACGCTCCTCGTCGAAGACGAGGGAGCCTTCTCCACCAAGCCGTTCCCCAAGATCCCGACCAGCGCCGTCCATGTCAGCAAGGGCGAGTACGGCGATACGACCGGCACCTTCGAGGTCAGCAACCCGACCACGACGCCGCTGAAAGACGCACGCGTGGGGATCATCTGCTACGACGCGAAGCGCAACGTCACCGGCGGATCCTCCGAATACCCCGACCTCGTACCCCCGTCCGGGAAGATCCGCGTCGAGTCCACCCTCAACACGCTGGGCATTCCCGCCACATGTGACGCCTACGCGGCACCCGGCATCTGACCAGGCCGCCCTTCCGGACCTCTCCCTTGGCCCTCGGCGACGCCCGCCCGTGATCGCGAGGGCGCCCACGGGCGCCCTCGACTGGCAGGCCGTTTCCGGGGGGAAGCCATGGCCGATGTTCCTCTCATGAGTCCCCATCTGGCCTCTGTCGCCTCCTCCGCATATCGGGGAAACCTCAGGGGCGCGGGGACCGGTCCGTGGCGGGGTGCGGACCGTCACGGCTGCCGACGGGCCTACTTTCGGTCATCTCGCTTGAATCCGAAGTCCGCCCACCATCGGTTCTTCACCTAAAGACTGCAGCAACCGCACGGAATCTTGGTGATCGGGTGACCGGAGTGAAGTGCTGCTGTTTCACGCCACCTTGTTGATCTTCTCTTGCATATCTCAGTACCCGACTGTCTACAGTGATCCCGCTCGTCCTCGAACGCGGCTGACCACCGCTCGAACAAGGGGAGCGTATCGGAACGGCGACGGGGGGAGCCGCTTTGCGTCATCCTGTCGACGCTCCTTGCCGAAATCGGAGGGGTGCTGATGGCCGACCAGATGGTGTTGCAGGCGCAGAAATTCGTTCACGCGACGTACGGCAGCCGGACCAGTCCTTCGTGAAACTGCCGTTCACCGGCCTAAGGGACTTCTCCACGTGGGCCTCTTCTGATCTCGTTCGGTGATCAGTCGCCCACGGGCGACGACCTACGTGGTCAGTTCCGGCGCCCGCTGGGATTCCGGCCGGAGGGCTTGGCGCTCCCCGACGTAATAGGGCTGCCACCGCATCGTCGTGACGCCCGCTCACCAGTGGAGGGACCAATGGCAAGCGAACCTCGACGTCCGTCCACCACTGACCTTTTGCCATGCTGAGGCCATGAAGAGAATCCTTCCCTTATTCCTGTTGACCGTTGCGGTTCTGCTGTCGGGATGCAGCACAGAGACCGGTCCGACCGCTGCCGGCGGCCCGCCGACCACCAGCGCGTCCCCGGCCGGTAGCGACACAGATCTGGCGGCACGCTATCGCCGGGCCGGCGGAGACCCGGACGTGTACGGCATCAAGCACGCGCAGAACCGGGATGGGCTGCTGACCCTCACTGTATGGACTCGCAGGAAGTCCGACTACGGGAGCGGCTTCGACAAGTTCGACGAGACGTTGACGTCTTTCCTGGCCGGGACGGGCGTCAGCCTCCTTCAGGGCTACGTGCTCAACGTGTACGGCCCTGACGGGACCAGATTGCACCATTACGACACCACCAGGGAGAACTCCTCTTGAGACCGAGACTCTTTACGTCCACCCTCTTAGCCGCAGCTTCTGCTGGAGCCCTTCTGCTGGGTACTGCCCCGCTGGCACACGCGGAGGGACCCACTGCGGAGCCGTCAGTCACGGCAACCGAGGAGCCGACTGCAGAACCGACTGCAGAACCGACTGCAGAACCGACTGCAGAGCCAACCGGGGAGCCGACTGCAGATCCGGTGAACCCGGTGATCGCCGACTATGACGGGAAGAAGATCAACCTCGCCGAGTCATGGGAAGGCGCCAGTATATGTACGGAACTTCCCAACGGCGAGGTCCACTGCTATGACTCCAACGAGGAATCCCTGGCGGACCCAGAACTTCCGGCCCAGGTCCGTAAAGCAAGCCTCAGAGCCACCACCGATCTGACCTCTGACCCGCACGATAAATGTGCCGCCGACTACTGGTGCCTCTTTCAGGACGCCAACTACGGTGGCAGGCGCCTACAGTTCTCGAGCAGCGGCAAGAAGAATCTCGGCGACTACGGATTCCGCGACAAGCTCAGCTCGGTCTTCTACTGGGTCGGCCGCTGGTCGATCAACTACGGAACTGCGACGATCTGGGACTCGCGGTCCTGGCCGCTGCACGACCGGGAGCGTGAACTCGTCCCGCCTCACGGCTGGGCGAACTTCAAGAACATGGACTACCCAGGTGGCGGCAACTGGAACGACAAGGTCGACGTCTTCGAGGTCGAGCGTTCCTGACACGGGCGCAAGGTGCATGAACACACCGCACTGAGCCTCTTTCATCCGGGGTTTCAGGGGTGAAGCGGGCTGGTCAGCGAGATGTGTGACGGGGCAGAGCCCCTCGTTGTCGGCGTGGTGATCTCACTCATCACGCAGGCGACAGAGGGGCTCTGTTGCAGACCCGCAGGACCGGGCCCTGGGTGCAGGCACTCAGAGGTGCGGTTGATGTCGAGGAGTGCGTTGAATACGTCGCGGAGGTCGACTTTGACCAGCTACCCGGTGGGTCTGCGGTCGAGTTTGGGCTTTTCTGCAGGTCGTCAACGTCGGCTCGATTAAGGCCTATCGGCCGTCGGACAGGTCGTTGGGGGTACGGCTTTCGCTGGCTCACGCCGTAGCGTGATCGTGGATACGGCGGACGGTCCTGTTCCGCTGCTGCTGGGCGTTTCTGGATGTGCTGCACCGCTCGCACACCGGCGTCGAGGACCGGGTCCGCACCAGTGGCGACGGGACTGGACAACCTGCCCTCTACCTCCTGGGAATGAACCGTGGCTGGATGCTCGGCGTGAACCTCGCCCACGATCTCGACGCCTGGGTGCGGCTGCTGGCCGTGCACGATGACGAGGACCTGGCCGACGCCGAGCCCAACCATACGTTCCGCCCCTATGGCCGGTCCGACGACGGCGACCCGTGGCTCCGGGCCTGCGAGACCCAACTGTGCAGCGTCCCGGGATGGATACCCAGATCCTCGACCACCCCCGGAATCGGCTTCCCAGTCTCCGTCATGATCCGCAGCGCCCCCTCATGGAACTCGGCGTCGTAGATGCACTTCCTGGATGCCATGACCCCAACTATCCCGCCGGACATGCTCTCCGCAGGAGGGGAGGTGCACACGAGCGCTCGCGCACAGTGTGTACTCAGGGCAGGCTCGTGCTCCATATCACGCCCGCCGAGACGGACCGAGCCTGAATCCGTCAGAAGCTGTAAGAGATCCGGCCCGGCCGTACATCTCCCGGTTGACGGCCGTTGATGGACCGACCATGGAGGTGCTGTGAGACGACGACGAACAACCGCCGGGGAGTACGGTGACCCGGCCGGACACCGGGCCCTTGAGGCCCTCTATACGGCTCATGCTGATCGGGTCCTGGCATACCTGCTGCACCGTACGGACCGGGAGACAGCGCAGGACATCCTGTCGGAGACCTTCGTGCTGGCCTGGCGCAAGTCCGGGTCCGTACCCGACGATGCCCTGCCGTGGCTGCTCGCCTCGGCCCGGCGCCTGCTCGCCAACCGGGTGCGGTCCGACCAGCGGCACCGCGCACTGACCGAGCACTTGGCGATGATGGCCGACCGGACGGAGGCCGCGGAGATCGCGGACACGATAGGGACGCGTGCCGAGGTGGCCGCCGCGCTGTCGACGCTTTCCGAACGGGACCGGGAGGTACTCGTGCTGAGCGCCTGGTACGGCCTGACGGCCAAGCAGGCGGCCGTGGTCGCGGGCTGCACGGCCACTGCCTTCGCTGTGCGCCTACACCGGGCGCGCAAACGGTTCAGGGCAGCGCTACTCCGTGCAGGTCATGCACGGCCGGTCGATAACGCGATTTCCCACCCCCACTTCATCCAACGGGAGTCAGCATGAAGCAGAGCGTCACCAAGCACAGCCAGGCGACCGACCTTGCCGCCGTCCGTGCTCTGCGGCCCACTGGCGTCGGCACCGAAGGCTGGGCGGCGTCGGAAGACGGCCAGGCCGTCCTGCGGGGGATCCTGCTGCGCATCGAGCAGCCGCGTGCCACGGCCGGTTCGGGGAGACGTCGGCATATGCTCATGGTGGGTGCGGTCACGGCCGCACTCCTCGGGGGCGCCGCTACGGCTGCCGTAGCCACATTCGGGCCATGGGACGAGGACGGGCGCAATGTCATGTGCGCTCGCACGCTGTCACCCGAGGCGGATCTGAGCCAGCTGCCGCTCAAAGCCATGAAGGATTTCGATCCGCAGGACGCGGCGCGTTCCTGCGCGGCATCCTGGGATCGGATGTGGAACCAGCCCGCCCAGGACACAAGGTCACGGACTCCCAAGCCGACCCGGTTCGCGGCCTGCTTCTTCCCCAACGCGCAGCCTGACAGCGGCGAATCCCCGGCCACCGACGACGAGGGGGCACTCGGCGGGCCGGTGGTCTACCCAGCGGACGGCTACCCCACAAAGAAGGCAGCCTGCGCAGCCATCGGCTCCAGGCCCGTGGCCGGCGGTTGAGACCGACCGGAGACGGCTGACGCAGCTCGTTTCGAAACAGGCCGGGAGCCTCCTGGACATACGGGAATCGTGCTTTCCGTCACTGGGCGCTTTCAGAGTGGCCACAGGTCGGGTGACGGGGCGGCCTCCCGTGAGGCACGAGGCTCCTCTGCCGTTGAGAGGTGTTCCACCTCTCAACCCAATCGGGGCAGGAACCTGGTCGGTCTCCTATCCAGACGCAATCGACCTCCCGCTGGTTAAGGGCTTGGTGACGGAGTGTTCCCGGACCTCAAAGGTGCTGGTGCCTGAGGAACGGAGCAACGACGGTGACGGAACGTCACGAGCGGATCTGGGTCGGCATCGACGCCGACAAGGCCCATCGCTGGGCGGTCCGAGTCAACGCCGGCGGAGAGAAGGTGTTCCCCAGGAATCTCGTCAACTGTGAGGACGACATCCTGGCCTGAGAGTGGCGGCGTGCGAGGCGGCCTACGAGGTGCGGTGGGCGGTGGACATCTGCGGCCGGCCTCAACAAGATCCGAGTGCCGGGATCCAGACAACCTGATCAGGATGCTCCCTGACGAGGTCCCTCCGCTTTTTCAGCTTAGGACTGCAAGTGCTTACCGCGTCGCGCGAGGTGCGGATTCCGCTTAACGCTGTCGTGTGCACCCGATTCTGGTCAGGGACGTTTTCAGGGGTGCCTGTTCCGTAACGGCTGCAACTACTGTGACCTGAGCGGCGGGCAGGAGCCCTGGCCCGTTACACGCATAGAGCTCACGGGCTGCAGGCAGGCAGCCTCGTGTGCGGCACTCAATCTGGGGGGATTGTGTCTTGGGGGAACACAGGGGGTTGGAAAGCTGCCGCGCTCTCCTGCAGTCGTCTGCAGGATTTCCCTGCAGGGGGTACACCGACGCCACCGAGTGGTACACGCTCGCCGGAAGCCCGACCTCGCTCTGCCACCACGGGCTGCAAGACCTTCGTGAAGCCGTCCTCGCCACCGGCCAAGCCGGAGGCGGCGCTGAGACACCCGACATCTGCCGATGAAGCCGAGAACCTTCTACCCGGGCTTACAAGAAGGGGCGGGCCGCCCCCTCTGTACATGGCGATCCGCGACCGTACCGAGTGAACTCGCCCTGGGTGAGGGACATCTGGTCTGACGACACTCAGTCCTCTTCAACGTCGGGCATCAGCACGCGCCGTATCCTGCCCGATCATCGAAGTCGTTGGCATCGCCAACACTACCCCGGTCGCAGTATTGGAACAAACCGTCGGCATCGGGCAGCGCAAGGCAGTCGGGGCCCGGGGCTGGCACATCGCTGCGCAGCTCCTCACCTAGTCCGCGTCCCTGGGCACGCTGGGCGGACTCGGCACCGCCTTGGGCACGCTGACCGTCCTCGTCGGGCCGTCACCCGCCGGGGGGCCCCGTCATCCCGCCCACTGTCGTCGCGATCGACCCAGCCATCGGGTTGCTCACTGGCCCTCTCGCCTACCGCTATCCGGCCCGGCGAGCCGCACGTATCCAGCCCAAACAAGCTCTCCGCCGCTGAACCGGCGTCGCGCCTACCGGCATGGCTGCGGAGTTTGCCCAGTCACATTCTCTTCCGGACCTAGGGGAATCCTTGAGACCGAGACGTAGAGCACACTCGTCTCTCGCGCTTGCGGCCGCCGCGATAGCGGTCGTCGGACTCATACCAGCCGCCGCGCCGGCGTTCGCTGCCGAGGGGACACCGAACCCGTCTCCGCAACCATCCGCCCAAACCGTGCCTCCCGCCGCGGTCGATGATCCGGGCAAGAAGCTCGGCACCGGCTGGAAGAGATCCACGGACCGGGCGGTGACCAGCGCCGCCGACACCGACGGACTGAAGATCCTCGTCGCCGACTCGTCAAAGGCATACGCGTGGAGAACTGTTGCCTCCCTGGCGGAGCCGACGATGTCGGCGGACACCTGGATCGGCAACCAGTGCGTCATGGACGCAGGCCATGTCGCCGTCGTGTACGCGCCCCGCACCTTCACCAACAAGCCCGACCTCATGCAGGGTGGCGCCTTTGCAGCCGTCGTCAACACCATGACCGGCCGCGTGGTGAAGCTGCCCTTCACCGCGTCGTTGGCCTACTTCGACCCGTCCTGCAACACGGTCACGCACACGGCCGCCTTCACCGCCTTCCGTGACATGAACGACCCGGCGAAGACGAAGAGCCGGGTGGTCACGGTCAACACAGCCGGAAGGACGCTCGGTTCGGTAGAGACCGCGGGAGAGATAACCAGCGCGGTACCGGTGGAGGACGGCTCGATCGGCGCACGCGGGCGCGATCTGGTCCGCCTCGACGACGGCGGTCGGCTGACGACGCTCGCCACCGTCGACAGCCCGCCGTTCAACATCCGGCTCACCCGCGACGGGCACGTCGCTTTCCTCGACCGTCAAGGCGACTCCACCGCCCGCGCCAAACTGTGGCAAGGGCACGGCACACCTTCCGTGATTGCTTCCGGCAGGCTCGGTGACGTGGACCTGCGCCAGGGGACCGAAGGCCGGGTGTTCCTGACCGGCGAGCCCGCTCGCACCCAGCTGAAGGATTCAGGCGTCACGCTCCTGGACGCCCCCGCCGACACTGAGATCTCCACCCTGGGGCGGCTCGCCGTCGACCCTGTACTCACCCCCGGCGTGCGCCGCGGCCTTACCCGCGTCAAGGACGCGGGCAAGGACTTCGACAAGAGCACTGCGGGACCGGAGAGCCCGGTCACCGGTGCGCCGGACACCGCCAGCAGCGATGAACAGACCACCGTCACGTCGACCGCCACCACCACGGGTGCGAAGATCACGCAATCGGTGGGGCAGACCACGGCGAACAGCGGCGACACCTCCGTGTCTCCCGCCCTCACCGGCATGGCCACACCCGCCGCCCTCACCGCGGCCGACAGCCGAGCGAACGACCCGGTCGACACCGACCGCTGGTGCTCGGTGCCCCGCAACGACGTGAAATCCCAGGCGCTGCAACCCACCCCGAACCAGGTCGAGTGGGCTGTCGACATGGCCATCCGCGGCGAACTGCGCTCGAGATGGATCACGCAGGGAGGCTGGCGTGACCAGATCGGGATCGGCACCATCGACCCGCAGGGCCTCTTCCCCCGCCCGTCCCTGACCGGCGGCGGCCGTATCCCCGCCAACGTACTGCTCGGCGTGATGGCGCAGGAGTCGAACCTGTGGCAAGCCGAACCTGGCGCCGTTCCCGGCCAGATGGGAAGCCCCCTGGCCGCCTACGCCGGCTTCTACGGGCACAAGGGCGACACCTCTGCCGAGTACTGGAAGATCAACTGGGCCAACTCCGACTGCGGTTACGGCGTGGGACAGGTCACCGACGGCATGCGGATGGCGGGACACGAGAAGACGGGCGAGACCGCACTACCCGCGGCCACCCAGCGCGCGGTCGCCCTGGACTACTCGGTGAACGTCGCCGCCTCCCTGTACATCCTCGCGGACAAGTGGAATGAGCTCCACGAGGCGGCGCAGAAGATCACCGTCAATAACGACGACTCGGCGAAGCCCGAGAACTGGTTCGCCGCGCTGTGGAACTACAACCTTGGCTTCAATCCCCGCAGCGCCGAGTCAACGAATGGCAACTGGGGCCTGGGCTGGTACAACAATCCAGCCAACCCCGTGTATCCCCAGTCGCGTTCGGCCTTCATGAACACCGACATCGATCCGTACGCCGCCAAGGACGCGGCGCACCCGCAGGACTGGCCGTACGAGGAGAAGGTGCTGGGCTGGGCCGCCTGGTCCATGGACACCGGCTACTCCTATGCGACCTCCGGCCGGCAGGACTGGCCGGGCGAGTCCGGTTTCTCCTCTGCCGGCTTCCGCCCCGCCTACTGGAACGGCACGGCAGACGCCTACACCATGCCGGGCAGCGCGAAGTACAACCGGGCGCACGCCACACCGTCGCGCGACACGTTCTGCAACACCAAGAACAACTGCAATGCCGCCAGCCCGCCGGACTGCCCCAACGCCGCCTGCTACACGAAGTACTGGTGGCACGAAAGCAACACGACCTGGAAGAGCGACTGCGCCACCAGTTGTGGCTTCGAGAACATCAAGTACCAGACCCTGGCAGCAGAACCAGGACGCGGCACCCGGCTCCAGTACGGCACCCCGATCTGCGCCGGCGACTCCGCCAACAAGCTGCCCTCGGGCGCACTGATCGTGAACTCCGTACCCGACAACACGAATACCTACAGCTCGTGCGGTACGACCGGCACCGACGCCGGCAGCTTCCAGTTCACCTTCAACTCCGACGGCTCGGTCGGCTCCGGACTCGGCCAGTACGAGGCGAAGGGCGACCTGTACCAGATCGGCGGCGGATACGGCGGCCACTTCTGGTACGCCCACACCCGCAACGCCGCCCACCTCGGCGGTGGCAACGGGGCGATGACCGTCAAGGGAACCTGGACCCTGGGCCAGAACCTGAACAGCTGGGCCCGAGTGTTCGTGCAGCTGCCCGACACCGGCGCCCACACCCAGCAGGCCCACTACACCATCCACGGCGTGGCGGGTGGTGACCGGGAGCGCTACATCAACACCCACTATGGCGCGAACACCTGGGCCGAGCTCGGTGTGTACCGCTTCACGGGAACACCCCAGGTGGAGCTCACGAACACCACCGACGACGGAACGGCCGACGAGGACGTGGCCTACACCTCGATCGCCTTCCAAAAACTCCCGGGCAAGCCGCAGGACATGGTCGTCGCGATGGGCGACTCCTACACGTCCGGCGAGGGCTCGGGCGACTACTACCACGTCAGTGACCGCGACCACGGTAAGACCAGCTGGAACGCCTGTCGGCGCAGCCCGAACGCATGGCCGCGCAAGGTCACTCTCCCGAATCAGACACAGACCGTCGGGACCCTCGCGGACGGGTTCAACGCAAACCTCGACTTCCAGTTTGTCGCCTGTTCCGGAGCCAAGACCTGGCAGGCGGGGACGGGCACACCCGTCGACGGCACAGGCAAGGAGACGTGGGGCTTCGACGGAAACTTCCACGAGAAGTTCCAGACCGACTCCGGAGTGCTCAGCTCGGACACGACCCTGGTGATGCTGACCATTGGCGGAAACGATGCTCGGTTCGACAAGAAGATCCAGGCCTGTGTAATGGAGGGATGTCCTTCCGAAGCGTCAATGCAGGCCGACATCGACGCAGCCGTGACGCAAACCGGGGCGCTGCTGGACGAAATCCACAACGCGGCACCGAACGCAACGGTCTCCTTGATGGGATACCCCTTGCTGTTCAGCCGCACTGCGGCCTGTTCGACGCTGGTGAGCGCATCTCAGCGTGTCATCCTGAACAACATGGCCCAGTACTTCGAGGACAAGCAGAGGGACCTTGCCCTCTCCAAGTCTTCGGCGGGAGTGCGCTACCGGTCCCCGCAGACGGCGTTCGAGGGCAAGCGGATCTGCGACACGCCGGAAGGCATCAACGGGGTAGTGGCCGGACCGAACGGCGACGGCGACTTCCACCATGACGACGACGCGACCCAACTGTGCTGGTGGTTCTGGGGAGACAGCTGCCTCAGCCGGGAGAGCTACCACCCCAACAAGACAGGTACCACCGCCTACGCGCAGGCGTTCATGATGCTGGGACCAGCAGCGATCAGACAAGAGGACGAGTGAACCCGTCTCTTTCCTCCACCGGTGCTCCGTCGCGGTCCGACCGCGGCGGGGTACCGGCCCCCGGCTGCATGCTGGCACTCATGGTGCCCTTCATCCTCGTGCTGCTCGCCGCAGGGACGCTCATGATCATCTCCCACCGCCAGAATGACGCCAACGAACGCCATGAGAACGAGGCGCTGAATCAGATAACGAGGCATGCGCAGTCGTACGAGGACGAAGTGCAGAACGAGGCACGGAACGGCTACCCGAGCGAAGACCGGACACGTGCCATCGCCCAGCGGAACCACAGCAACCTCATCTCGTACGGGCAGTCGGACCAGTCTCTGACAACCATCGTCGAGTTCTTTGCCACGTATGAGGACACCAGCTTCTTCGGGACCTCACCCTCAAGTGCCTACCGCTGCTACACCTTCCGCTTCCAACCAGATGCCAAGGGCGGACCAAGCCGGACGACGCTTCCCCTTCAAAAATGCAATCCCACCTGAGGTGATGCCGCAGGGAGAGGGGGCGTGGCCCCGGCCGGCCCGCCCGGCCGGGGCCACCGGCGCTGAAGCGTGGCGGCGGATGTCGAGGCCACCCGCGACGGCGGTGACGATCTCCAGTCCGTGTCCGCCCACCCGGTGTGCAGGAGACGCTCGGGCAGCACCAGCTGGTGTTCGGCGCGCACGGTGGTCAGGAAGTCCGCGGTCAGGCGGCGGGCGCAGGCGAAGATGCCGGTGTCGGTATCGAAGACGGCCGTCACCTCAAGAAGGCCGGCTTACCTCTGCTGATGTCTCGCGCGCGCTCCTCCATCACTGCCAGCCACTGCTGGAATACGGCGTCTTCCTCCACCCACGCCGACAGACGGCCCCACTCCCTGATGAGGACTTCGTGCGCGATCTCCGCAGTCTCCGGGCCACCGCTGCCGAGGACGACGGGACGACCGTTCTGTCTCGCTCGTTGGTACGTCGAGTCACCAGGACGTGATCAAGGAATTAGCAGTTCAGAGGGCATTCGCACCCGTGTTTCGATGCATGATCCGTTGTTTTGTAAGGGTGTGTCATACGAGGGCATCAGCAAGGCGGATGAGGGCGTCAAGGCCGGTGTCAGCCGTCAGGGCGAGGACACCGCAGAGTTGGCCGAACAGGCGCGGAATCCTCGACGATCGCCTCGTCCGCTTGCTCGGTGATCCCGGACATGGTGAACAGCAGAGCCACCACAGTGCCGTCGAGACGGCCCAGGCGGCTGCGGACCGCATCTACGACCTTGGATCCGGCAGGCCGGCGCTCCCACTTCGCTTCGACGAGATAGTGGCGGCTGTGGGAGATGACCGCGAAGTCGGTCTGCCGGGGGCGCGCCATCCTCTGATTGTGCACGACCTGGTAGTGGGCCCGTCGAAACATCCGCTCCAGCAGTGATTCGAGCTTGTAGCCGCGGCGCTGCGTGTTGGAGTCCGACCGC
>NZ_JBEXGM010000049.1:0-42416 GCF_040607335.1 Streptomyces sp. NPDC005303 | reverse complement strand
GCCCAGTACCCCCCGTCCTGGAAGCCGGCGATGTTCCCCGGCTGGGGGATCCCGCTCGCTCAGCCGGTGAATCCGGCCGTGATCGAGGTGAACTGCCAGGTGCTCTGGCTGATGCCGGAGCAGTTGCTGACGACTCCGCCGCCCGGGCACGGCCGGTCGCGGTTGACCGACCAGAACGCGAGCCGGGCGATGTGACGGGAGTTGGCCCAGTCACGGATCTGGGTCCAGATCGCCGGGGTCGTGTTCTCCTGCTGGTCGGAGAGACCGTTCATGCCGGAGATGCCGAGGTGCGAGTAGGCGGTGGCGTCGTCCCAGCCGAAGGTGGACTTCAGCTTTGCCTTCAGCCCCTCCGCGGCGTTCACGGTGTTGCCGTACATGTCGGAGCCGCCGCCGAAGTCGAACGGCATGATGGTGAAGACGTCAATGTTCGCGCCCAGCGACTGTGCCTGCTCGATGAGCCGGTTGCCGTAGTAGGTGGGGCCGGTCGTCGAGGTGCCGAAGGTGACGATGGTCTTCAGGCCGGGGTTGTTGGCCTTGACCGTCTTCAGCGCGGTCAGGATCCTCGCCTGCACGGCCTCGTTCTCGAACTCGTCGGTGTTCTCGATGTCCATGTCGATCGCCTTGAGCGAGTAGGCGTCGATCACCTTCTGGAGTGCGGCGGCGAGCGCGCTCGCCGAGGAGCAGTTGGCGCCGAGCTTGCTGCCCTGCCAGCCGCCGAACGAGGGCACGATGTCACCACCGGCTGCACGGATCTGGTTGATGGCGCTCTGATCGACACCGCCGGTCAGCGGCCGGCTGCCGTCCCAGGCGGGATTGCAGCCACCGGAGTCCAGCACGAACGCCATCGTGAACCACTTGACGCCGGTCGCGCTCATCACCGTGCTCGGGCTCGGCGGATCGCCCCAGCCCTCGTACAGATACGGCGCGGCCTGCTTGAAGCCGGTGCCGCCCGGGCCGCCCGCGTCGGTCGTCACGCTCACGGAGTTGGACGCCCCGGAGGTGTTGCCGGCCGCGTCGCGCGCCTTGACGGTGAAGGTGTACGACGTGCTGGGCGAGAGCCCGCTGACGGTGGCGGAGGTGCCGGAGACGGTGAGGACGTTGGTGGAGCCGCGGTAGACGTCGTAGGCCGTGACGCCCACGTTGTCCGTCGAGGCGTTCCACTTCAGTGACACGCTGGACGACGTCTTGCCCGTGGAGGTCAGCCCGGTCGGCGCGCTCGGCGCCTGGGTGTCCGAGCCCCCGCCGCCGGGGCCGTCGAGGCTGATGTCGTCGGCGTAGTAGGTGCCCTGCGCGTACCAGCCGTGGACGTAGACGGTGGCGCTGGTCTGCGAGGCGCCGGTGGTGAAGGAGACGGCCAGCCGGCTGTACGCCGACGGCGACGTCGTCCAGGTGGAGGCCCCGCCGTTCACGCCGAGGTAGACGTAGGACCCGCGCACCCAGCCGCTGAGGCTGTAGGTGGTGTTCGGCTGCACCGGGACGGTCTGGCTGCACTGCGCGTTGTCGCTCGAACTCACCGCACCGGCCAGGGCTTTGGAGCCGCCGTGCACGGGCGAGGAGACGACCGAACCGAGGTTGCCGGTGCAGGTCCAGGGGGAGAGGCCGCCGGACTCGAAGCCGGGATTGGACAGGACGTTCGCTGCCTCGGCCGTGCCGGGAAGCGCGATGGCCCCGGCGAGCGCGAGCACGGCGGAGCCGAGGAGAGCGACAAGTCTGGGACGTCTGAGTGGGTTGCGCACGCGATCTCCCTGAAGAAATGGGGGTGTTCGGGAGTGCAGAGAGGTGGTGCAGGGTGCGCAACCAAGTTGGTATGGACCAATCGCGGTGTCAAGAAGAACAGCGAGATTGGTCCATACCGGTCGGGGCCTAGAGCGGCAGTGCCTGGGCCGCTTCCACCGAAGGGGCGGGCGCCGGAACCGACGGCAGCAGCGGCTCGACCTCCTCGGCCCGCTGATGCGGCACCGACACCGGCCGCAACTGTCGCGGCCCCGACACCACGGTGTAGTCCTGTCCCAGGAACGGCGGCTCGATCGCCCCGGTTTCCTCCCCGAGCGCCAACTGCACGGCGGCCCAGGGCACGTTGACCCCGCAGAGGGCCAGCTGGTGCAAGCCGCCCGCCGGACGCGTGTTCACATCCATCAGCACAGGCCGGTCACCCAGCATGCGGAACTGGATGTTGGACAGGTAGTGCAGTCCGAACCCCTCGGCGATCAGCCGTGCCGGCTCCAGCCACTGCTCGTGCTGCGTGAACCCGCGACGCCGTCCGTTCTTCGTGCGGCCGATCGCGAGCCGCACCCGGTTGTCGGGCCCGGTGAGCGTGTCCACCGACACCTCCGGCTGCTCCAGGCGCGGCATGACCAGCCAGTCCACCTGCTCGTCGGACTGCGCGAGCGCCTCGACGACCATGTCGAGCGAGACGTAGGGGCTGGGGAACCCGTTGAGCTGCGCGAGGGAGAAGGGCGCGCGTGTGATGATCCGGAAGCCCACCCCGCCCGCGCCGGACGCGGGCTTGAAGCACGCCTTGTGGCCGTCGGCCTCCAGCTCCTCGACGGCCGCGACCAGCTCGTCCGCGGTCCGCACCCGCCACCACGGCGGCACCGGCACCCCGACCGCCTGGACCGCCTCGTAGGCGATCACCTTGTCGTGGAAGACGGCGACGGCCTCCGGCGGCGGCGCGAGCAGCGCCGTACCGAGCGCGGCGAAGTCGGCGCGGTGGGCGACGATCGCCGCCTGGTGCAGCCGGGGCACGAACACGTCGATGCCGCGCTTCTGGCACTGGTCGAGGGCGAACTCGACGTAGGCGGCCGGAGACAGCCCCTCCGGCTCCAGCTCGGCGGTGTCGGCGGCGGCCAGCACCGGCGAGTCGGGGTCGCCGTGCGTCGCATGGATCTCGACGGCTCTGTCGCTGGGATTTCGCCGCAGCTGATCCATGAAGAACACGTTCTCCGCGTACGTGCGGTTGAGCCAGACGCGTACGCGAGAGTGCATTCAGGCCGCCTTTCGGGGTTTTCGGGCAGGGCGAAGCGGGCCCGGGCCCGGGCAGGGTGATTGGAGGGACACCAAACCGCCCTTGCGAAGGGAAGTTCACTGCGGTGGTGTTGGGGCGATCATACGGCTTTCGACGGGCCACGCGTGCAACGCCCGTGTTACGGAATTTCCGATCATGAAGCTCCGCCTCCCCGGTCCACTCTTGTACCGGGAAACCAAATGTGTTCTCGTGGTCCCACTCGGGTGTTCGGAGGGGGCGAGAGGTGACGTCTAGGGCCGGTGGCGCGGCACAGCTTCTGGCCGTCAGTGACCTGCACATCGGCTATCCCGAGAACCGCTCCCTCGTCGAGGAGATGCGCCCCGGCACCGACGACGACTGGCTCCTGGTGGCCGGTGACGTCGCCGAGACCGTCGCGGATGTGCGCTGGGCCCTCGAGACCCTTGCCGGCCGCTTCCGCCAGGTCGTCTGGGCCCCCGGCAACCACGAACTGTGGACCCATCCGAAGGACGCCGTCACCCTGCGCGGGGTCGCCCGCTACGAGCACCTCGTCGAGATGTGCCGGCAGCTCGGCGTCCTCACCCCCGAGGACCCCTACCCGGTCTGGGACGGCCCCGGCGGGCCCGTCGCCGTCGCCCCGCTGTTCCTGCTGTACGACTACTCCTTCCTGCCCGCCGGCTGCGCCACCAAGGAGCAGGGCCTGGAGTACGCGCACGGCACCGGCATCGTCTGCAACGACGAGTTCCTGCTGCACCCCGACCCCTACCCGTCCCGCGAGGCCTGGTGCCGGGCCCGGGTCGCCGAGACCGAGCGCAGACTCGCCGCCCTCCCCGACGACCTGCCCACCGTCCTGGTCAACCACTACCCGCTGGACCGGCACCCCACGGACGTCCTGTGGTACCCCGAGTTCGCCATGTGGTGCGGCACCACCCTGACCGCCGACTGGCACCGCAGGTTCCGTGTCGAGACCATGGTGTACGGCCATCTGCACATCCCGCGGACCACCTGGCACGAGGGCGTCCGCTTCGAGGAGGTGTCGGTGGGCTATCCGCGGGAGTGGCGCAAGCGGCCGGAGCCGCCCGGCCGGCTGCGCCGGATCGTGCCCAGGGAGGTCGGCGCGCTGTGATCGAGGAACTCCTGCCGGACTCGGTGGTGGCCGTGGAGGTCCACGGACACGACGAGCCGGAGAACGCCACGCTGTACCCCGAGGAGGCCGCGCTCGTCGCGCCCGCCGTCCCCAAACGCCGCCGTGAGTTCGCCGTCGTGCGGGCCTGCGCCCGCCGGGCCATGGAGAAGCTCGGTGTGCCGCCGCAGCCGGTCCTGCCAGGGGAACGCGGCGCCCCGCGGTGGCCGGCCGGACTCACCGGCAGCATGACCCACTGCGACGGCTACTGCGCCGCCGCCCTGGCCCGCGTCACCGACCTCGCCTCCCTCGGCATCGACGCCGAACCCCACGGACCGCTGCCGGAGGGCGTGCTGAAGAGCGTCTCCCTGCCGGGCGAGCGGCTCAGGCTGCGGGAACTCGCCGAGAGGTACCCCGCAGTCCACTGGGACCGCCTGCTGTTCAGCGCCAAGGAGTCCGTCTACAAGGCGTGGTTCCCGCTCACCGGCGAGTGGCTGGACTTCAGCGAGGCCGACATAGACCTCCGCGTCGACCCCGCAGAGCCCTCCCGCGGCACGCTGAGCGCCGAACTCCTCGTCCCCGGCCCGCTGGTGGGCGGCGAGCGCCGCGCCGTCTTCGAGGGCCGCTGGACGGTCCGGGGCGGCCTGGTCGCCACCTCGGTGACCGTGCCGCACGCCTGAACGCACGGCACGGTCCCCCGGCCCCTCCCGGGCCTCTAGGCCTCCGGCGGGCACCAGCTCTGCAGCAGCCTGAAGAACTCCTCCTCGTTGCCCGCGAGCCCCGCGTCCTCCAGGGCCTGTTCGGCCTCGGCGAGGACCGCCGGTGGGACGACCGGTGGTCGGGCGGTGTCGGGCGGGCCGGCCGCGGTGTCGAAGGCGGCTCGGACCGTGTGCAGCAGCCGCAGATACGCCTGGACGGCGGTGCGCTCACGGTCGGTCAGTACGGCGGTGGGCATCGGCGGCTCTCCCCAAGTCGTTGCCGGTCATATGGGTGTGCGTCTCCAGCTTGCCGCCCACCACTGACAATCCGGCTTCCGCGCCCGTTCGTTCGCCTGCTTAGCGGAGGCGAAACCTCCCTGAAACCACCGTGGGGAAAGCAGTCCTACGCTGGGAGGAAGGGCTTTCAGTCGCCGCATGGCGGCCTGGAGTACGGGAGGGCGAGCACGTGGTCGACGACCCGCGCCGGCGCCCGGTGCGCGCCGTTCGGCTGCGCCCGGTGGGCGACGCAGAACTGCAGTTGCGGTACCGCGTGGTGCACGGGTACCGCCGCGCCTTCCGGATGGCGGGCGAGGGGCCGCCGCTCGTTCTCATCCACGGCATCGGCGACTCCTCGGCGACCTGGGCCGACCTGATCCCCGACCTCGCCCGCACCCACACCGTGATCGCCCCCGACCTGCTCGGCCACGGCGACTCCGACAAACCGCGCGCCGACTACTCCGTGGCCGCGTACGCCAACGGCGTCCGTGACCTGCTCACCACCCTCGGCATCGAGTCGGCCACCTTGGTCGGCCACTCGCTGGGCGGGGGAGTGGCCATGCAGTTCGCCTACCAGTTCCCCGAGCGCACCGAGCGGCTCATCCTGGTCAGCGCGGGCGGAGTGGGCCGTGAGGTCAACCCCGTGCTGCGGCTGGTGTCCTTGCCCGGCGCCCACTTGATGCTGTCCTCGCTGCGGCTGCCCGGCATGCGGCTCCAGGTCGGCCTCGCCGTGCGCCTGATGAAGCTCCTGGACACCGATCTCGGCCAGGACGCGCCGGACCTGCTGAACCTCGTCGACGCCCTGCCCGACGAGACCGCCCGCAACGCCTTCATCCGGACCCTGCGCGCGGTCGTCGACTGGCGCGGCCAGGTCGTCACCATGCTCGACCGCTGCTATCTGACCGAAGGCATGCCGACCATGCTGCTGTGGGGCGACCGGGACAGCGTGGTGCCCGTACGGCACGCCTTCGGGGCGCACGAGGCGATGCCCGGCAGCCGCCTGGAGATCTTCGAGGGCGCGGGCCACTTCCCCTTCCACACCGACCCGGCCCGGTTCGTCGCCCTGGTCGAGGAGTTCACGGCCACCACCGCCCCGGCGGACTGGAGTCGGGAGCACTGGCGGGAGCTGTTGCGTGAGGGAAGCCCAGGGAGCGCCCGGGCGCACGGCGGGGAGCGGGAGTTGCGGGAGGCCAGCGAGCGCAGTGCGACCTGACCCGCGCCGAACCCTCAGCCCTGCGGGCCCAGATACCCCAGCGAGGCCTCGATCCGCCCCGCCAGCCGGTCCCGCTGCACCGGCCCGCGCAGCGGTGAACCCGCCAGCCAGGTACGGCACCTGCTGGCCAGCAGCAGGCCGAAGCTCTCCGCCTCCCGCTCCTCGTCGAGGTCGAAGCGGCTGCGGGCGGCGACCTTGCGCACGGTGGCCTGGAGATCGGCGTCGTCGTGGAGGAGTCGGGCGGCGACCGCGGCGCCCTCGACATGGTGGGAGCAGTGGCCGGCGTTCATGTGCCACAGCTCGTGGCCGAGGATGACCAACTGGTGGTCGGGGGCGGTGCGTTCCTCGATCACGACGAGGTCCTGGTCGACCATGTCGAGCCACAGCCCGCTGGCGGTGCCGGGCGGGAAGGGCGCCGTACGGAAGTGGACCGGGCGGCCACGGCGTCTGCTCATGGCGTCGCACAGGGCGCCGTAGAGGTCCTCGGGCCGTGCCGGGGCGTCGAGTTCCAGCTCCGCCACCAACTCGCCGCTCAGGCGGCGCATGTGCCTACCGATGCCCACAGTTGTCTCCCGGATCAGGACTCGGGCCGCTTGACGCTCTCCAGGAGCATGTCCAGCCACTCGGCGACCTTGTCACGGTGCTGGTCGGTGGGCAGCTGCGCGGCCCGCCAGGCGATCCCACGGACGCCGTGGTCCTGCAGCAGCCGCTCCAGCGGATCGCGGGCGGCCGCAGCGGCCTCCCGCTCCCGGCCGGCGAGCTTGTGCAGGAGCTCCTGCTCGGTGTGCTGGAGCGCACCCGCGAGCGCCTCGGGGTCCTCGGCCGTCAGGAACCCGGCGTGCACGCGGAAGAACCGCTGGATGGCGTCGCAGTGCTCCATGGTGGGACGCCGGTCGCCGTTGATGAGGGCGCCCGCCTGTTGCCGTGACATGCCGGCACCGTCGGCGATCTCCTGCTGGGTGTACTTGCGCCCGTTGGGCTTCAGCCGGGTCCGGCGCAACAGGTCGAGCCGCTGCAGGAACCGCGCCTGGACATCCGGTTCACCCGCCGGGCGCCCGCTCAGCAGGGCCTTGACCACCGGTTCGGGGACGCCGGAGGCGACGGACAGACGGCTGGTGTCGAAGACCTGCGCCTGCGGCACGCCGAGCCGGCCGGCGAGTGCGGTGACGCGGGCGACGACGGCCGACAGCACGACCGTTGCCGCGTCGTCCGGGCTCTCGAAGCCATCCGCCACCGACAGATCTCCTACGTCTCTCACCCGACTTCTCACAGGCGGTCGCCGTGAACTTCCCGGAGAGTAGCCCGTTGTTCGAACTCACATCCAGGTCTCGCCACAACTGTGGCCAATTTCAGCCGTCAACCGCCGTGGAATGCCACGATAGTTGACACCGCTTGGCCCGGGGAAGCAGGATCAGGGCGCCGCGTGAAGGCCGCATAGGCAAGAGGGGTGACCTCCCGATGGCATATCAGGCAGGTGGGCAGCGGTCGGAACTGCGGCCCGTCCCCGAGGGGCTCGAAGCCCAGGCATACCTTCAGGACTACGCCACGCTCCTGGAAGCCGTCCCCTTCCCGTCCGTCGTCCTCGACCACCGCTGGGACGTCGTTCTCGCCAACACCGCTTTCGCGTCACTTTTTCGTGCCGTCGGACCGCATCCGACGGCCATGCCGGGTGACAACTTCCTCCGGTTCGTCCTCTTCCATCCCGATGCGAGCAGTGTCCTGGGCGAGCACGAGTCGCGCTGGTGCCTGCCGATGCTCGCGCACTTCGCGGCCGCGGTGGAGCGGCACGGCCACGACCACGACCTCCAGGCGATCCGCCGGGACATCGCCCAGGACCCGATCATGGACGCCGCCTACCGGCACGGCCTGCCGCACTGGATCCGCGCGGTCGGCGAACAGGCCGTGGAGCACGACGGCGCCGTACGCCCCTTGGTGCACCCCGACCCACGCTGGGGCGCCACCGACTGCCGGGTCGTCGACGAGACCCCGCGCACCCTGCGGGACCTGGGCTACACGCGCCTGACGTTGGTGCTCCGCCCGGCCCCCACCAGGCGCCGTCCGCGGCGCACGGCGGCCCACCTCACGGTGGTGCCCACCCCCGAGGCCTGACGGGCACCGTCGGCGTTCAGGTCGTCGACGGCGCCTCGTCAGCAGTCGTCAGGTCCCCATGGAGCGGGCCTGTTCCACGGGTCCGCCCGCCCAGGCTCACTCCGCCACCACCAGCACCAGCACCAGCGGCACCCCTTCGCAGGCAATCAGCCGCACCCCGCCGGCCCGTCCCGCCCGGCCCGTCGCCAACCTCCCGCGAAGTCCGGGCCCTTCTCGAGGGGCCGACCAGATGCCACGGATCGCTGGACGCGGCGACCCTGCCGCGGGCGTTCACCAGCCGGGCGGGACCCGGGAGCCGGTGCAGCGGCTTCCGTCGCCTTTACGCAAGCAGTTTGCATTCCTTGCGCTATTCTTGCGCGCATGACGCGACGACTTGCCGAGGTTGCCAAGAAGGTCGGGGTCAGTGAGGCCACGGTCAGCCGGGTGCTCAACGGCAAGCCAGGGGTCTCCGAGAGCACCCGGCAGGCGGTGCTGTCCGCGCTGGACGTGCTCGGGTACGAGCGGCCCACACAGCTGCGCGGCGAGCGGGCGCGGCTCGTGGGACTGGTGCTGCCGGAGCTCCAGAACCCGATCTTCCCGGCGTTCGCCGAGGTCATCGGCGGGGCGCTCGCCCAGCTCGGGCTGACGCCGGTGCTGTGCACACAGACCAAGGGCGGGGTGTCCGAGGCCGACTACGTGGACCTTCTGCTCCAGCAACAGGTCAGCGGTGTCGTGTTCGCCGGTGGCCTCTACGCCCAGGCGGACGCGCCGCACGACCACTACCGGCGGCTCGCCGACCGGAACATCCCGGTGGTGCTGGTCAACGCGTCCATCGACGACCTCGGTTTCCCGGGCGTGTCCTGCGACGACGCGGTGGCCGTCGAGCAGGCCTGGCGGCACCTCGCCTCCCTGGGGCACGAGCGGATCGGCCTGGTGCTGGGGCCCGCGGACCACATGCCGTCGGCCCGCAAGCTGGCCGCCGCGCAGGGGCTCGGGGAACTGCCCGAGGAGCGGGTCGCGCGGGCCATGTTCTCCATCGAGGGCGGCCACGCGGCGGCCACCCGACTCATCGACCGCGGGGTCACCGGCTTCATCTGCGCCAGCGACCCTCTCGCGCTCGGCGTCATCCGGGCCGCCCGCCGCAAGGGGCTCGCCGTGCCGGACCAGGTGTCGGTCGTCGGCTACGACGACTCCGCCCTCATGAACTGCACCGAACCCCCGCTGACCACCGTCCGCCAGCCCATCGAGGCCATGGGCCGCGCCGCCGTGGAACTGCTGAACGCGCAGGTCGGCGGCAGTGCCGTACAGCCCGAGGAACTGCTCTTCGAACCCGAGCTGGTGGTCCGGGGGTCCACCGGGCAGGCCCCGCGCGGCTGAGATCCGCGGCTCTGGCGCCGTCCTGCCGGCACTCCGCCATCCCTCAGCCCCAGCTCTGTCGAATAATTACAGATTCTGCGCGACATCTTGCGGACGAATGTCGGCGGTGCTTGAGTGTGCGGCGCCCACCGCTCCTGCCACGAGGGGTCCACCGATGAGAAGCACCGGGTTCCGCCGTACCTTCGCCGCGCTCAGCGTCTGTTCCCTTGCCCTCGCCGTCTCCGCCTGCGGATCGGGCGACGACACGGCGAGCGGCAAGACCCGCATCACGGTCAACTGCATGCCGCCCAAGAGCGCCAAGGTCGACCGGACGTTCTTCGAGCAGGACATCGCGTCCTTCGAGAAGCAGCACCCGGACATCGACGTCGTCGCGCACGACGCCTTCCCCTGCCAGGACCCCAAGACCTTCGACGCCAAGCTCGCCGGCGGGCAGATGGAGGACGTCTTCTACACGTACTTCACCGACGCCAAGCACGTCGTCGACATCAACCAGGCCGCCGATCTCACCCCGTACGTCAAGGAGTTGAAGAGCTACGACACCCTCCAGCAGCAACTCCGAGACATCTACACGGTCGACGGGAAGATCTACGGCATCCCGCGCACCGGCTACTCGATGGGCCTGATCTACAACAAGAAGCTGTTCGCCAAGGCAGGCCTCGACCCCGACCGACCCCCGGCCACCTGGGAGGAGTTGCGCGCCGACGCCAAGAGGATCGCCGCGCTCGGCGACGGCACGGTCGGGTACGCCGACTACAGCGCCCAGAACCAGGGCGGCTGGCACTTCACGGCCGAGCTGTACTCCCAGGGCGGCGACGTCGTCAGCGCCGACGGCAAGAAGGCCACCATCGACACCCCCGAGGGCCACGCAGTCCTCCAGAACCTCCACGACATGCGCTGGAGCGACGACTCCATGGGCAGCAAGCAGCTCCTGGTCATCAACGACGTTCAGCAGATGATGGGTTCGGGCAAGCTCGGCATGTACCTCTCCGCCCCGGACAACATCCCGATCCTGGTCAAGGAGAAGGGCGGTGACTACAAGGACCTCGCCCTCGCGCCCATGCCCGGCGGCAAGGGCACGCTCATCGGCGGCGACGGCTACATGGTCAACAAGAAGGCGAGCCCCGACCAGATCAGGGCAGGCCTGAAGTGGCTCGACCACATGTTCCTCAGGCCCGGCGCCGGGTTCCTCGGTGACTACGCCCGCGCCAAGAAGGCCGACGCCCCGGTCGGGCTGCCCGAACCGCGTCTGTTCACCGGTGCCGCCGACGCCAAGGACCAGCAGGTCAAGAAGGCCAACGCCAATGTGCCGGTGGAGAACTACCAGGCCTTCCTCGACGGCAACCAGAGCCTGAAGATGAAGATCGAGCCGCCGAACGCCCAGCAGATCTACTCGGTGCTCGACGGTGCCGTATCCGCAGTCCTCACCAAGAAGGACGCCGACATCGACCAGCTCCTGAAGGACGCCTCCGGCAAGATCGACGGCATCCTGGCCCGGGGCTGACGCCCATGAAGACGGTGGAAAGCCCGCCCCGCGAGGCCCTCGCCGTACCCCCAGTGCAGGCGCCGCCTCCCGCAGGGGACCGGAGGCGGCGCCGCCTCGCCGACCAGGCCCGCGCCTACGGCTTCCTCCTCGGCGGACTCGTCTGCTTCGCGCTGTTCTCCTGGTACCCGGCGATCCGCGCCGTCATGATCGCCTTCCAGAAGTACACACCGGGCTCCGATCCCGAATGGGTCGGCACCGCCAACTTCACCCGCGTCTGGCACGACCCGGAGTTCACGGCGGCCTGGCGCAACACCCTCACCTTCACCCTGCTGGCCCTGCTCATCGGCTTCGCGGTCCCCTTCGTGATGGCTCTGGTGCTCAACGAGTTGAGGCACGCGAAAGCGTTCTTCCGGGTGGTGGTCTACCTGCCCGTCATGATCCCGCCGGTGGTCAGCGCCCTGCTCTGGAAGTGGTTCTACGACCCCGGAGCCGGCCTCGCCAACGAGGCACTGCGCTTCCTGCACCTGCCCACCTCGAACTGGTCCAACGGCGCCGACACCGCACTCGTCTCCCTGGTGATCGTGGCGACCTGGGCCAACATGGGCGGCACGGTCCTGATCTACCTGGCCGCCCTGCAGTCCATCCCCGGCGAGCTGTACGAGGCCGCGGAACTGGACGGCGCGAACCTCCTCCAGCGTGTCCGCCATGTGACGGTCCCGCAGACCAGGTTCGTGATCCTGATGCTGATGCTCCTTCAGATCATCGCGACCATGCAGGTGTTCACCGAACCGTTCGTGATCACGGGCGGCGGCCCGGAGAACGCCACGGTCACCGTTCTCTACCTGATCTACAAATACGCCTTCCTCTACAACGACTTCGGCGGCGCGTGTGCCCTGAGCGTCATGCTCCTGGTGCTGCTGGGCGCCTTCTCCGCCATATATCTGCGGCTGACCCGGTCCGGAGAGGGGGATCCCGCATGAGCACCCGCACCCTGATCTCACCGGCGACGCTCGCCCGCCCGCGCGGCAGGACCGCCTACTGGACCGTCTTCACCACGGTCGTCCTGCTCTTCGCGCTCGCGTTCCTCTTCCCCGTCTACTGGATGGTGACCGGCGCGGCGAAGTCGCCGGACGAGGTGACGCGCACCCCGCCCACCCTCGTGCCCGAGCACTGGCACCTCGACGGCTACACCGACGCCTGGGACCTCATGCAGCTCCCGCAGCACCTGTGGAACACGGTGGTCCAGGCCGCCGGCGCCTGGGCGTTCCAGCTCGTCCTGTGCACGGCCGCCGCCTACGCCCTGTCCCGGCTGAAGCCCGTCTTCGGCAAGGTGGTCCTCGGCGGCATCCTGGCCACGCTGATGGTCCCGGCCCAGGCGCTGGTCGTACCGAAATACCTGACCGTGGCGGATCTGGGCCTGTTGAACGACCCCCTCGCCATCTGGCTGCCGGCCGCCGCCAACGCCTTCAACCTCTACCTCCTCAAGCGGTTCTTCGACCAGCTCCCGCGCGATGTGCTGGAGGCCGCCGAGATCGACGGCGCCGGCAAGCTGCGCACTCTGTGGTCGATCGTGCTGCCCATGTCACGGCCGGTCCTCGGGGTGGTGTCGATCTTCGCCCTGGTCGCCGTCTGGCAGGACTTCCTCTGGCCGCTGATGGTCTTCTCCGACACCGACAAGCAGCCCATCAGCGTGGCACTCGTCCAGCTGTCGCAGAACATCCAACTGACCGTGCTCATCGCCGCGATGGTGATCGCCAGTATCCCGATGGTCGCCCTGTTCCTCGTCTTCCAGCGGCACATCGTCGCCGGGATCAGCGCGGGCAGCACGAAGGGCTGACGTCCCCTCTCCGCAGAAAGGCAGGCCTCGTGGCACAGCAGGACTGGTGGCGCTCCGCCGTCATCTACCAGGTCTACGTCCGCAGCTTCGCCGACGGCGACGGGGACGGCACCGGCGACCTCGCGGGAGTCCGCGCCAGGCTGCCGTACCTCGCCGAACTCGGCGTGGACGCCCTGTGGTTCAACCCCTGGTACCTCTCGCCGATGAAGGACGGCGGCTACGACGTCGCCGACTACCGTGCCATCGACCCGGCCTTCGGCACCCTCGCCGAGGCGGAGAAGCTGATCGCGGAGGCACGGGAGTCGGGGATCCGCACGATCGTCGACATCGTGCCCAACCACGTCTCCGACCGGCACCCCTGGTTCCAGGCCGCGCTGAAGGCGGGCCCCGGCAGCCCGGAACGCGAGCTGTTCCACTTCCGGCGCGGCCGCGGCGAGGACGGCGAACTCCCGCCCAACGACTGGCCGTCGCAGTTCGTCGGCTCCGCCGAACCCGTGTGGACACGCCTGCCCGACGGCGACTGGTACCTGCACCTGTTCACCCCGGAACAGCCCGACCTCAACTGGGCCCACCCGGCCGTCCGGCAGGAGCACGAGGACATCCTGCGCTTCTGGTTCGAACGGGGAGTGGCGGGCGTCCGCATCGACTCCGCCGCCCTGCTCGCGAAGGACCCCGCGCTGCCCGACCTCGCCTCCGCCCCCGACCCGCACCCTTTCGTCGACCGCGACGAACTCCACGACATCTACCGCTCATGGCGAGCGATCGCCGACGAGTACGGCGGAGTCTTCGTCGGCGAGGTCTGGCTCCCGGACACCGAACGCTTCGCCCGTTACCTGCGCCCCGACGAACTGCACACCGCCTTCAACTTCTCCTTCCTGTCCTGTCCCTGGGACGCCGGGCGGCTGCGCACCTCGATCGACACGACCCTCGCCGAGCACGCCCCGGTCGGTGCCCCCGCCACCTGGGTGCTGTGCAACCACGACATCACCCGCACGGTCACCCGTTACGGCCGTACGGACACCGGTTTCGACTTCGCGGCCAAGGCCTTCGGCACTCCGACCGACCTCGCCCTCGGCACCCGGCGCGCCCGAGCGGCGGCCCTGCTCTCCCTCGCCCTGCCGGGAGCCGTCTACGTCTATCAGGGCGAGGAACTCGGCCTGCCCGAGGCGGACATCCCGCGCCACCGCATCGAAGACCCGATGCACTTCCGCTCCGGCGGCACGGACCCCGGGCGGGACGGCTGCCGGGTGCCCCTGCCGTGGGCGGCCGGGGCACCTCATGCGGGGTTCGGCGGCGAGCCCTGGCTGCCGCAGCCCGCCGACTGGGCGTCGTACGCGGTCGACCGGCAGGCCGAGGACCCCGGGTCGATGCTCAGCCTCTACCGCGAGGCGATCCGGATCCGGCCGGTGTTCGGCGACGGCCCGCTCACCTGGCTGCCCGCTCCGGACGGTGTCCTCGCCTTCGCCCGTGAGGGTGGCTCCCTGTGCGTGGTGAATCTCGCCGACACCCCGGCCGCCCTCCCCGAACACACCCAACTGCTGCTCGCCAGCGGCCCCTTGGACCCGCGGGGCCGACTGCCGAAGGACACAGCGGTCTGGCTGCAGAGCTGAGACCGCGCGGATCAACCCGGATCGCTGATACCGCAGCACCCCCACACGAAGGGATCAGCACATGCACAGATCTGTCAGGAGCATGTCAGCAACTGTCACTGTGGCCCTCACCACCGGCCTCCTCACCGCCACCGCGCCCACCGCCCACGCGGCCGCGGGCGCCACCCTCCCCTTCACCTCGGTGGAGGCCGAGTCCGCCACCACCACCGGCACGAGAATCGGCCCCGACCACACGCAGGGCACGCTCGCCTCGGAGGCGTCCGGGCGGCAGGCGGTACGGATCGGCTCCGGCCAGCGCGTGGAGTTCACCGTGCCGCGTGCGGCCAACGCCGTGAACGTCGCCTACAGCGTCCCGGACGGCCAGTCGGGCACGCTGAACGTCTACGTCAACGGCACCAGGCTCGCGAAGACGCTCCCGGTGACCTCCAAGTACTCCTACATCGACACCAGTTGGATTCCCGGAGCCAGGACCCACCACTTCTTCGACAACGCCCGCCTCCTGCTGGGCCAGAACGTCCAGGCGGGCGACAAGGTCGCCTTCGAGTCCACCGGGACCCAGGTCACCCTCGACGTGGCCGACTTCGAACAGGTCGCGGCGGCCGCCGGTCAGCCCGCCGGTTCCGTGTCCGTCACCTCCAAGGGCGCCGACCCGACCGGGAACGGCGACTCCACCCAGGCCTTCCGGGACGCGATCTCCGCCGCGCAAGGGGGAGTGGTCTGGATCCCGCCGGGCGACTACCGGCTGACGTCCGCTCTCGGCGGCGTCCAGAACGTCACCCTCCAGGGCGCCGGAAGCTGGCACTCGATCGTGCACTCCTCCCGGTTCATCGACCAGGCCGGCTCCTCTGGGGGCGTCCACATCAAGGACTTCGCGGTCGTCGGCGAGGTCACCGAGCGCGTCGACTCCAATCCGGACAACTTCGTCAACGGCTCGCTGGGACCCGGGAGTTCGGTGTCCGGGATGTGGCTCCAGCATCTCAAGGTCGGCCTCTGGCTGACGGGCAACAACGACAACCTGGTCGTGGAGAACAACCGCTTCCTCGACATGACGGCCGACGGACTCAACCTCAACGGCAACGCCCGCGGAGTCCGCGTCCGCAACAACTTCCTGCGCAACCAGGGCGACGACGCGCTCGCCATGTGGTCGCTCTACGCCCCCGACACCAACAGCAGCTTCGAGAACAACACCATCACCCAGCCGAACCTCGCCAACGGCATCGCGATCTACGGCGGCACCGACATCGCGGTGAAGAACAACCTGGTATCCGACACCAACGCCCTCGGCAGCGGCATCGCGATCTCCAACCAGAAGTTCCTCGACCCGTTCTTCCCGCTGGCCGGCACCATCACGGTCGACGGCAACACCCTGGTCCGCACCGGAGCGATGAACCCCAACTGGAACCATCCGATGGGGGCGTTGCGGGTCGACTCCTACGACAGCGCGATCAACGCCACGGTGAACATCACCAACACGACCATCACCGACAGCCCGTACAGCGCCTTCGAGTTCGTGTCCGGCGGGGGACAGGGCTACCCGGTCCGCAACGTCACCATGGACGGCGCGACCGTCCGCAACACCGGTACGGTCGTCGTGCAGGCGGAGGCCCAGGGCGCCGCGACCTTCCGGAACACGACAGCGACGGGTGTCGGCGCGGCCGGCGTCTACAACTGCCCCTACCCGGCGAGCTCCGGCACCTTCGCCCTCACCGACGGCGGCGGCAACTCCGGCTGGAGCAGCACCTGGTCGGACTGCTCGAGCTGGCCGCAGCCCGGGCAGGGCAACCCCGACCCGGACCCGAACCGCAACCTCGCCAAGGGCCGTCCGGCCACCGCGACCGGCTCCCAGGACGTCTACACGCCCGGCAAGGCGGTCGACGGCGACGCGAACAGTTACTGGGAGTCCGCCAACAACGCGTTCCCGCAGTCCTGGACGGTGGACCTGGGATCGGCCGAGCCGGTGCGCAGGCTGGTCCTGAAGCTGCCTCCGCAGAGCGCCTGGCAGGCCCGCACCCAGACCGTCACCGTGCTGGGCAGCACCGACGGCAGCACCTACAACACCGTCGTCGGCGCCCAGGGCTACCGCTTCGACCCGGCGACCGGCAACACGGCCACCGTCACCCTGCCCGGCGCCAGCCTGCGCTATCTGCGCCTGTCCGTGAGCGCCAACACCGGTTGGCCCGCAGGGCAGTTCAGTGAAGTGGAGGCGTATCGGACTTCGTGACCGGAGCGTCCCGCACGACCCCGCGCTTGGCCGCCTGGATCTGCTCGTACACATGGGTGCGCAGTTCGGCGAAGCGCGGGGCCACCCGCGTGTGCAACTGGTCCCGGTCGTCCGGCAGATCGACCTTCAGCTGCTCCTGCACGACCGTGGGGGAGGCGGACAGCACGATCACGCGTTCGCCCAGGTACACGGCCTCGTCGATGTCGTGGGTGACGAACAGGATCGTGATGCCGCGCTCGCGCCACAACCGTCGTACGAGATCCTCCAGGTCGGCGCGGGTCTGGGCGTCCACGGCCGCGAACGGCTCGTCCATCAGCAGGACTTCGGGCTCGTATGCGAGGGCGCGGGCGATCGCGACGCGCTGCTGCATACCTCCGGAGAGCTGCCAGGGATACGCCCCGGCGGCCTCCGCGAGGTCCACGGACTCCAGCGCGTCGGCGACCAGCTCACGTCGTCTCGACTTGGTCAAGTCCTTCTGCTTCAGCGGGAGTTCGACGTTGTCGGCGACGCGCATCCACGGAAAGAGACTGCGGCCGTACTCCTGGAACACGAAGGCCATCCCGGGCGGGGGTCCGCTCACCTTGCGGCCCGCCAGGTGGACCTCGCCGGCCGTCGGGGTGAGCAGGCCGCCCATGCACTTCAGCAGGGTCGTCTTGCCGCAGCCCGACGGGCCGACGAGACACACGAGTTCGCCTGCCTCGACGGTGAAGGTGAGATCGCGGACCGCCTCCACACGGCGTCCCGACCCCTCGTAGACCTTCTTCAGGCCGGATACGCCAAGAAGCGCGTGCATGGACCGCCCTTTCGCGTTCGGGTGATTCACGGGGACCGCCGGGCCGAGGCGCGCAGGCCGTGGTACCAGGCGAGGACCCGCCGCTCGACCAGCTGGAAGAGGACGGAGAGCAGGAAGCCGAGCAGCCCGAGGACGAGGATCCCGGTCCACATGTCGGGGACGGCGAAACTGCGCTGGAACTGGACGATGGTGAAGCCGATGCCGTTGCTGGCCGCGAACATCTCGCTGATGACCATCAGGATGATGCCGATGGACAGGGCCTGGCGCAGGCCCGCGAAGATCTGCGGGCTCGCCGAGCGCAGCACCAGGTTGCGCAGCCGCGACGGGCCTGTGATGCCATAGGAGCGGGCGGTCTCCAGCATCACCGGGTCGACCGCGCGTACCCCCTCGACGGTGTTGAGCAGGATCGGCCAGACGCAGCCGCTCGCGATCACGGTGACCTTCATGGTGTCGCCGATGCCCGCGAACAGCATGATGACCGGGATCAGGACCGGGGGCGGGACCGCCCGCAGGAACTCCAGAACTGGTTCGCAGACCGCCCGCACCCGCCGGTAGGAGCCGATGACCGTGCCGACGGCGACCCCGGCGACGGCCGCGAGCGCGTAACCGGCCGTCAGGCGCCAGATGCTGGGCAGGACGTCGTTGCGCAGGCGCTCGGCGGTCCACACGTCCGGGAAGGTCTGGAGGATGGTGCGCAGCGGTGGCCAGAAGACGTCGGTGCTGCCGTCCGACGCCAGCCACCAGACGGCGACCAGCAGCGCTGGCAGCGCGAGCACGAAGACCAGCCGGAGAACGACCCGCTTCACACCGCCACCTCCCCGCGCACCGACTGGTGCCAGGCCAGCGCCCGTCGCTCCACGGTACGCGCGCCGACGTTGATGAGCAGCCCCAGAACGCCGGTCACCACGATCAGCGCGTACATCTCCGGCACCGCCTGCGAGTTCTGCGCCACCCCGATCCGGGCGCCCAACCCCGGTGCTCCCATGACGAGTTCACCGGTGATGGCGAGGATCAGCGCGACGGCCGCGGCCAGGCGCACGCCGGTCATCACATACGGCAGCGCGGTCGGCCACAACACGTGGCGGATCCGCGCCCAGGTGCCCAGGCCGTACGACCGTGCCGTCTCGTCGGCGACCGGGTCGACGTCCTGGACGCCGTAGAGCGTCTGGATGAGGACCTGCCAGAAGCTCGCGTACACGACGAGCAGCAGCACCGAGCGCAGTTCGCTGCCGTACAACAGCACTGCCAGCGGGATGAGGGCGACCGAGGGGATCGGGCGCAGGAACTCGATCGTCGAGGCCGTCGCCTCGCGCAGATACGGCACGACCGAGACGATCACGCCGATCACGATCCCCGCCGAGGCGGCGATGGCCAGGCCCAGGGCCCAGCCGGTGAGGGTGTCGCCGAGCGCCGTCCAGAAGGTGCCGTCGGAGAGTTCGTCGGCGAGGGCGCGCGCGATCCGGCTGGTCGGCGGGAAGTACTCCTCCTTGACCAGACCGAGCCGCGGCACCGCCTCGCCCAGGGCGAGGAAGGCCGCGAGTCCGGCGGCGCCCAGCGCCGCGTTCTGGAGTCTCACGGAAGCAGCGCGTCGACGTCGGGGGTCTTCTTGAAGAACCCGTCCTCCTCGCCCAGCTTGGCGAGCGCCTCGATGGACTCCTTGTTGGGCTCGGCCGGCCATTTCGGCAGGGTCACCTGCGCCAGTACCGACGCCGGGATCTTGGTGTACGTCGTGATGATCTGGCGTGCCTCGTCCGGGTGGGCGTCGGCGTAGGCGAGGGACTCGGCGGTGGCCTCCTGGAACTTCTTGACCACGTCGGCGTTCTGCTGCTGGTACCGCGTCGAGGTGAAGTACATGGCGACCGTGGTGTTGGCGGCCACGTCCACCAGTGGGGAGGCGATCACCTGACCGCCCTGGCTCTTGATGGTGGCGAGCGCGGGCTCGACCGCGCAGGCCGCGTCGACCTGGCCGCCGTCGAGGGCGGCCGGCATCTGGTCGAAGGCCAGCTCGACGAACTTCACCTTGTCCGGGTCGCCGCCGGCCTTGCGGACCGACTCGCGCACCGCGGACTCGTTGATGTTCTTCAAGGTGTTGATGGCGACCTTCTTGCCCTCCAGGTCCTTCGCGGACTTGATCGAGCTGCCCTTCTTCACGGCTATGCCCGCAAAGTCCTTGCCCTCCACGCCTGTTGAGGCGATGCCGTTGGAGACCGCTTTGATCGGCACGCCGGACGACTGGGCGATCATCAGCGAGGTGACATTGGAGAAACCGAACTGGAACTGCCCGCTGGCGACCCCGGGCACGATCGCCGCGCCGCCGGACGCGGTCGATATCTGGAGCTTGAGTCCGTGCTTGCTGTATAAGCCCTTCTTCTGGCCCAGATAGACCGGCGCGACATCGACGATCGGAATGAGGCCGAGCTTGACGGTGGTGGTGCCGCCGGACGACGCTCCCGAGTCCGAGGCCCCCGAGTCGCCGGACGAACCACAGGCCGACGCGGTGACCAGGAACGCTCCGGCCGCGACAGCGGCGAGCAGACGACGCATGGCTCCTCCTGTGCAGACTTCGTTGTTCCGACAGGCTGTGCTCACGGCAGGCTGTGCGCAGAGCGCACAGTGGTGCTCAGCGCGAAAGGTATTGGTCGCGGGGGGACGGGGTCAACACCTTTGGCTGACAATATTGTTGACAGTTACTTTTTGGAGGCGACGATGCCCGACGCTGACCGCGCTCCTCACTTCGTCCGCTCCCTGGAGCGCGGCCTGGCCGTGATCCGCGCCTTCGACGCCGACCACCCGGAACTGACCCTCAGCGAAGTGGCCCGCGTCTGCGGACTGACCCGCGCGGCGGCTCGCCGCTTCCTGCTGACGCTGGCCGACCTCGGATACGTCCGCGCCGACGGCCGTGTCTACCGGCTGACCCCGCGCGTCCTCGAACTCGGTTACTCCTACCTGTCGAGCTTCTCCCTGGCCCAGATCGCCGAACCGCATCTGGAGCAACTCGTCGAAACCACAAGGGAGTCGTCGTCCCTGTGCGTGCTCGACGGCGACGACATCGTCTACGTCGCCCGCGTGCCCGCCCGCCGCATCATGACCGCGGCGATCACCGTCGGCACCCGTTTCCCGGCGCATGTCACCTCGGTCGGGCGGGTGATCCTGGCGCATCTGCCTCAGGAGGACCTCGAAGTACACCTTGCCCGTGCGGAGTTGACCACGCTCACCGCCCGAACCATCGTCTCGGCCGACCTTCTGCGCGCGGAACTCGACCGGGTACGGCGGAAGGGATACGCCGTGGTCGACCAGGAACTGGAGGAGGGGCTGCGCTCGATCGCCGCCCCGGTCCGAGACCGGGGCGGCGAGGTGGTGGCGGCGGTCAACATCCCCGTACAGGCGGGCCGTACGACACTTGCCGCGGTACGGCGGGATCTGCTGCCGGCGTTGCTGGAGGCGGTCGCCCGGATCGAGGCCGACCTGGGGATGCCCGCCGTGTCTACAGGTCCAGCACGAGTTTCTTCCCCCGGCACCGGGACACGCAGATCATCATCGTCTCCCCGGCCTCCCGCTCCTCGTCCGTGAGCACCGAGTCCCGGTGGTCCGGGGTGCCGTCGAGGACATCGGTCTCACAGGTGCCGCAGGTGCCCTCGGTGCAGGAGAACAGCACCTCGACCCCCGAGGCGCGGACGGCGTCGAGCACGGACACGTCCGCGGCGACGGTGACCGTCGTGCCGGTCTGTGCCAGCTCGACCTCGAACTCCGTGTTCTCGCCGACCAGTTGCTCCTTCGGCGTGAACCGCTCGACGTGCAGCAGTCCGGCTGGGGAGCGCGCCTCCACCGCGTCGAGCAGCGGGCCGGGCCCGCAGCAGTAGACCAGGGTGCCCTCGGGAACGCCGTCCAGCACCGAGGCGAGGTCCAGGAGGCCGGTCTCGTCCTGCGGAGCTACGGTGACCCGATCGCCGTAACGGCTCAACTCCTCGGTGAACGCCATGGATTCGCGCGTCCGTCCGCCGTACAGCAGCGTCCACTGCGCGCCCGCGGCCTCCGCCGCCGCGAGCATCGGCAGGATCGGGGTGATGCCGATGCCGCCCGCGATGAAGCGGTAGCGGGGCGCGGGGCGCAGGGCGAAGTGGTTGCGCGGACCGCGCACCCGTACCTTGTCGCCCTGCTCCAACTGCTCGTGCACATGGGCGGATCCGCCGCGCCCCGCGGGCTCGCGGAGTACGGCGATCCGCCAGGACATACGGTCCGAGGGGTCGCCGCACAGGGAGTACTGCCGCTCCAGGCCGGGACCGAGCACCACATCGATGTGGGCGCCGGGCTCCCACGCGGGGAGTTGTTCGCCCAGCGGGTGGCGCAGGGTGAGGGCGAGCACGCCGTCGGCCGCCGAGTCCCTGCGGTCGACGACGAGTTCGGCTTCGTAGGCGTCACTCATGAACTGTTTCCTTGCGACTCGTTCCCTTGAGGGGAGTGCCCGTTGGGATGGGCGAGCATCCACTCCCACATCTCGATCGGGTCCTGCGAGGTGTGCTCGCGGCCGCAGTGACAGGTGCCGTGCAGGGTGTCCGTGCCCGGCAGCCAGTCGATGCGGTAGATCTCCCCGGTGGGTGCGGCACTCACAGGACCTTCTCCACGGGCTTGTCGCCCTCCTCGACGAGACGGGCGAGGATGCGGCGGGCGGCCAGACCGCCGGTGTCGATGTTGATGCTGAGCTCCTGGTAGCCGGTGCGCTCGGTGCCGAGCGTCCTCTGGAGCAGGTTGAGCGCGTCGACGTCCTGCATCACGACGGTGTGGTTGTTGCCCCGCAGGAACTCGGTGACCTCGGCGTCCTCGGTCGCCCAGTCCCGCGAGACCATCCAGAAGTCGTACACGTGACCGTCGCTCGACGGCGTGATGGCGTACGTGATCTCGGTGTGGAAGCCGTTCGGGTCGCTGCCGTCGGCCTCGGGCAGCACACCGACCGGGGCGATGCGGCTGTGCAGCAGATACAGACAGGGCGCGTGGTACTCGATGTCCTGCCAGCGCGTGATCCGCCCCTCGATGCCGGTGGACTTCGCGTAGAACGGCGGGCACTCGGCGTCGTCCATGTGCCGGCTCACCCGTACGATGCCGGCGCCCTCGTCGACCTCCGTGGTGATCGGCGTCTCGGCGACCTCGGGGGTGCCGATGTAGCCGCCGTGCAGATAGGTCTCGTGGGAGAGGTCGAGGAGGTTGTCGACCAGCAGGCCGTAGTCGGCGTCGATCGGCTCCATGCCGCGGACGGTGACCCAGCCGGGGGAGTCGAGGTGCCGGGCCCGCGGGATGGTGTCGGCGTCGGCGAGCGCCGGGTCGCCGATCCACACCCAGATCAGGGAGTCCAGCTCGACGACGGGGTAGGAGGCGACGCGCGCGGTGCGCGGTACGCGCTTCTGGCCCGGCACGTACACACACGTGCCCGTGGTGTCGTACGTGAACCCGTGGTACCCGCACACGAGCCGGTCGCCGTCGAGTCGGCTCGGCTTCTCGTGCAGCGGGAACCGGCGGTGCACACACCGGTCGGCGAGCGCGACGGGCGTCCCGTCCTCCTCGGTCCGGTAGAAGACGAGCGGTTCACCGAGAATCGTCCGGCCGAGCAACTCCTCGCGCCCCACCTCATGGCTGTAGGCGGCGACGTACCACTGGTTCCTGGCGAAAGCGGTCGTGTGCGGCATGGCGGCGGGTTCCTGTCTCTGTGGCGTGGTGACATCGTCCGCAGAAGCTTCGCGAGGCCGCAATACCGCTTCCGTCTCACGGAAGCTGACTTCTAAGTCGCCTGCTCATAGGGGCTGTTGGCGCGCAGGAGCAGGTTTCGAACAAGGGTGAGAGCATCGGCCCCGATCAGGATCATTGATCGCGTCGTGCGCCACTCCGTGCATGGATTTGTACCAATATATTCGAGTGGGCAGTCGGGCTGGTGGCGCAGGGGCTCACCAGCCAGGCCATCGCCGACCGGCTCCACGTCAGCCGGCGTACCGTCGAACCGCGGCTCTGGTGTCCTCGGCGGTGATCAGTGAGCCGCTTCGAGCCCGCCTTGCGTTCCCGGAAGGGGCGTTCGGCTGGTCCGGGCATCCGCTCGAAGGATGCCCGGACCAGTTGATCTCGGTAGGGGATCTGCCTACTTGACGTCGATGAAGTCGCCGGTCGCCTTCGCGGAGCCGGTGGTGGTGGTGCCGGCGAAGACGAAGCGGTAGTAGCCGTCGGAGCCTGCCTTGGTGGTGGTGCTCAAGGCGCCCGTGCTGCTGGTCTTGACCGTCTTGAGGGTGGTGTAGGTGCTGCTGCCCTTCTTGCGGAACTGCAACTGCGCCGGCTGGGTCGCGTAGCCCGCGTACTTGCCCGTGGTCCAGTTGGCGCGGCTCAACTTGCCGGTGACCGTGATGGTCTTGCCCTTCTTCACCGGCTCCGGGGAGGCGTTGGCGGTCAGCTTGGCGGCACGCTTGATCTTGGTCCTGGCGACGTCGTCGTTGTAGCTGGCGTTCGCGTACAGGTCGTAGGCGCCCAGGAAGAGTTTCCAGGTCCCCGCGGTGCCGTTGCCGTCCTTGAAGGCGACCGCGGGGTCGATGGTGAAGACCGTCTTGCAGCTGTAGCTGTAACCGCCCTGGACCGCCGTCTCCGTGCAGGTGGGGTAGTCGTCCGACTCCAGACCGCCGGTGATGGTGTCCGTGCTCGAACTGTCGGTGCCCTGCCACAGGAAGGCCTGGGTGATGGCTACGCCTTCCTCGTCGAAGGCGGTGAACGTGACGGGAACGGACTTCTTGCCCGTCACGCCGAGAACGATGTCCTTGCCGGCGTTGACCACCCCGTGGGTGAAGGTGGTGCCGCCCAGCGAGTCCTGCGGCTGGACGCTCGTCGAGGCGAAGGCTCTGAGATCCGTCGCCGCCCCGGGGTGCTCCGCTGCCTGGGCGGCGCCCGGAAGAGCGAGCGCCGAGAGTACGGCGGCGCTGGAAAGGACGGTGGTCGCGGCACGCATACGCATGTGATCCCCCATGGTGGGTCGAAGGGCTCTGCCGAACTTCCGTCGCGGCAGGGCCTGTTGATGCCATTCATCGCGCGTTTGATGGAATCCGGATCCGGCTCGGGACCCGCCCGGCTCCCTGCAGAAGCTCAAGGCGTGGGAGAGCGGAGGACGTCGCCGATGTCGAAGCTGTAGTCGGGCGTCGGGTAGAGGTCCGTCGGGTAGAGGTCCGTCGGCTGGGAGCCCGGGGTGGGCACATCGGCCGGGTCGGCGGTGGGCTTGCCGTCCGGACTGCACACCTGCGGTGCCGAGGGCTCGGACAGTTCATGGCCGGCGACCCGCTTCGACCGGAAGTCCACCGTGTCGTCGCGGTAGCGGGACGAGTCGCCGACCCTGACCTCCTTGGGCAGTTCCTTGCTCGTCAGCGGCTTGCCCACGGTGACCGAGACGAGGGCGCCCACGCAGGGGCTGCGGTCCGTCGCGTAGAGGGACGTGGGCAGGGCGACCGTCTGCTCGGCGCTCCCGTCCACATGGAGCTCGACCCGTTTCACCCGGCTGATGTCGAAGTAGTAGTCGGGTTTCCTGCCGTCGGAGAGCCGATTGCCGTTGTCGCCCTTCGCGACTCCGTACACCAGCTTCCAGAACTCGATCTGCACGGAGATCTTCCGGCAGAGCGGGCCGTTGTATCCCGGCAGGCTGACAACCCTCAACCCGTCTCCCGCGTAACTGTCCTTGGGCGTGTGGACGTAGCGCCGCACCCATTCCGTGGATTCCTCCGTCGTCCACCCCTTGTTGGAGTGGCAGCCGGACGCTCCGGTCGGATACGCCGGAGTGATGGACGGGGTCGGCGAGAGAGTCGGTGACTCGGACACCCTTGTCACGCTCTCGGACGGATCCCCGGAAAGTGAGCTGTCGTCGCCGCTCGAGCAGCCCCCGGTGAACAGAACGGCTACGGTGAGGGCGGCGACGGCAGGCATGGCGGAACGCTTCGCCCCGGGTGTGCACCTCACTGGTCGAACCAGTTCCTGGCCTCCGCGGAGCTGAAGCCCCGCAGCACGGCGACGGCGAAGGCGATGCCCGGGAGGACCGAGACGCCACCCCCTCGAAGCAGCCCCAGCCCACCGCTCAGCAGGCTCAGAGCCTCGATGGCGACAACCGTGACGCGTATCCCGTTCGACCGCTTGCCCGCGAAAACGCCGCACAGCAGGAGCGCCCCGGCGATCAGCAGCGACAGTACCGCCACGAACCGGAGCAGCCCGCCCCCTTCGTCCTGACCGTGGTCGGCCGCGTCGTTCACCACGGCCAGCAGCAGGGCGCCCGCCGCCAGATTCAGCACGGCCTGGACCCATACCCCCACCACCGCCAGCCTGACGTTCTTCGGCATCCGCGCTTTCACGCTCGGTGTCGTCATGAACGAAAGGAAACGGCACAGGTGTCAGGGGCACATCGGTAGGAGTACGTATGCCATGTACGTATGTGCCATCGCCGCCTGTCCGCTGCGATCCCCGCCGCCGTCGCTCTGGCGCGCGGAAGCACGCTGCCTGCTCCTGGCACCGAGGAGTCGCCTCCATGCCGTACGACCGCTGACACACGTCGCGCCCGGAGCAGGGCAGCACGTCCGTGCAGGTCAGAGCGGATCGGGGTACGTCTGGTGGCTCATCCGCCTGCCGTGTACGGGAAGCGGCGGTTCTGGCACCCCACACCGTCAGCCTGCCGCCGCGACGCTGTCCTGGGCGGGGGCGGCCTGGGCGAGGGCGGCCTGATCGAGGTCCATCGCCTGTTCGTAACTCGCAATGACCTGGGGTTGTGCAAAACGTTTTGGATCCTTAGCGTCCGGTTCGAACGGAAGGATCCACATGACGCGCCGACTGATCGTGACGTCCTGCTCGGTGCTCGTGATGCCCGAGCTGGGCCCCTGCCGAGTGGAGACGGACCAGGACATCCTGGTCGAGGACGGAGTGATCGCCTGGCTGGGCCCGGCGGGCTCCGGGCCGGAGGCCGCCGGGGCGGAGACTGCCGAGGCGGAGACCGTGGACGGTACGGGACTGCTCGCCGTACCCGGGCTGGTGAACGCCCACACGCACGGCCCGATGACGCTGATGCGCGGCGCCGCCGAGGACGTGAGTGTCGAAGCCTGGTTCAACGAGCGGGTGTGGCCCATGGAGGTCAACCTCACCCCCGCCGACATCGGCCTCGGCGCGGAGCTGGCCTGTGCGGAGATGCTGCTCAGCGGCGTGACCACGTTCGCCGACCACTACTTCCACGCCGACCGGATCGCCGACGCCGTCGTGCGCACCGGGATCCGGGCCGACATCGCGCCGACCTACTTCAGCAGCCGGGGCCGCGCGGCCCTGGAGGAGAGCGCCGAGACCGCCGCCGCCCTGCACGGCATGGGCGACGGCCGGATCACCGCGTCGCTCGGTCCGCACGCGCCGTACACCGTCGAGGACGCGGACCTGGTCCGGGTCGCGGAGCTGGCCCGGGAGGCGGGACTGCGCATCCACATCCACGCCGCCGAGCACCTCGAGCAGACCGAGTCGAGCCTGGCGCGGCGTGGCATCACCCCCATCGGGGTGTTGGAGCGGACCGGAGTGCTGGACGCCGGGGCGCTGATCGCGCACGGGTGCGGCATCGTCCCCGAGGATCTGCCGACGCTGGCCGCGCACCGGGACCGTACGGGCGTGGCCTGCTGCCCGAAGGTGTACCTGAAACACGCGCTGCATCCGCTCACTCCGGTACGGAGCCTGCTGGACGCCGGTGTCGCCGTCGGCGCGGGGACGGACGGGGCGGCCGGGCACAACACGCTGGACGTGTGGGAGGCGATGCGGCTGATCGCGCTGACCCAGAAGCAGGCCGAGCGCGACGCCACCTGGATGACGGTCTCCGACACCGTCCGGCTGGCCACCCGCGGCGGGGCCCGGGCGCTCGGCCTCGGGGACCGGATCGGCGCGCTGGAGCCGGGCCGGGCCGCGGACATCGTGCTCGTCGACCTGGGCGGAGCGCACTGCCGGCCGGTGCACGACCCGGTGGCGGCCCTGGTCTACAGCGCGCGGGCGAGCGATGTGCGCACGGTCGTGGTGGACGGGCGGGTCGTGGTGCGCGACGGCCGGCTGCTGACCGTGGACCTGCCGGGGCTGCTGACCGAGATCGAGGCACGCGTGCCCGCGTTGCTGGACACCTCGCACGGCAGGGCGGTGCAGCACTATGACCCGTGACCGGGACGAGGATCCGGGCCGCCGCCCGTCCCGGCGGCCCGCGTCGATCAAGGACGTGGCGGCCGCCGCCCGGGTCAGCCCGACCACGGTGTCCCACGTGCTGAGCGGCAACCGGCCGGTCGCGGAGGAGACCGCCGAGCGCGTCCGCTCGGTCGTCAGCCGGCTGGGCTACGTCCCGGCCTCCACGGCCCGCAACCTCCAGGCCGGGTCGACCAACGTCATAGGGCTGCTGGTGCCCGACATCACCAACCAATTCTTCGCCGAACTCGCCAAGGGTGTCGACGACGCCGCCCACGACCTGGGCTACGGGGTCATCCTGTGCAACACCGAGTTCGACCCCGACCGCGAGGACCGCTATCTGGAGATGCTCCGCGGCCGGTTCATCGACGGCATGGTGTACGCCTCCGGCTCGCCGCCCTCCCGCGGCCGCCTGGCGTCGCTGCTCGGGCGGTTTCCCATCGCCCTGGCCGACGAGGTCGTCCCCGGGCTGCTGGAGCAGACCATCCTGGTCACCGCCGACCACCGCGCGGGCGGCCGGCTGATCGGGCAGCACCTGCGGGAACTGGGCCACCGCCGGGTGCTGGCGATCAGCGGGCCGGTGGACCTGGTCAGCAGCCTGGAGCGGATCTCCGGTTTCCGGGAGGCGTTCGGCGACGCGGGGGTCACCGAGGTCGAGGGCGCGTTCGTCGAACGGTCCGGCTACGACCTGGTCGCCGCGGCCCTGGACGGTGGCGGCCCACGTCGCTTCACCGCGGTGTTCGCCGCCAACGACCTGATGGCGCTCGGCGCGATCGCCGCCCTTGAGGACGCCGGCCTGCGCGTCCCCGACGACGTCTCGGTGGCGGGCTTCGACGACATCATGCTCGCCTCCCGCGTGCACCCCCGCCTCACCACCGTCCACCAGCCCGCCTACGACGTCGGCCGCACAGCCGGCGCCCAACTCCTCAGCTACGTCCACCGGGACGAGGTGCCCCCCGCCTCCCGGCACATCCTGCCGGTCCGGCTGAAGGTCCGCGCCAGTACGGCCCCCGTACGCCCGGCCCGCTGAACCGGGGCACCGCCGCCCCACCACCACGCACACCTCACACCTCCTATGAAGGGTCGTTCAGCGATGCCCCATGTCCTCGTCGTGGGTGAGTCATGGTTCACCCACTCCGTCCACCAGAAGGGGTTCGACTCCTTCTTCACCTCCGAGTACGTCGAGGGCGCCCAGGTCTTCCTCGATGCGCTGCGCGACCGCGGTCACACGGTGACGTACGTCCCGGCGCATGAGATAGCGAGCAGAGTGCCCGCCACCGCCGAGGGACTGGAGCCGTACGACGTCGTCGTGATCAGCGATGTCGGCGCCAACAGCTTCCAGCTCACCCCACAGACCTTCGCCCACTCGATTCCCACGCCGGACCGCACGGAACTGCTCCGGGGCTACGTCGAGCGCGGCGGCGGGCTGTTGATGGTGGGCGGCTACCTCACCTTCACCGGCATCGACGCCAAGGCCCGCTGGGGCCGCACCCCGCTGGCCACCGCGCTGCCGGTCGCCCTGCACGACCGGGACGACCGGGTGGAACTGCCCGCCGGGGCCACGCCACGGGTCCTCGCCCGGCACCCGGTCGTCGACGGGCTGGACGCGACCTGGCCGGATCTGCTCGGGCTCAACGAGGTGACGGTACGGGAAGGGGCGGAGCTGCTCGTCGAGTGCGCGGGCCATCCGCTGCTGGCGGTGGGCGGTTACGGCGCGGGCAGGTCGGCGGCGTTCACGTCCGACCTGGCGCCGCACTGGGCCCCGCCCGCCTTCCTGGACTGGGAGGGCTACCCCGAGCTGTGGGACCGGCTGGTCCGCTGGCTGGCCGGCGCTTCGGTGAAGGAGGACGCCTGATGTCCACCGCCCACATCTCGGCCGCTCCCGGGGACTTCGCGCCGGACGTGCTGATGCCCGGTGACCCGCGCCGGGCCCGCCGTATCGCGGAGACGATCCTTCAGGACGCCAGGCTGGTCACCGACGTGCGCGGCATCGAGGGATACACCGGAACGTACCGGGGGGCTCCCCTGTCCGTGCTGGCCTCCGGCATGGGCATGCCGTCCGTCACGATCTACGCGACCGAACTCTTCCGCTTCTACGGCGTGCGCCGCATCGTGCGAGTGGGCACCGCGGGCGGCATCCCGGCCTCGGTGGGACTGCGGGACGTGGTCGTGGCCACCGCCGCCCACACCGACTCGGCGATGGGCAGCCGCCGTATCGACGGAGTGCACCTCAGTCATGCCGCCTCCTTCGGGCTGACCGCGGCAGCCGCGCAGGCCGCCGGGGGCGGAGGGGGAGCCGGACCGCGCACGCACATCGGGCCGGTGTTCACCACCGACCACTTCTATCTGGAGCGTCCGGCGCTGTTCGAGCGGCTGGAGGCGCACGGAACGCTGGCCGTGGAGATGGAGGCCGCGGGTCTGTACGCGGTCGCCGCCGCCGAGGGCGGTCACGCGCTCGCCGTCCTGACCGTCAGCGACCATGTGCGCCACGCGGAGGCGCTCACCGCGGCCGAGCGGGAGACCGACTTCGACCGGGCCGTCACCATCGCGGCCACCGCGCTGCTCCCGGAAACAATCTCCTAACGCGAGACAGCACATAGACCCATAGCCAAAACGTTTTGCATTGCATAGCTTTCGGACAACCCCGAAGCAAACCCCGCAGGGAACGCGCAGAGAACCCGCAGAGAAAGAGAATCCGGCCCATGAACAAGATCAGAATTCTGGGAGGCGTCGCGGCGCTCTCCCTCACCCTCGCCGCATGCGGTGCCTCGACGGACTCCGGCTCCTCGGATTCTGCGGGATCCGGAAAGCCGAGAATCAAGTTCGTCATCAACGGAAACCTCGGCGACCGCTCCTTCTTCGACTCCGCGTACGCCGGCCTGCAGAAGACGGAGAAGGCCCTCGGCTACAGCCTGAAGGTCGTCGAGCTGGGCAGCGACCGTACCAAGTGGTCCTCCGGATTCGAGGACGCCGCGGCAGGTGACGACTACGACGTCCTCGCGGCGGGCACCGTCGACACCGTCGGCTTCATTTCCAAACTGGCCCCGGAATACCCGGACAAGAAGTTCTGGCTCTTCGACGGATCCGTCGACTACACGGGCAAGAGCGGCTGTTCCAACAAGTGCGCGAACGTCTACTCCGTCACCTTCAAGCAGAACGAGGCCGCTTATCTGGCCGGATTCCTCGCCGACAAACTCGTTGCCGCGCATGCTCTTCCGGGCAGTGCCGGAAACGGCAAGGTGGGTGTGATCGGCGGAGTGCAGATACCGGTGATCGAGGACTTCGTCGTCGGCTTCAAGGCAGGATTCAAGGCGGCGGGCGGAAATCCGTCCTCCGGTGTCCTCGTGCAGTACGTCGGCGGCGACAACCCGTTCGGCGACCCGGCGAAGGGCAAGCAGATCGCCTCGGCGATGTACGGGCAGGGAGCCGAACTGGTGTGGCCCGTCGCCGGATCCTCCGGGCTCGGAGTGTTCGAATCGGCCGTCGCCGCCAAGCGGTACGCCTTCGGTGTCGACTCCGACCAGTACAAGACGCTCACCGACCCCGCCCAGCGCGAGACCGTCGTCACCTCCGTCCTCAAGAACGCCGGCAACGCCCTCTACCTGGCGGCCAAGGCGAACAAGGCCGGCACGCTCGCCTACGGGAAGCCCGCCGCGGTGGGCCTCGCCGAGGACGGCGTGGGTTACGTGGACAACGCCCACTTCGACAAGCTCGTCCCCGCCGCCGTACGCGCCGAACTCGAGGCGCAGGCCGCGAAGGTCAAGTCCGGTGCCGTCAAGGTCCCTTCGGCCTTCTGACCTCCGAGGAACACTGGTGGAACCCATCGAGGAAACCGACGCAACCGTGCACAGTGCCGTGGAACAGGCCCCGCCCGCGCTGTCGGCCACGGGGCTGGGCAAGACCTACCCCAACGGCACCCGCGCCGTGAGCGACGTCGACCTGTCGGTGCCCGTGGGGGAGATCAGGGCGATCGTCGGGCAGAACGGCGCAGGCAAGTCCACCCTGATGAAGCTGTTGTACGGACTCGAACAGCCGTCGACCGGGCAGCTCAGCGTTCATGGCAGGCCGGTCAGGTTCTCCCAGCCGCAGGACGCCATCGCCCTCGGTGTGGGAATGGTCCACCAGAACCTCATGCTGGTGCCGTCGTTCACCGTCGCCGAGAACGTCGTCCTCGGCGTCGAGCCCGGTAGGCCGGGCCGTGTCGACCGTGCGGCCGCCGTCGAACGTACCGCCGCGCTGGCCGAGGAGGCGGGGCTCGCCGTCGACCCGGAGGCCAGGGTCGAAGCGGTGTCCGTGGGGATGCGCCAGCGTGCCGAGATCCTCAAGACCCTGCACCGCGGCGCCCGCATCCTGATCCTCGACGAGCCCACCGCCGTCCTCACCCCCCAGGAGACCACCGACCTGTTCACCGCGGTCCGCAGGCTGCGCGACTCGGGCATGACCGTGCTGTTCATCTCGCACAAGCTCAAGGAGGTGCGGGAGATCAGCGACCGCGTCACCGTCATGCGCGCCGGGTCGGTGATCGCGACCGTACGCACCGAGGAGGCGACGCCCGCGCGCCTCGCGTCCATGATGGTCGGCCGGGAGATGTCCCTCGACGTGCCGAAGCCCCCGGCGCGGCCCGGCGCGAACGTCCTGCGGGTCCGCGGACTCTCGGGTCCGGCGGTGCACGGCGTGTCCCTCGACATCGCGGCCGGTGAGATCGTCGGCCTCGCGGGTGTGGAGGGCAACGGCCAGACCGAACTCGTCGAACTGCTCGCCGGACTGCGCCGCCCCACCACCGGATCGGTCACCGTGGACGGCGCCGACGTCACCCACCTCGACGCGGCGGGCCACCGTCGGGCCGGTGTCGCCCACGTGCCCGAGGACCGGCTGTCCAACGGGGCCGCCCTGGACCGCTCCATCGCCGACAACCTGATCGTCGACCGCCACGACCGGCCCCCCGTCGCCCGCCGCGGCATTCTGCGCACCCGCCGCATCCGCGAGCTGGCCGAGGATCTGATCGGCCGGTACGCGATCCGCGCCCCGCATCCCGACGCGGCGGCCGGCGCGCTGTCCGGCGGCAATCTGCAGAAGGTCGTCGTCGCCCGCGAACTGTCCGCCCGGCCACGCCTGTTGCTCGCCGCACAGCTGACCCGGGGTGTCGACATCGGGGCCATGCACTTCATGTACGAGCGGCTCGTCGAGGCCCGTGACGCGGGCGCGGCGGTGCTGCTGGTCTCCGCCGACCTCGGTGAACTGCTCGCCCTCTCCGACCGGTTGCTGGTGATGAAGGACGGTGGTCTCGTCGCCCGCTTCGACGACCCGGCCGGGCTCACCGAGGAGACCACCGGCCTGTACATGCTCGGTGTGGAGCGGCATCCGGACGAGCGGATCACGGCAGGTGTGCGATGACCTCGATCCTGGAACCGGAAGCGGAACGGCAAGGACGGCCCGAGACGCGGGGACGGCGGGACTTCCTGGCCACCCGGCGGCGTACGGCGGTCGTCGAGCTGACGATGACGGTGCTGACCGTCGCCGTCGCCGTCCTCATCGCCTTCCTGGTGGTCCTGGCCACCGGCAAGGACGCCACCGGCGCGCTCGACGCCCTGCTCACCGGTCCGCTGGAGCGCACTCCCCGGATCGGCCGCTGGCTCGCCGACGCCACCACCCTGGCGCTGCTCGGCCTGTCCGTGTCGATCCCCTTCCGGGCCCGGCAGATCAGCCTCGGCGCGGAGGGCCAGGTGTACGCCGGCGCCCTGGCGAGCGCCCTGGTGGCGATCAACCTTCACCTGCCGCCGGTCGCCGCCGTCCTGGTGCCGCTCGCCGTCGCCGCCCTCGCCGGAGGCGCGCTGGGCGCGGTGCCGGGGGTGATGAAGGCCCGCCTCGGCGCCAACGAGATCGTGGCCACCCTGATGCTGAACGCCGTCGTCGTGCGGGTCTTCGACTATCTCCTCACCGACCACATCAAGGCGCCCGGCAGCAGCGCCGTGCAGTCCGCCCCGGTGCGGCCCGACTCGGCGCTGCCTCTGCTCTCGGACTTCTTCGGCGTCCCCCTGGACCAGGCGAACATCGGTCTCTTCGGCATGCTCGCAGTGGCCGCGGCCGTATGGTTCCTGCTCGCCAGGACACCGCTCGGCTACCGCATCCGGATCACCGGCTCCAACCCGGACTTCGCCCGGTACGGCGGCATCGACGTACCGCGCACCATCGAGTGGAGCTTCGTCATCGGCGGCGCGCTCGCCGGTCTGGCCGGAGCGCACCTCGCGCTCGGGGTCTACGGCGGGCTCCAGCCGGACATGGCCGGAGGGCTGGCCTTCGAGGGCATCGTCGTCGCCCTGCTCGGCCGCAACAACCCGGTCGGCGTGGTCGCCGCCGCGCTCCTCTACTCGTATCTGCGCGTCGGCGGCGATGTGATGGAGCAGCAGACCGACGTCGGCTCCGAGGCCGTGACCATCATCCAGGCGGTCATCGTGCTGCTCGTGACCGCCCGGGCGCTGCCCGAACTCGTCAAGCGGTACCTCGCCCGAAGGGAGGCCCGCTGATGGGCCCGGTCCTCGACGTCGTGCTCAGCACCGGATTCCTCGCGGCGATCCTCGGGGTGTCCACGCCGTACGTCCTCGCCGCCCTCGGCGGTCTGCTGGCGGAGCGGGCCGGAGTGCCCAACATCGCTCTGGAGGGCTCGATGCTGACCGCCGCCTGCACGGGTGCGCTGGTCGCCGGGTACAGCGGCTCGGTATGGGCCGGGGCCGCCTGCGGAATCGCCGGGGGCGCGCTCCTCGCGTTGCTGCTCGGCGTGCTGCACCTGTACCTCGGCGCGGACGCCATCATCGCGGGCATCGGCCTCAACCTCCTGGCGGCGGGCGCGACCGCGTACACCGTGTACGCGCTCCTCGGCGACAAGGGCGGCACCAGCAGGCTGCACAGCGGGGCGCTGCCCTCGGTCCGGCTGCCCCTGGTCGAGGACGTTCCCGGTCTCGGCGCGGTGCTCAGCGGGCAGAACGTGCTGACCTGGGCCGCCCTCGCCGCCGCCCCCGCGGTCGCCTGGCTGCTGTACCGGGCCCGGTTCGGCTTCCATCTGCGCGCCGTGGGCGAGCACCCGGAGGCAGCGCGCTCGGTCGGCATCCACGTGCACCGGGTGCAGTTCGGCGCCCTCGCCCTCAGCGGCGCCCTGGCCGGAGCGGCCGGAGTGTTCCTGAGCATGGGCGCCGTGTCCTTCTTCGTCACCGGGATGACCGCCGGCCGCGGCTACATCGCCCTGGCCGCCGTCTTCCTCGGCGCCCTGCGCCCCTGGGGCGTCTTCCTCGCCGCCCTCGGCTTCGGCACCGCCGAGGCCCTCGCCGTCCAGCTCGGCAACCTCGCCATCCCGTCGCAGCTGGTCTCCGCCATCCCCTACGGCATCACCCTGATCGCCCTCGCGTTCTTCGCCTGGCGTCGCCGTCGCGCGTCCCGTACCGCTCCCGCGACACCGCCCGGCCTCCCCTCCCTGGAGACTCCATGAGCATCCGCGCCGCCCGCGCCCGGATCATCGCCACCGCCGTCGTCCTCGCCGCACTCCCCGCCCTCGCAGGCACCCCGGCCGCCGCCCACGACAGCGACATACGGCTGGACTTCCTCGGCGAGCAGGAACTGCCGAACGCCATGCCCTTCCAAGGCACCACCGTCGGCGGGCTGTCCGCCATCAGCTACGACGCGAGGACCGGCACGTACTACGTGATCAGCGACGACCGGTCACAGACCGGCCCCGCCCGCTTCTACACCGCGCACGTCGACCTCACCGGCGGCACCCTCCAGGGCGTCGAACTCACCGGCACCCACCCCTGGCTCCGCCCGGACGGCACCACCTTCCCGCCCACCTCGACCGCCACCGCCACCGTCGCACCCGACCCGGAGGGCATCGCCGTCGACCCGCGCGACGGCAGCCTGGCCTGGACGAGCGAGGGCGAACGCATCGTCCCGTCCGACGGCCCGGCCCTCCTCGGCGACCCCTGGATCCGCCGCGCCACCACGACCGGCACCTCCACCGGACAGCTCCCGCTGCCCCCGCAACTGCACATGAACTCCCAGGAGTTCGGCCCCCGCAAGAACCAGACCCTCGAAGGAGTCACCTTCACCCCGGACGGCCGGCGGATCGTCACCGCCATGGAGGACCCCCTCTACCAGGACGGCGACGACCCCACCCCCGAGCACGGCGCGCTCACCCGCATCACCGTCCACGACGCCCGCACCGGACAGCCGCTGGCCCAGTACGCCTACCCCCTGGAACCATTGTTCGCCACGCCTCCCGCGGGCAGCACCGACACCAACGGCGTCAGCGACCTCGTCGCCCTCGGCGACGACCGCTTCCTGGTCCTGGAGCGCGCCTCGATCTACGCCGACAACAACTGGAAGGCTCGCATCTACCTGGTCGACCTCCACGGCGCCACCGACGTCCTGGGCCGCGACTCCCTCACGGACCCGTCCGCGCACGCCGTCCAGCCGGTCCGCAAGACGCTGGTGAGCGACCTGTCCGACGTGCCCGGGCTGCCCCGGGTCGACAACGTCGAGGGCATCACCCTCGGCCCCCGCCTCCCCGACGGCCGCCGCACCGTCGTCCTGGTCTCCGACGACAACTTCGCCGCACGCCAGGTGACCCAGTTCATCGCCTTCGCGGTCCACGGATTCTGAGGTGTCAGTGTCAGTCCCCTGTGTGCGTAGAGACGTCGGTAGGTGCGGCGCATTGCTGCGCCGCATCCCCTCAGAACCGGACGGGCGGCGTTGACCGCATCCGGCTCAAGCAGGCCCTGAAGGCCCACGGGCAGCCAGCCCCCCCAAGTGCCGAAGATCTGCGAAGAGTTTCGTACAGGGTTTCGCGCAAGCCCCCGTACCTTCGCCTCGACCGGCGCTAGTGGCTCAACCGCTGAACGAGTGCCCAGGCGTTCGCCCCGCCATCAGGCCCGCCAGTGCGGCTCGCGACGAGACACCGGTCTTGCGGTAGATCCGGGAGATGTGGGTCTCGACCGTGCGGCGGCTCAGGCAGAGACGATCGGCTATCGCCGGGCTGGTGAGGCCCTCGGTGACGAGGCCGGCGATCTCCCTTTCGCGGGCGGTGAGTTCGGCGAGCCGCCGCTCGGGGCCGTCGGCGGCGTCGGCCACCGCGGGGCGGACCGCCTCGGCAAGGCCGGTCAGCATCCCGCAGCCCCCGGCGGCGGCGATCCGCTGTCCGCGGCGCCAGGCGGCCTCCCCGCGCCGCGCACCGTTCAGGGATGGCTCCGCCGCCAATGGAGGCGCGCCGAGGAGCAGGGAGAACGCCTCCCAGAACGCCGCTCCGCTGCGGGCGCTCTCGTCGGCCGCCGCCACGAACAGTTCGGCCGCCGCTCTGCCGTCGCCGAGGCCGAGGCGTATGTGCGCCGCGCTGCGCATGGCCGAGGCCCGCTGCAGGGGCAGATCGAGGCTCTCCGCCTCCTCCCGTGCCCGCTCGGCCCATTGCTTCGCCTCGTCCAGGTCACCCGTGACGACGGCGGCGGTGACCAGGACCTCCATGAACAGCGGACGCATCGAGGGCTGCATCCGGTGCAGGCCGGGTCCGCCGGCGCGCAGCATCGCCTCGCGGGCACGGACCGGATCGCCGGCGGTGAGTGCCGCGTAGCCGAGCGTGCACCAGGCGATGGAGGCCCACCAGTTGAGGCCCAGTCCCGCCGCGGCCACCGCCTCCTCCGCGACGGCGAGTGGCCGGGGATCGCCGGGTGGACAGGCGTCCACCAGGGCGTGGGCCTTGGTGCCGAGGACGAAGGCGAGCAGTTCGTCGCTGCCGATGCCGCGGGCGATGTCCTCCGCCTCGTCGGCCAGTTCCACAGCCGACGCGAGCCGGCAGGTCTGGATGCGCACGTGTGCCTTGCACAGCAGCAGATGAGGCAGGAGGTGGAGCTGTCCGGTGCGGCGGGCCACGGCGAGGCCGCGGTCGGCGTGCCGCTCGGCGTCGGCGAAGCGCTCCAGGAACGCCTCGGCCCAGCCGAGCCGGGCCAGCGGTTCGCACAGGCCGGTGAGGTCGTCGTCCGGCAGTGAGTCGACGAGGGCCGCGGCCCGGCGGGCGAAGTCGGCTGCCGTGGCCGTGGCACCCTCGTACGCCTCCCCGAGCGCGCCGACGGCCAGCGCACCCGCCACGCCGGCCTGGTCCCCGAGAGAGCGGGCCACCTCCAGAGTGCGCGCCACGGTGGAGCGCACCGTCGGGTACGACGTGTCGTGCGGTGCCGAGTGGCCCAACTCCAGCCCGAGCGCCAACTGATCGGCGGGCGACGGCGGGGGATCGGTGCGGCTCAGCTCACGGCGGAGCAGGGCCACCGCCTCCGTGTAGCGCCCCAGGTGCCGCTCCATGACGGCGCACAGGACGACGGCGGACGCCCGCACTCCGCTGCCGTCGCCCGGGTCGGGCAGAGCGATCACCTGGTGCAACAGGTCGCGGCTCTCCCGGAGTTGCCCGCAGGAACCCAGCGTCCGGGCGCGCAGCAGCATCAACTCGCCCCGCCTGTGCAGGTGTTCCGGCGTGTGTGGAAGGTGTCTGAGCACCACCTCCAACCAGTGTGCGCAGCTCGCGGGCGCCGTGTGGGCGGCCTGCTCGGCGGCCTCGGTCAGCATGGCCGCCAACTGCGGGTCCCAGCCGGACAGCGATCGCTCGGCGTGATGCGCCCGCTCGGCCGGCGGGGCGCCGGCCAGGGCGAGTTCGGTGGCGGCCAGCCGGTGGGTCTGCGTGCGCAGCCAGGGGTCGGTTCGGTCGTGGACGAGGCCGCGCAGCACGGGGTGCCGTAGCGCGAGCCGCCCGTGCCGGCCGGTGCGCAGCAGATCCCGGCGGGTCAGCACCGCGAGGTCCGCGGCCAGCTCGGCCAGTTCACGGCCGGTGACCGGACCTAGCAGAGCGGGCGTGGCGTGGTCGCCCAGCACGGCCACCGTTTCGACGAGCCGGCGCTGCGCGGGCGTCAGCGGAGTCAGCTCGTCGAGCAGCAGCGCGTCGAGCCCGGTCGTGGACAGCCTGCTGACCGGCGCGCCCTCACGGCGGGCTTGGAGCAGCGTCAGCAGATAGAGCGGGTTGCCCTCGCTCGCTGTGTAGAGCCGTACGGCCTCGTCGCGGGCCAGCCCGGGGGTGAGCAGCTCTACGCACTCCCGCTCGCCGAGCGGCCCGAGGACCGTCCGGCGTACCGCGCCGGTGTCCGCGCCGCGGGCGAGGGTCGCGGCGAGCGGGGCGGGACTCTGCCGGTCGCGGCGGGCGAGGACCAGCAGGACGCGGGCGCGCACGGGGTGCCGGACGAGGTGGTCGAGGAGTTCCAGGGAAGCGTCGTCCGCCCAGTGCATGTCGTCCAGCACCACGACCAGCGGGGAGGCCGCGGCGTGGGTCAGCAGGGCGGCGGTGGCCCGGTGCAGGCCAAAACGGTCCGCGCGGCGCGGGGCGCCGCTGAGTACCGGGGCGACCTCGGCGGCTGCCGGGAAGGAATCCACCGCCCCGGGGTCGAGGTCGGCGAAGGCGTCGATGAACGGCTGGAACGGGATGTGGTGTTCGTACTCCGTCGCCCGGCCGCGCAGCACCGTCGCCCCCCGCCGCGTCGCGCGCGAGCACAGCTCGTGGACCAGACGGCTCTTGCCGATGCCCGCCTCACCGCTGACGTCGAGCACCGCCGGGCGGCCGTGCGCGTCCCCCGCCTGGACGCCCGTCAGGTCCGCCAACAGCCGGTCGAGGCGTCCGAGTTCCGCCTCCCGGCCGGCCAGCGGTGTCCGTTCCGTCGTCATGCCCTCGCGTCTCTCCACGTCAGGTGGTTCCCCCTGCTCATCCTGCCGTACGCCACCGACAACCTCGGGAGTCCATGTCCGCTGTCTCACGCCTCGGGGGTCACGGACCCCGCACCGGGCTCTGGCGGGCCGAGCGCGGAGCAGGGAATGCGGTGGCGACCGCGACACACCGTCCCCGTCACTCCCGGGGGAGTGTCCGGCCGGCCGGACCGCGGCGACGGGAGTCGTCGGCGGTACGCCCCGTACGTCCCGCGACTCGCCCGTACGTCCTGCCCACAGGGGCACGACCGGGTCGACGACCGGCTCTCCTCTCCCACCGTGCACGGACCGCCTTCGTGGCAGTTCAGCCGCCCCTCGGCCAGGTCCAGCCGGACGGTGAGCAGGGTGCGCCGGCGTTGCTGGAACGGCAGGTGGAACGGCAGGTGGGGCTGCGGGTGGCAGCACACCGGGGCGCCGTCGCTCTCATGGGCGTGCAGGAGTTCAGCACGCACTGCCGGTCGGACGTCGCCTGCATGATCACACCGAGGTCGCGCAGCCGCTCGCAGATTCCGTCTCACGGAAGAGAAAGGCCGGACAACGGGGAGGCGAGGCTCGGCAAGCTAACTGTAAAGAACCTTGACAGTTAGCTGGTCTAGTCCAATTATGAGCACGATTCGCCCCGCGGTTCTCGTTCCGCAGTCCCGCGTGCCCCTTCCCCCTGGGAGCGTCAGTGAGACGACCTGGTCACCTTCATGCGCTGCTGTCCTGTCTGAGCGTGAGCGCTCTGTCCGCAGGGCTCGTCGGACTCGGGGGAGGGAGCGCGCTCGCGGCGCCGCCCTCGCCGGCCCCCGAGCTCTCGGCTTTCGGCAAGCCCCTGCCGGCTCACGTGGCCGCGCCCTACTTCGAGTCGTGGACCGGCGGGAGCCCGGCCGCGCTCGCCGCCGCCTCCGGCAACAAGTACCTCACGCTGGCCTTCCTCCAGACGGCCACGGCGGGTTCGTGCACCGCCTACTGGAACGGCCAGACCGATCAACCGATCTCGAAGGCGACCTTCGGACGCGACATCGCCACCATCCAGGCGCGCGGCGGTGATGTGATCCCGTCCTTCGGCGGCTGGACCGCGGACACCACCGGCACCGAACTGGCCGACAGCTGCACCAGCGTCGACGCCGTCGCCGACGTGTTCAAGAGCCTCGTCACGACGTACGGCATCACCCGCATCGACCTCGACGTCGAAGGCGACTCGATCAACAACGCCGCCGGCATCGACCGCCGCAACAAGGCGATCGCGAAGGTCCAGCGCTGGGCCGGGCGCACCGGACGCACGGTGCAGTTCTCCTACACCCTGCCGACCTCCACACACGGCCTGGAGGCCAACGGCCTTGCCGTGCTCCAGAACGCCGTCGACAACCACGCGCGCGTGGACGTCGTCAACCTCATGACGTTCGACTACTACGACGGCGCCACGCACGACATGGCGGCCGACACGGCGACGGCCGCCGAGGGTCTGCACGCCCAACTCGCCGCGCTCCACCCGGACAAGAGCTCCGCGAAGCTCTGGAGCATGATCGGGATCATCGAGATGCCCGGCATCGACGACTACGGCCCCGAGGAGACCTTCACCGTCGAGAACGCGCTGGCGGTGGAGAAGTGGGCCGAGGCCAAGAGGATCAACACGCTCTCCTTCTGGGCACTGCAGCGGGACAACGGCGGCTGCCCGGGCACCGGCGGCTCCGACTCGTGCTCCGGCATCGCCCAGGACACCTGGGCCTTCAGCCACGCCTTCGAGAAGTTCACGAGCGGCGGCCGCAAGTAGCGGCACACCCCGCAGAAACACCCCGGCAGGCGAGGGCCCGGTGCGCCGCACGGTGGGCGAGGCTGCGGCTCCACCGGGTTCAATAGGCTTACATGGCATCTGCAGGTCGTCGGCGTGCATGTGTGGAACGCCTGGCCACCGACTCGGACGCCGTCACGCCGGACGCCGGCCGTGGCTGGCCCGAGGCAGAACAGCGGAGACCGAGGACAAGGTGGTGTCCAGCGGTGGAGAAGCGGATGACGGAGCTCAGCGAAAGCCACGACGATCCGTTCGCCCTGCACCTCGCTGCTTTGGCGGTGCTCGACGACCGCGGAACCGTGATCGGATGGAACCGGCGGGCTCAGGAACTGCTCGGCTATCCGGACACAGCCGTGATCGGTCGTCCGGCGTCCGAGGTCCTTGTCGATCCCCGCGAGCTGCCGACCGTCAGGGAGGCCGCGGGGAGCTGCAGGAGAAGCGGCAGCTGGTTCGGGATGCTCACGGTGCGGCACCGCGACGGGCGGCTCGTGGAGCTGGGACTCAGGGCCGACGCGCTCTCACGGGACGGCCGGGTCCGAGAGTGGGTTCTCGCCGGGGCACTCGAGGCCGACGTCCTGGAGTGGCAAAGGGACCGCGCGGTCCTCGACGGGTTGTACCGCCGCTGCCCGATCGGCCTGGTCGTCCATGGCCCCGACCTGAAGCTGCTCCGGGTCAACCGGGCCATCGAACGCTTCAGCGGCGTCCCGGCAGCGGATTTTCGGGGGCTGCCCACCGGCTGTTTCCTCCTCCCCGATGACGCGCGCAGTGCCGTGGACCGTGTGCGCCAGGTGATCGAGACCGGAAGGCCAGCGGTCTACTCCGAGCAGTTCGTTCGCCTGGAGCAGGACCCCGCGCGAGAGCGGGTGGCGATGGTCTCGTCCTTCCCGATGGAGGATCCCTCCGGTCGCATTCTCGGTGTGGCCGAGATGATCGAGGACATCACCGAACGCCATCGGGCCCAGCGTCGGCTCGCG